>JAWVCT010000044.1:0-26789 GCA_033858155.1 Blastocatellia bacterium
AACGGTCTCTGACCGTGACGGGTCGAAGACCCGAATGAAAAAGAAGGTTCGCCGCCGGCAAGTCGCAGACTTGCCGCGCATCAGAGTGGCAGAGCCATTGCCGTAATGAGTCAAGTATATTAGTGCCATTTCAACGGGTTCGGTCGAATGCCGTTGAAATGGCTGATAGATTTCGCCACCTCACTGAAGTGATGTGCTAATGAGAGCGAAACTCAAGGAATACAGCGGGCAACCCTATTTGATATAAGAAGCCTCGTAGCCTTGGTCCGGACTGAGATATTCATGCATGCTCATTGAGCGCGGACAGTAATCTCGCTGTCTATCTATTATTTGGTGACAAACAAGCGGGTAGTTGCACGCAGCCCAGACGTGGTAACTTGGAGACCCAAGGAACTGACATGACACTCATGAAGACAACTTTCGCGACGGCCTTGCTGCTGCTGATTTCAGTTGCCGGTCTGGCCCAGGACAAGGGAACGGCGTCAATCAAAGGCAAGGTGCGGGTCGAGAAGGGGTCACCCAGCGGCGTGTCCGTAGTGCTGCTGCAGGGCGACCGTGAGGTTACTCGGGTCACGACCGACAAGAAAGGCGAGTTTACGATCGCCCACATTACTCCCGGACTTTACACAGTTACGTTTCGCAAGCCTGGTCTCGCGGTCAACTCGATTGCGAATCTGGATCTAAGAAGCGGCCAGAAGCGCATGCTTCATGATCTGGTTCTCGGGATAGATGAAGGGTCGATCGCTTTTCTGCGCGGCAGTGTCTTCACTGAATCGGGACGAAGCGTTCCCGGCGTGCGAGTCGAACTGGCCAGAATCGTGGCTGAGAACTCTCTGCAAAAAATCGATGCCCGGGTTACAGGTGAAACCGGCGAGTTTGTATTTCGCGTGTCTCCTGAGACAGCGCGGTACCGCGTAACGGTAAAAGCCGACAAAGTGGAGCCGGTTTCAAAAGACGTCGAAGTCGACAGCGCGGTCGTCTATCGCGTGGCGCTGATACTGAAGCCCATGCCGAGATAAGCTCAAGTCCGCAATCTCCAATTTCAGATCTCAAACCTGAGATCTCAAAGTTTTAGGTCTTACCCTTCCAACCCTCAGAAAAAACCGAATATCAGTTGGATAGAGATCGTCTTTGCGTTACGATAACGCATTGCCATGAAGCACTTGTGGAGCGCGGTCTTTGGACTTGCTTTGGAGAGTTAAGATCTGTGTCTGACAGGGAAGAGTTTCTAACCGCTCGACAGCTCGCCGCAGTCTTGCAGGTGAGCGAATCTACGGTGCGCCGGCTTGCCGCGAAGCGCCGAATACCTTCCGTGCGTCTCACTCCACGCATTGTTCGGTTCCACCTGGACGCGGTGCGCGAAGCGTTGGACGTTCCACGCATTTCCGGGCCGCGTCACGTGCAAACCGACGATGCACAGTTGTCGTTTGAAGATTTGCTGTCGAGTTAACGTGGCACAGACTTTAGTCTGTGATCATGCGTTCGTGGAAACTCATCACAGACTGAAGTCTGTGCCACCTATCGCAACTCATTTAGGCCTTGGCCGTCCCAAAGGAATTTCTACCCATTGGCCGTTCTGATTGATGTACGCACGCGTTCGCTTAATCGGAAACTTACGCGCAAAGCCTGGATTGCTCTTCAAGAAGCGATCAATCGTCGCGCGGTCGCCGGTGGCCACGCGCCAGTTGCCGTCCTCGCGCACCAGATATTGCTGCACAACCAACTTACCATCGGCATTGAAAGGCTGCTGGATGTGCGCGTACATCACGGTATCGACGACGGCCAGGTTTCCCGACACGCGCACGCTGCCGATCTCGATTCGATCGAGTTGGTACATGCTGCGTGTTCCCTGCAGCCCTTTGACGAAACGATCGCGCGGCAGGCGCGAACGGGTGGATGACGGCAGCCCATCGTAGAGCGCTTCGTATTGACCGGCTTTCAATTGATCGAAGATCCGTTGGACCGAGCTGCGAACTTCGGACTCATCAGAGGGGGCCGCGCTGACCGAGCCGGTGATCGCGGCGCAGGCCAAGCTCAGCAGGGCAAGAATTACTAGCTTACTTTTCATTCGAGTCTTCATTGTTTTCCGATTCCTCTGCATCCACCTCAGTCGCCGCAAGTTTCGCTCGTATCTGAGCGCGATAGCTTAAGAACCATGCAACAGCGCCCAGCGTTGCTGTAACGAAAGCCGCCGACATATTATTCCGCCACAGGAGAGCGGCCGCTACGATTACCAGGACTGCCGCCACAAAGATCCAGATGCGTTCGATCATGGTCGCATCATTTCACGATCACCGAGATTGTGGAGCTGACGGTCGCCGGTGGGAAACATTTTTCCTCGTCGCAAGCCTGCACCCTGACCGTGATCGGGACAGACAGAGGACCGCTGGTGGCATTCTTCTCGGCGCGCAAAGTGAGCTTAATCGGTATTTGACCTTCATAGACGGCGAGGGGCTGTTCGGCGAACTGAAACTTCTTTTTTACCGGCGCCGGATAGGTCGGCGATCCGGCCGTGATGTTGGCCATCTTACCTGGCGTCACTTCCGTGGCGATCAAATAGGAGAATGTTGCCGGATTAGCATTGATGTGAAAGCCGGGCGATATCGAAAGAGTAACAACCGCCTCGGCAGAACTGTTTGGCGAGATGCTTACGGGCGCCGAAGCTACCTTCACCACCTGGTCCGAAGAAGAGACCACCGCCGGCGTCTGTCCCTGACCCGGCCCCAGCCCACCGCCGTTTCCTCGGTCTACGAGTATGACCTTACTGCATGCTGCCATAGCGAGCGCTAAGCACAGACATGACGCAAAACTGAAGGAGCGTTTCATTCTTCATCGGCTCCTTTCCCATCGTTCTTCTTGATCCCGAACTTCTCTAAACGATACTGCAACGTGCGAAAGGTAAGTCCGAGCAGCTTGGCCGCCTTGGTAATGTTGTAGTCAGTCTGGTCCATAGCCTGAAGGATCAAGTTTTTCTCGACTTCCTCAAACGAAATTCCTTCGGGCGGCAATTTGAAACCGCCGGTGACTGCCGTCTGCGATTCCTGCCGCACTTCCGTCGGTAGATCGTCAGGGATAATCATGTCGCCTTCGCAGAGCAGGATTGCGCGTTCAATGGCCGACTCGAGCTGCCGCACGTTTCCCGGCCAGCCATAGTCCATCAGGATGCGCCGGGTTTCAGTCGTCAGTCCCTTCACCAGCCGCGAAGTATTCCGCGTATGTTTTTTCAGGAAGTAGTCGATCAAAACGGGAATATCGTCGCGCCGCTCGCGCAGTGGCGGCACGTCAACCGACAGCACGTTGAGACGATAATAAAGGTCGTCGCGGAAACGACCGTCGCCAACCATCGCTCGCAAATCGCGATTCGTAGCGGCGATGACCCGCACGTCAACCGGAATTTCGAACGTGCCGCCGACGCGGCGCACCCTTCGTTCCTGTAAAGCCCGGAGAAGTTTTGCCTGCATGCTGACGTCAAGCTCGGCAATCTCGTCGAGAAAGAGCGTGCCGCGATCAGCAACTTCGAACAGCCCCTTCTTGTCCACATGCGCGCCGGTGAACGAGCCTTTCTCGTGGCCGAAGAGTTCTGACTCAAGCAGGTTTTCGTTGATCGCGGCGCAGTTAACCGCCTGAAACATTTCCGACGAGCGCGGAGATTGATTATGAATTGCGCGGGCTATCAGTTCCTTGCCGGTGCCGGATTCACCGCGCACCAGGACCGTTGAGTTCGATCGCGCGACCTTCAGGATCATCTTCTTGACGGCTTCCATTTTTGGAGAAGCGGAAATGATCTCGACGTCGATCTTGTCGAGGTTTCCCAGTGCGCGTTTGATTGTTCCCAGCAGCGCATCGCGTTCGAAGGGCTTTTGCAGGTAGTCAAAAGCGCCGCGCCGTAAAGCGTCTTTGGCCGACTCGATAGTGCCGTGTGCCGTCAGAAGAATGACGATGATCGACGAGTCGAGCGCCAGCAGTTGCTGCAAAAGCTCGATGCCGTCCATACCGGTCATCTTGAGATCCGTCAGAGCCAGATCGAAGTCGCGTTCTTTGGCGAACTTGAGCGCCGCTTCGCCAGAGGCAGCCGAGGTCACATCGTAGCCGGCGCCGGTCAGGATCTCCTGCAGAATGTCGCGTTGGGGTTTTTCGTCGTCTACAACGAGTATGGTTTTACGTGGCATGATTAATTTTGTAGTGCGGTCCGTTGATCAGCGCTTCTTTGTCAGTAAGGCGAGCGGAGCGCGCCTCTAAACAACTTAGTATGGCGGGCAAGCAGTCCGTCTCTAAACATCTGATTGTGTTGCCGGCAAGGTGATCGTGAACGTCGTACCTTCTCCCACTTTTGATTTTACCGAAATCGTTCCGTCATGATCGTCGACTACTTTCTTGACGATCGCCAACCCGAGACCGGTCCCAGTCTCCTTGGTTGAGTAATAAGGCTCAAACACTTTCAAAATGTCTTCCGGCGCAATCCCTCGCCCGCTATCGGTCACATTGATGCGTGCCCGGCGGCCGTGCTCTTCGCTCGACAAAAGAACAGTTAGCTTACCACCACTGCCGTCCATCGACTGGAGGCCGTTAATAATGAGGTTAGTCAGCGCCGACCGCAAAGACTCGGAGTCAGCCATGACGGGTGGCACGTCACCCTGCTTCTCAACGCGCGCCTCGATATTGCTTTCGTCGGCCTGGGCCTCGAAGAGGCGCATCGCATCAGTCGCGGCGGCGAACAAATCGAGTGGTTTGGGGTCGAGCTTCACGGGACGCGAGTAGTTAAGGAACTCCGTAATGCGGCTATTGATCCGCGCGACCTCCACCTTTAATTGTTTAGTCAGCTCGTTGAATTTTTCCTGCTTCTCCGGCTCGCTTGGAGAGAACGTCGCGCGCAAGTGATCCAAAGTCAGATTGATATAGTTTAGCGGATTTCTGATTTCATGCGCGATGGCGGATGCCAAACGACTTACGACCACGGCTTTCTCGGCGTTGTAAAGCTGCGCCTCGAGTTCACGCGTGCGGCCGAGCTTGATCGTCATCTCGTTAAAGAGTGCAGTGAGTTCTCCCATTTCGTCGTGCCGCTTATTGGTCGGAATCTGAAAAGCAAAGTCGCCACCCGCGACGCGCCGAGCGCCGATTGATAGAGACTTGATCGGACGAGTGAAGCGCCACACGACGACCCCGGTCAAGCAGGTCGTGACCAGCAACACTGCCAGCGTATAAAGCAGTGCCTGCCGCGCCTGGCGCCGCAAAATAGTCATGAGACTGTTGGTTGAGCCGAGCACGACGATTACATAGCGACGGCCTTTGTCGGTCTCCACGGGAATATAAAATGCTCCGGCCGTGGACTGGCGTCCGATCGTCATGCCTTCCGGCAGCGGCGTATTTTCCGAGGGAAGTTCAACCGCGCTCTTCAATGGCGGCAGGGAAATGTCCTTGACCTTCAGATAGCGAATGGTTTTGTCGGGGCTCTGCTGTGGGATTTGATTCTTATCCAAGCTGTCCTTGATATCGCCCTCGTCGTCGACTATCAGGACGTTCTTGACTCGCTCGGATTGCTCGCCGAGCAGCGGCTGCTTTGCCTGGTCGCGCATCTGATCCAGGTACAAGCCGCTCGAGAGACTGTTTACCCCCAGCGCTACGCCAGCCATGATCGCCTGTTGTTGTTCGATGATGAATTGAGTGTTGCTGCGGACAGCTCGCAGGTTCACGTAGTACTGGACGCTCAGGGTAAGCATCAAGAGCGCTGCCAGCAGTAGCAACAGGCGAACGCGGAAGCTATTTAGCAATCTCGACAACTCGTTTCGTGGCTAGCAAGATGCGCGCCAACCCAAGCAAAAACCCGCAAAGGTGGGCTCAAATTCGGGTTGCCGTTTCCTTACGCTGATGTTATAGTTGGCCCGGCCTCAAAGCAAACTCTCCAGAGGCTGCCCGCGGGAGCGATCCCGCCTCACATTTGGCTGGCGGCGGAAGTAGAGCATGGGAGTTTAGTTGCAGAAGGTTGAGCGCCCTTAACGGTTTCTAAAGCTTACTAGGACGAACACGCACGTCGCCCCCCGACGCGCAAATCAAAGCAGCGAGAGTTTCATTCATTCCGCTTTACTGTACTTGCGATAGAATTTCTTTAACTAGGGAGATGCCTATGAATTTTAAAAGTTCCCCCAGAGTCGCACGTGTTTGTTTTAGTCTCGTCATTCTCTTTGTATTACTTGCTTCATTTACAGTCGAAACAGCGGCACGCGGAAAGCATCCGCGAGGCCGTGCTGCGCGCAAGTCAGTAGCGCGCGGCGGCAAATTGTCTAAACGAGAGCGCCGCGAAGAGGCGCGCGCCAACCGCCGCGGCGGACGAGTGCGCCTATCAAAGCGCGAAATGCGCGCTGAACGCCAGCGCGATGCTCGCGACCAGGCTGCGGCTATAGCCAAGCTTGAAAAGCGCGCCGGGCATAAACTCAGCAAGCGTGAGCGCGCCGCAGAAATGCGCCGCTCCGGATCGAGGCGCCGGCGCGAAATTGAAGAAGCCCGGCGACGGGCCGAAGCCGCGCGCCAGGCGGCGATTGCCAGGCAGCGAGCCATCGACGAAGGTCTGCGCAACGAAGTCCAGGCCAATATTGGCAGAGACAATACCGTGGGCGAGGATCTGGAAGTGCGCAACGCGGCCATCGCGGCCCTCGGCCATCATGCCGGCACGGTCGTCGTGATGGATCCAAAGAGCGGACGCATCTACACGGTCGTTAATCAGGAATGGGCGCTGCGCCGTGGATTCAAGCCATGCTCTACCATAAAACTCGTGACCGGCGTGGCCGGGCTGTGCGAGAAGGTGATTCAGCCCATTGAAACGGTCAGCGACGGCAGCAACTATCGAATCGATCTCACCGATGCCCTGGCTTATTCGAATAATTCCTATTTTCAACACGTGGGCGGCCAGGTCGGCTTCGACAAGATGGTGACCTATGCGCGCGAATTAGGCCTGGGTGAAAAAACCGGAATTAATTATGTGAACGAGTCTCCGGGCAAGGTGCCGCTATTCAAATCGGGATACGCGGTAAACCATATGAGTTCCCATGGAGACGATTTCGAGGTGACCGCGATTCAGTTGGCGTCGCTCGTTTCGGCCATGTCGAACGGTGGGAAGCTGTTGACACCGCATGTGCCGCGGACTGTCGAAGAGAATTCGCAGTTCAAGACCGAAGTGCGTCGCAAGATTAACGTAGTCAACAACGAGGCCTGGAAGCGCATGGTTCCCGGCATGATTGGCGCGGTTAATTATGGTTCTGGAAAGAAAGCCTATCGACCTGAACAGACGGTAGCTGGGAAAACCGGCACTTGCATTGGACAGGGATCGTGGTTGGGACTATTCACTTCCTACGCTCCAGTCGTCAATCCGCGGCTGGCTGTAGTAGTGATCACGCGTGGTGCGGATGCCCATGGACATCTCCCCGCGGCCGTGGCCGGCAACATCTACCGGGCACTGAGTACGCGCTTCGGCACCCAAATCAATTTCCAGATAGCTGAGGGTGCGGACGACGAAGCGACGCCTACCAACGGACGCGATAAGAAAGCAGCGGCCCTGAACGAAGAGGCAAAGGAAACCAAGGCTGCAACCGAAGCCGAGGAAAACAGCGACGACGCTGCCGCCACAGCCAACACGGGTACTACCAAATCAAACGTTGAGACGGCGCCGGCCAATGAGAAGAGCAAGGTAAAGGTCACTTCGATGCCTATCGAAAACAAGCCCAAGGCTCCGGCAAAAGCGGGCGCTAATGACTTGAAAGACGGCCGCCCTCGGCGTACTCAACCAAATCAGCAGTGAACTGCAGTTAGAGTTCAACGGCCGATTTCGTGACAATCGAACCAATGCCGGACTCTCGTGATTTCTTGCGAGAGTTCGGCATTTTTGATGTGATGCCGCGATGCTGCTGGTCCCAGCGGATTCCGGCGCGGATTAAGCTTGACACATGACGGCTGTTGCCTGATTATTGCCGTTTCCGTTTGTAGGATTAACCCGTCGTCACTCCAGCAAACAGCGGTCGGGCTTGAGCGGTGACAACGAGCGGTGCGCGAATTGCATCTTAGACCTGCGGCGCGTGAGCGCCACGCAACTCACCGACAGGTTGCACCCAGACAAGTCAACAGAAGGAACTAAACAATGAAACGAACTATTAAACTATTGGCACTCGCTGCGACGTTCGCGTTTATGGCTGCCCCAGCGTTGGCTCAGACCAAGGAATGCAACGACGAGTTCAAGGCAGCGACCTATCAAAAGTGGTACGACAACCGAAAAGATCATCAGGATATCGCGTATCAGGCAGCTAAGGATTATTTGGCGACCTGTACAACTGAAGATCAGTATTCGAAGGCGCTGAAAAGCTTCGTGGATGCGTACGATAAGCTGACCGCAACTACCTCGGTCAATAAGCAATTCGAAGATGCCTACAAGAATAAGAACTACGCGGATCAGCTCAGACTGGGTAAGCAGATCGTGGCCACCGATCCGGAGAACTCGACGGTCTATATAATTATGGGACTTGCCGGTTTAGGTGATCCCGCCCTGCTCAACGAATCCAGCCAGTACGCAAAAAAAGCTATCGAAATGATCGAAGCGGGAAAACCCTTTAAGCCCTTTCAGACAAAGGATCAGCCGCTCGCTTATCTGAATTACGAGCTCGGAAAAGCCACTTTCAAGACGTCGCCTGCAGACGCCATACCCTACTTCTTGAAAGCCGCCAAGGCGGATAGCGAACTGAAGAAGAATGCGCAGCTTTATCTCGATCTGGCCGCGGCCTACAACGACGGCCCGCGCGCTAAGCTGTCCGAAGATTACAAAGTTTATCTGGGCAAACCAGAGTCGCCCGAAAGTAAACTCGCGCTCGCCAACATTAATCTGATCATCGATCGGCAAATCGATGCTATGGCGCGGGCTGCGGCTTTGGCGGACGCGGCCAACAAGAAGGCGATCATGGATGCCCTGACTGAGCTATATAAAGATCGCAACAAGTCAGAAGCCGGACTGAATGAATTGGTGGCGAACGTTCTATCGAAGCCCCTGCCCGATGTTCCGACGCCGCTGACTTCTCTGCCGACCTCGACGCCGGGTTCCACTCCAGCTACGGGCGGATCTCCAAACAGCGGTGGCGCGCAACCCACTACGGGAGGCGCGAAGACAGGTGGCGCTGGGGCCTCGACTACAGGTCAGAAGACGACAGGTTCCGTCACGGCTAGCGGGACCGGAACCGCAAAGCCTGCCGCGAGTCCGACGCCTTCAAACAGGAAGCCGCGTTCAAATCATCGCCGCGGATAATGCCGGCATTTTGGTCGGTCTTAATCCGAACTAGTTTTTTTGACGCCGAATGCATCGTCGCTGCGACGCTGCGTTCGGCGTTTTGCTAGAATCTACCATCCGTGGAAACTACCGAACTGCAACAGCCCGCTCAGCTTGAGGAAATCCTGGGCTATCAATTTCGCAACAGTGCTTTGCTGGCGCAGGCGATGACGCATCGCTCTTGGGCGCACGAACAGGTTTCGCCCCGAGCGCAGCAAGACGCACGCAATTTGCACAACGAGGCGCTCGAATTTCTCGGCGATTCGGTTCTGGGCCTGGTGGTCGCCGACTATCTTTTCAAAGCCTATCCCGGCGCCACCGAGGGCGAATTGTCGCGCATGAAGCATCGACTGGTCAGCGAGCCGTCCCTGGCGAAGGCCTCTGATGACTTGCGTCTGGGTCAATTCGTGCGGTTCGGTCGCGGGGAAGAGAAGAGCGGCGGACGACAAAAGCATGCCCTGTTGGCTGATGTGTTCGAGGCGGTAACCGGGGCGATCTTTCTCGACGGCGGTCTGGAGGCGGCGAAAGACTTTGTGGTCCTGGCCCTCGGCGAAGACTTGCGCTCCGCCGATCCCGTCGCGGCGGCCGCGGCTGATCCCAAGACTACTTTGCAGGAGAAGCTACAAGCTATTCATCAGCCTGGACCACAGTACTCCGTGATCGAAACTCTCGGTCCGCCCCACCGCCGCATGTTTCATGTCGAGCTAAAGTGGAACGGCGGTGCAGCGCGTGGCGAAGGTCCAACCATCAAAGCCGCCGAAGCAGCCGCCGCTCAAGCGGCATTGAAGCAAATGCAAAGCGAGTAATTCAGATCCAAACTCGGCTTGACCACAACGCTGAGCAACCTCTACGATGTCCGCAATGAGCGAATCAACGATCACGACTGAAGAAAAGACAACTGAGAAGACCGGGGCATTCACTGCTCGCTCGGTTAAGTCCAACGGTCGTGAGCCGGACACGAAGGTCCAGGTGGAACCGATTGGACCACCGCGAAGTGTAATCCGCGAATACTTCGAATCGGCGGTAGTCACCGTCATCATGGCTTTGTTCGGGATGACATTCATAGTCCAGGCGGTAAAAGTTCCCACCGGCTCGATGCAAAACACGATCGTAGTCGGCGATCATCTGTTGGTTAACAAGTTCATCTTTGCGCCCGGCCCGCGTCTGCCCGTGCTGCCACAGCGCGAAATCAATCGCGGCGACATCATTGTTTTCAAGTATCCCGGCAATCCCTTCGATCCGGAGCGCGACCGACAGGAAGACAACATTCCCTTCAAAGTTAATTATGTGAAGCGCGTGATCGGCTTGCCCGGAGACGTGGTCGAAGTGAAAGGGCTGCGTGTTTTCGTCAATGGCCAACCGTTGCCCGAGCACATAATCGTGGCGCGCAATGCGAACGATAAGGCGCCGCTCGAGATCGTCGAGGATACGCCGCGACAGGGCAACGAGCTATACAACGTATATTACTTTCCCGAGAAAGTAGCCGCCGTGCGCCAGGGTCAGGACGTCACCGCCAGCCCTGATTTTCATTTTGCGGTCAACGGCAAGCCCGCGAAGGTTCCTGCTAACTCTTACTTCGTGATGGGCGATGATCGCGACAACAGTCTCGACAGCCGGGCGTGGGGTTTTGTCCCGCGCGAACTGGTCATTGGGCGAGCAATGTTTGTTTACTGGTCCTATGACGAAACCAAACAATTTACCAGCCCCTTCGATTTCTTCACCAACACGCGCTGGAGCCGCACCGGCACAATGGTGAAGTAGACCTTCGCGTCACACGTGCAGTGTTCCGTCGATTGTTCTCAAAAGATTTTCTCTGGCGTCTTTGGGCTCGAGCTGAAGAAGATGAAATCCTCGGCCGCGCCGCGCAGTTGTCATACTACTTCCTGCTGGCGCTCTTTCCCCTCCTGCTTTTCCTGATTACTCTTTTCGGCTACATGGCCGGCGCGGGTTCACATCTGCGTCAGAAGTTGATTACTTACCTCGGCAGTGTCATGCCCAGCGCAGCGCTTCAGTTGGTAGTGGCAACCATCGATCAAGTCGCCAGCGGTCGGGGCGGCGGCAAGTTGTGGTTCGGGCTGCTCGCATCGTTGTGGGCCGCCTCCAGTGGCCTTAACGCACTCGCGCAGGCGCTTAACTCGGCTTACGATGTAGTTGAAACGCGTCCGTGGTGGAAGGTCCGTTTAGTTTCCATCGGTCTCACGGTGGCCATAGCGTTTCTGATTGTCTCCGCGTTGCTCATTGTGCTTTACGGAGGTCAACTCGGTCATTTTCTCGCCACGTTCGTCGACGAAGAATACGCTTTCACGGTGGCCTGGAAAATTTTGCAGTGGCCGATTGCGCTGGCGTTTGTTTTCATGGCCTTCTCACTTATCTATCAGTTCGGTCCCAACGTGGGCGCCCGGCGCCGCGGCAAACGCTTACCCGCTTCCGATTTCCGCCGACGCTGGCTCTCTCCCGGAGTCGTGGTTGCGGTAGCTCTCTGGTTCCTGGTCTCGTTGGGTTTCCGTTTCTATCTGCATTTTTTCGATTCATACAGTGCCACCTACGGATCTCTCGGCGCGCTGATCATTCTGATGTTGTGGTTTTATCTGACCGGAGCCGCAATTCTCCTGGGCGGTGAGATCAACTGCGAATTGGAAGCCGGCGAGCAGTCCTCGCCTTAGCCGCTACGCTTAACTTAGAACTCGCTGTCCCTCGAAGCTCAATCGATTCCCTCAAACAAAGGTCCGAGATCAATGCATTACTTCGTTCCGTTTTGGTTCAAGAGTTCCTGCTAGAGCACTTGAATCAGAGCAGGACTTGCGGCACGAGCATTGCTCCTTACCCTTCCGCAATCGCGCAGTGTTCTAAGAAAGGACGGTTCAATAAAATGCTTTGGACAATTCTGTTGGTGTTACTGATTTTGTGGCTACTCGGTTTGATTGGCGGAATCGGCGGCAGCTTAATCCACCTGTTGCTGGTCGTTGCTCTGGTGGTTCTGATTCTGCAGTTGATCACGGGCCGCAGAGCCGCAGTGTAACCAGGCACGACTCTAATGTTTCCCGACAGAGCGCGCCTTAGATCAAGGGGAGTTCGAACGAAGGGTGGAAGTAATGCGATACGAAGACGAAGTCAAAGGCAAAGGGAAACAAGTTGTCGGCAAAGCGAAAGAACATCTTGGTAAGCTTGCGGGCGATCGGGACCTGGAAGATAGAGGAAAGCAGGAACGGTTTGAAGGATCCGTTCAATCGACGGTAGGCAAGGTCCGGAGGAAAGTCGGAGAGGCTGTTGAGGATCTCGGCGATAGAATCGCCAGCAAACGGTGATGCTGGCGATTCTTCCTCTAAACCTGTTTTCAGGAAGACAAGAGGCAAAAGATGAGGATAAGGCTATTGTGGCCATCGGCGTTCGCAGCCGTGGCATTGGTTCTGACGGCTTGTAACGATACCGCGACAAATACGAACGAACGCGCCAACACGAACGCTAACACGAGCATGGTCGTGCCGGCGACGCCAGCGCCCATGGCGACTCCTAAATACTCCGAAGAACAGGCACGGGAGGAACGGGCTCGAGCTAAGGAGAACAAGGAAACGGTCGGGCAATCGCTGGATGACGCGTGGATCCATACCAAGATCGTGGCCAAGCTTATCGGTGATTCGCAAACACCTGAACGAAAAATTAACGTTGATGTGGTTAATGGCGAGGTTACCTTGCGCGGCACAGTTGACACGAACCAAGCGAAAGCTGAGGCTGAACGCGTTGCGAAGGAAACGGACGGCGTTAAGAAGGTCACGAGCCAACTGAAGGTTAGTCCCGCTTCCGCGAAGCCGGCTAACACAAATAAATCAACCAACACGGGTAAGAGTAAGACGAACCCGTAATGCGTGTTTATTGATTCCTGTTTTTTGACGAGAGCGGCCCGCGAGTGGCCGCTCTTTGTACGTAAGAGGTCTGAGGACGATGATTACTTTGTTTTGAAACCCAAGCAGTCGGGCTTCTACTCAACCCGCCTCGATATTCTCTTGAAGCACCTGGGAACTGAGACTCTAATCCTAACGGGCTGGCGGGAGACATCTGCGTTCTCTTTACGGCAAGCGATACACACATATGAGATTATGAATTGATTGTCCCGAGCGACTGTGTGGCGTCGCAGGATACTGGCGAGAATGAGCGCGTGCTCAAATACATGCGAAGAGTTCTTGAGGCAAACATCCAGCCAGCCAGTGAATTGAATTTCCCCGGGGCTCAAACGCAACGACTCGGAGACGGCTCCCTTGGACTGAGCGCGACCCAACAACATGGCTCGGAATCGCCCTGGTTCACGGGCTCTCCTCATATTTCCGACTGAGTCTTCGACCCGGTCGCTACCGCTCCGGGTTCTGTACCAATCCCACAAAGTCTGAAGAAAAACTCTTGACAACTCACATGACTCGATATAGAGTGCGCGCCATCATAAAGCAACGCTCGTTGCTAGCAATGTTAGGCATCCGTTCCTGCAAGGCCGTAGGGTTTCACAAGCACTCGGTAATACCACCTAAGGTTCGTTAGGGTAACAACGCAATTTCAAAATGCTCGTTAAGCCGACTCGGGCCGAAGGTCTGTCTCATTTTGCAAAAAAATAGAAGGAGTCCCCAGTGGCACATTTTTCAAAGCGAAACCGAAGAAAAGAAAAGGAAGTCCAACAAGCTTTAGATAACCGGCTCGAACTGGTCAAAGAAGGTTTCAGTCGGCGCGACCTGATAAGGATGGGTCTAATGACCGGCGCCGGTGTCTTGATCCCTAAGTTGGGGTTGACCCACGCTTACGGACAGGATCCATTGGCTCCTTTATCGGCGGATTCCTTCTCCCGTGGTAGTGGTTGCTATTCGGGTAATTGCGACGTCGGATGTAGTCCGCAACCCGCCCAGATCTTTGTGGACCCGATGCCTATTCCGCCTGAGTTGCCCGCGCGGCCGTTGACCGATCCCGGATTAACTTTCGGCGCGCCACCGCAGCTATTCCCTTTCAACACCACTAATCCGGCAACGGGGTTGCCCTATGAAGGCCGTGGACAATACAACGGCAGCTTGCGACCGGGCACGGATTCTTTTCAGTTTTTCAATCAGTACCCGCCGCAGAAGTATTTTGTTCAGCGCATCAGGGCCAATACCAATTTCCGGATCACTTCAGACACAAACATTCCGGCGCAGACTATCTGGGGCTTCAACCTGGGAGGATCAGCCGCGAGCGATGTAGGGACATTCCCTGGGCCAACGATTGTTAGTCGTTATCAGGAGCCGTGGGTGATTCGCCGCTATAACGAGTTGCCGACGCAGAGTCAAAATGGCGGCTTTGGCGTCCCGGAGATGTCGACGCACTTGCACAATTTCCACTCAGCCCCGGAAAGCGATGGTGGTCCGTGCCGTTGGTTTTTCCGTGGGCAATATTTCGATTATTACTTCACCGGACAACAGGCGGGATTTGCATCGACGAATCAACCGAACGGTGATATCAACGAATCCCTGAGCACCTTGTGGTATCACGATCACCGCATCGATCACACTGCGGAGAACACTTACAAAGGACTGGAGGGCTTCCACCTCATCTTCAACCAGTTCGATACGGGGAATGAGACGACAGGCTTTCGCCTGCCTACTTACCCGCAATACGACGTGCCCATCATCCTTACTGACAAACTGATTGATCCAAGCACGGGAAAGATTTGCTTCGACACTTTCAATTTCAAGGGACTGCTCGGCGACGTCCAGTTGGCTAATGGAATCGTCCAGCCCTTCTTTAACGTTAGTAAGCGGCGCTATCGCTTCCGCGTTCTGAACGGTGGGCCATCGCGCTTCTACGAATTGTTCCTCACCGATCCGTTGAGCCCCAGCACCGTGATTCCGTTCTGGGTGGTCGCCGACGATGGAAACCTTCTGCCTACGCCGTTGCAAGTCACCAGCTTCCGGCTCGGGGTCGCGGAACGTTATGACATCATTGTCGACTTCAACCAGGTCAAGAATCTGATTGGCAGTCACACCAAAGTCCGGCTGGAGAACCGTCTGGAACAGGGCGATGGTCAGGGACCGAGCTGCAACATCTTTTCCGGCGGCCAGGGAACATCGTGTGTTGAGTTTCGCATCGGCTCTGCGGTCGCTGACGCAAGTGTTGACCCGGCAACCCACCCCGTGTTCTATCAACTGCCCAGCGTCATCACGCCACGCATCACGCGCACGTTCAAGTTTGACCGCGACAATGGCCAATGGACCATCAATGATCGGTTCGCAGACTGCAATGACCTCCGCTTCACGGTAACGCAGAACAGCGCGGAGAACTGGATTTTCCAAAACCCGCGGAACGACTGGCAACACCCAATTCACGTACACTTTGAAGAACATCAGATCTTGAGTCGATCCGGTAACGGTGATCGCTACAGTAGTCGAAGCGGCTCCACCTACGGCGACGACCGCAACCACGGCGACTGTGCGTTTGGCGGCGGCGGCGCCGGCATCAGTACCACTCGCCCCAACGTTCCCAATGTAGAGGTGTCGCGCAAGGACGTCACCCGGCTCCAGGGCGATGAAGACGTTAAGGTCTTCTTCCGTTTCCGGGACTTTCGGGGAGACTATCCCATGCACTGCCACAACACAGTCCATGAAGATCACGCCATGATGCTGCTCTTCCAGATGCAACCCGGGGTGACCGACAACAACCAGAATCCGTAACCTGGCAGCCAACTGAGAACACAAGGAAGGAGCTAAGATTATGAAAAAAATGACGAGGAGAAATCTGTTGGTGGCTGCCGGCGCGGCAACAGCCGCAGTGGGTGCGAGCAGGTTGTTCGCACAGGAGGCTACTCCGGCGAGCAAACACAACTACAACTTCAAGGACATTTCGCCGCGCGAATCAATTCAGCGGCGGCACTTACCGAACGTTGAATTGGTTACCCAGGATGGTAAGAAGGTCCGCTTCTATGACGATTTGGTCAAAGACAGGCGGGTGGTGATCCAGTTTATGTTTGCCCAGTGCAAAGACATCTGCCCGATCATTACGCATCATCTGGTCGACGTGCAGAAAATCCTGAAAGACCGCGTGGGTTCCGACATTTTCTTTTATTCCATCACGCTCAGTCCGGAAGAAGATTCGCCGCGTGCTCTCAAGGCCTACGCGAAAATGCATGGAGTAGGCCCGGGTTGGACGTTCCTGACCGGCAAGCCGGCGGATATTCTGCTGTTACGAAAGTCGCTCGGCTTTTTTTACGACAACCCCAAAGAGGACGCCGACAGAAATAACCATTCCGGTATGTTGGTGGTCGGCACAGAGCCTCTGATGCGTTGGGCGATGTGCCAGGGTGGCGCCAAGCCTGAATGGATCGCCACCGTTATTCGGACTGAGGCCGACGCTCCCTTCCAGGGATCGGTCGACGGAGTTAAGCAGATGGATGCGGGGGTGCGTCTGAAGCCCACGCCCCAATCCCAGAGCCGCTCAACACAAGGTGCGATGCACCGGCATTAGCTCTGCTTCGTACTGGGTCGGTTTAGAGGCGGGCTACTGCCCTCCTTTCTTCTCGCGAGTCTCTGAATAGGAAAGCAAGGCGGGCCCGCCTCTAAACGACGAACGACATGATCGATGCAATCATCAGCCTGCGGTAGTCTCGCCACCGAGCAAGGTAAGCACTTCTCCGGTTACGTAGCTTGAATCGACTTCCGAGGCGAAGTAGACATACGCCGGCGCAATCTCTTCCGGTTGCGCCGGCCGTTTCATGGGCGTGTCCGCCCCGAACTTCGCTACATCCTTGGCCGGTTTGTCAGAGGGATTGAGAGGCGTCCACACCGGACCGGGGCTGACACAGTTAACGCGGATTCCGCGCTCAACCAGATTCTGCGCGAGCGATTTAGTGAACGCGTGAATGGCGCCTTTCGTTGCTGAATAATCCAGAAGTTCCTTACTGCCTTCGAGACCCGTTATCGATCCCGTATTTACGATCGCGCTGCCCTTTTTCAAATGCGGCAGCACTGCGCGAGCCATGTAGAAGTAGCCGTAGATATTAGTTTTGAAAGTAGCGTCCCACTGCTCATCAGAAATGTCCGTCAAAGATTCCTGATGCTGTTGGAATGCGGCGTTGTTGACCAGCAAATCAAGTTGGCCGAACTCAGCCACGGTTGTCGCGACGGCGCGATTACAAAACTCAGCGTCGCGCACATCGCCCGGAACCAACAAAGCTCGGCGTCCTTCTTTCTCGATAGCGCGTTGCGTCTCTTCGGCGTCGCTTTGTTCTTCGGGCAAGTAAACGATTGCGACATCAGCGCCCTCACGCGCGAACAGCACGGCCACCGCCCGCCCGATACCGGAATCGCCTCCGGTGATGAGTGCGACTTTATCCAATAGTTTGTCCGCCCCCTTGTAATGTCGCGCCTGGTAACGCGGGCGTGGAGTCACTTTCGATTCCAGCCCGGGTTTCTCTTGATGTTGCTCGGGCATGGGCGACTTTGGTTCTCGAATCGTGGTTACCTTCTGAGTTGGCCGCGACCGCCTGGCCTCACTGCGCCGAACCGCCGTCCTGCTTTGTCCCGCCTTCTTGCGCACCTTCTTACTTGGGGCCGGCGTACGGGTAGGCCGGCTGGCTCCTTTGCCCTTCGTTGGTTTTGCCACGTTCCTCCTGCTTCAAATAGGTTGGTAGTTACTTCTTACTTTTCTTGCTGCTTTTCTTTTTACTGCTTTTCTTGCCGGCTTTCTTCCCACCTTTTTTGCCGCCCTTTTTGGATGAGGCATGGCTCTCTTTCTTGCCGCGTCCTGATCCACTCTTTTTTCCGCCGCCTGATTCTTTATTGACGGTGGCCCAGGCGCGGGACTCTGCTTCCTTCTTCGAGACTCCGCGATCTTCGTGACCCTCTTCAATGTGTTCCGCTTTGCGCTTTTGCTTGTCGGTATACTTGCCTTTGTCGCCTCTTGGCATCGCTCGCCCTCCTTTTGATCTCCACTCAGCAAATGCCGCTCCGAAATTGCGCGCGAGGGTAAACTCGATCGATGATCTTTTTCTTAAGCCAGCCACAACAAATAACGCCGATTCGATCTGAGGTTGGCATCTTGTTTGCTGCCCACGCTCAAGTAGCTGCGAAAGTTGTTCGGTAAGAATGCAGCGGGTGAACTTCGACCAGACAGGAAGAGCCAATAGTTTTGCGTCGACCTGCGAAGTCTTGAAAGCTTAGGGAGGGTAATTATGGAAGGTCCTTTACGAGGATGCCTGGCGGGCGCGGCAGCATGGAAGTGGGGCGGCGGCTGCCTCTCCACCATCGTGATTTTCATAATTGTTTACTTGCTGCTCGGGCATGTGAAGTGTTGAAGTCCGGGCTGGGACGGGACTGGCTATTCACGATTGGAAAGTTTTTCAACCGAATCATTCCCAAATCGATCGGTTTTCGTGTAGGCTTATAACCCGCGCATGACCGAAAAGATTCGCAAGGTCCTCTCGTTCCCGTCCCCTGTTCCTGCTAAGGCGGACTATCAACGTGTCAAATCCAGTTACTCGGTTCGCGAAATCAAACAACTGTTTGGCTTGAGCGAACGCACCGTGCGGCGCTGGACCGAGGCCGGAATCATTCACGGCACGCCGGCCGGTGAGAGTGGAGACTTTACCTACGACTTTCAGGCGCTCACTCTCTTCCGGCGCGTGCGTGAAATGCGCACCCAAGGCCTGACAATCAAGCAGATCGAAGCTGAGCTGCAGGGCCAGATGAGTTTGTTCCGGCCTGTGGGTGGACAGATCGCCCGGCTGCTGACGCCTTTTGAGGAAGCTCTGCTGCTGCACGAGCAAGGCGATGAAAAGGCCAGTGAGTTTTACGTCGAAGCGATTAGCGCGGGCGACAACGTTGCGGAAGCTTTCTGCAATCTGGGAATTATCGAGTTGGATCGCGGTAACATGATTGGCGCGCTCGAGAATTTTACCCAGTCTTTGAAAAACGATCCACGCCACGTTGAGGCCCATTACAACCTGGCCAATCTTTATTACGACGCCGGCGACTTTCCGCTGGCGCGTCTGCATTACGAAGCAGCCATCCAAATCGAGCCGAACTTTTCACTCGTCTACTACAACCTCGCCCTGGTTTATCACCGGCTGAACAATGTTCAGGCGGCAACGCAGTCCCTGAACCGTTACAAGGAACTGGAACCCAGCGATGAAGAAATTGAGCTGGTCGATCAGCTTTTGAAGGCTATGGCAACCGGTCGCCCCGGGAACTGATTGTTTTGTGGCACAGGCTTCAGTCTGTGGCCTCCTGGTCATGATCTCTGACGAATCTACATTTTGGGAGAAGCAGGTTAGAGGGTCCAAGACTTGGGATCATAACGCCACGCTTTGAGCTTGGGTTAGCGTTTGGTAGCTTTGATTGAGCTGGGACACAAATCGTGATGCGATTTCCACGGAGATCCGGTATCCGTCAACGGCTGTTGTTCTGGAAGGTCTTCTATATAGCCCAGCGGGATGACGGTCTTGCCGCTGATCTCTTACCGACATACCAAGAATCCGTTGACAACGTTTATCTTGCGGGTTAATGTCCCTCAGCTTCATTAGGTAGCGGCTAATCCCGAGTTTCTGCTTCTCTGCAGATGTTCGCCGCAATAGCGAAGAGACCACCGATTTCTACGGTTTGGCAAGAGCCACTGGCCAAAGCAAATTACGTGGAGCATCCCATGAAAAGAAATGTCGCCTGCTCGCTATTCACGCTCGTCGTTTTGGTTGGTGCATTTCTAACCTACACCCAAAGTGCATCTTCGAGTTCATCTAACGAACGTCCAGAAGTTCAGCGGGTTGTTCCGGAGAGTTCCAACCTACTTCTGCCGCTCGCCACAACATTCACGGTCGATCGGGCGGACGATGCGGTCGCCGCTACGGCGTGTACCGCCGCACCCAACGATTGCAGTTTGCGCGGCGCGATCATCGCCGCTAACGCCAATGTCAGCGCGAACCCGGTGATCGTCAACCTGCAACCGTCGACGAACTACTTCCTGACACGGACCAATGCCACGCAAGAGAACGCCGCGTCAACGGGTGACTTGGACATAACCACGAGCCTGCACACAGTTACGATTGCGGGTGGCGGCTCATCAGGGCCGAATGCGACCATCATAGATGCCGCCGGTTTGAATACTGGCAACTTCCGGGACCGCGCATTTCATGTCACTGGGTCTGGTGTCGCAGTCATCTTCCAGAACCTGGTCATTCAGAACGGCAAGGCCGCCGACGACGGTACAAACGGCGCGAGCACCAACCCCGCGACACAAAACACTAACCGTGCCGGCGGGGGCATTCTCAACAACGGCGGTACCGTCACGCTGGCGAATGTCATCGTCAAGTCGTGCCAGGCACTGGGCAAGGGCGACAGCGTAATAAACGACCACACCACCCTCGATGCCCTGGGCGGTGGCCTCGCCAGTCTCGCCGCGACAGGTAACGTATTCGTTAGGGATAGTACTTTCACGGCCAACGCTGCGGCAGGCGGGAACGGCGGCAACTTCAACAACGGCTCCGGCTCCAATGCGAAGGGTGGCTCGATCTATTTCGAAGGCCGCACGCTCAACATCAATGGTTCGCGAATCGAAAACAGCGCTGCGAATGGCGGCAATGGTGGCAACCAGGATCAGAACGGTCAGACTAACGGTGGCTTCGGTGGCAGCGCTCAAGGCGGCGGGGTATACCTTGCCGGTGGCGCCGGAACAATTAATAACACGACGTTCGAAGCCACTGTCGCCAAGGGTGGTAATTCCGGCACAGGTGGGAACGGAGCAGAACCCGCCGGTCCCGCTGATGGAGGCGGTCTCTATAGCCTCGGTAATGTAACGGTGACCAACTCGACGTTCCACCTGGCGGGAGCAACGGGCGGCAACGGCGGCAACGCGTTTGGATCGACCTGCCTGGGCGGGCATAACGCTGGTGACGGCGGCGGCGCGCGCGGTGGCGCGATCTTCGCGGACGGCGGAAGCCTGATCATCAACACCGCGACATTTGCCAACAACTTCGCCAATGGTGGTAACGGCGGTAACGGCGGACAAATCGGCGGCGGTTGCGGCATGCATGGAGCCGGCGGCCTCGCGCACGGCGCGGCGATCACCAACAACAATGCGGCCACCGTCAATATCAAGCACGGGACGATTAGCCTTAACAACGCTAAGGCCGGAAACACCGGTGTCAATCAGGGCGGAGCTAACAAGCCGCCGCGGCCAGTCGCCGAAGGTACAGGTGGCGGCATCCGCGTGGGCCCCGCCAACGTGACTTTGGAAAACACAATCATTGCCGGCAACACAGCGAGCAACGGCCTGGGTGACATAGCAGGCGCTCCCACTCCCGGGCCGAATGTTGACGGCACTATTACCAGCAATGGCCACAACCTACTCGGTGTAACGACCGATGCTGCCGGGTTTGTTGGCGCTGGAGACAAGACCGGCGCCAACCCCATGCTGGCGGCGCTGGCCGACAATGGCGGCCTCACCAGAACGATGGCGCTGTCGGCCGGCAGTGCTGCGATCGACGCAGGCGTGGCGGCTGGCGCGCCATTTGATCAACGTGGCCTGCCGCGCATCGTGAACGACCCTGGGGTCGCCAATGCTCCGACCAGCGACGGCACCGACATCGGCGCCTTTGAAGCGGCAGGTAGTTGCAGAGTCTGCTGTCCTACGGGCATTAGCGTGTCGAATGACATCGATAAGTGCGGCGCGGTTATAAATTTCCCAACTCCTTCCGGAGCAGGCTGCGGCGCCTTCACGTGTGACCACGCTTCAGGATCTTTCTTCGCGGTGGGCGATACCATGGTCACATGCACGAGTTCTGCGGGCACGACTTGCAGCTTCAAAGTCACCGTCAAGTACACACAGGCAACGAGCGGTGGCAAGCGACCACGTTGTGGGCTCGTAAACAAAAGCATGCGACCTTCCAGGTAAAGCATCTGTTTGCGCTCGGGGGCGAAAGTGTCGTTCGAAGGTTGGCATCGACGGAGATGGCAACACGACTAACGATTTTCGTGATTGCGGGCGATGGGTAGGATAGCGTAAGGCCGACGAAAGATGTCGTTCGATTAGAGGCGACATCACTTGGCGATGAAAACCGCGAGGATCTCAGATCTGGTGACTGCGACAAATCGCGTGTCACGGTACGGTGGCGGAAATTTTCAAAGTCCTGGATTCACCACCCCAAATCCCGAACAGGATTTATAACTAATCAGGACGATGAGTCCTTTAGCCTTCACCCATCTCGTCGTTTATCGACTTCAAGGCACTCTCAAGCATGGTCCGATGCGCCGGATTAGTGGCCCGGCTAAGTTGGCCCATAATCTTAGAGCGTGACAGCCGCAACGTTTCGAATCTTGCGCTACGGGCTCGTTCCTCGACGGTCGAAGTGCCCCGGTGTGCCCGGGCGTCCGCCGCTGCCTGTTGCCGTTCAAAGACTTCTTCTGCCTGGCCGGCCAGGTCATCTCCATCCCATGTCATTGGTTTACCTCCCGTAAATTGTTGGGCCATAGTAGCACCTATTCCCCTCATCACGCACTGCTGGCTTGCTCTTTGAGTGTTCTGCTGAGACGATTGGTTCATTCTCATTAGCGACGAGCTTTAGCAAGGTGATGATCCGGAGCAATCGACCCGTTAACCGTTCCTGCGGTTTTCAAATAAAGTTATGTAAGGTCCAGCCGTGATCATGGGAGAGGCGCATGCGCTTTTTCCCGGAGCCACGTCTGCAAAACGGAGCGGAGACGAACGATAATGGCCGAGGACAGACTCAAAGCATTGCTTGCGATAGCCGAAGCGCAGCCCGAAGAGGTGATGATCTGGTACGGTCTGGCTAATGAGTACGTAAAGCTCGAACGCTGGCAGGAAGCGGTGGAGGCGTTGCGCCGGACCATTACGCTCAACCCCGATTTCACGGCCGCTTATCAAATGCTCGGAACAGCATTGGTCGGTCACGGCCAGCGCGGCGAGGCACGGCTTGTCTGGACCAAAGGCATCGAGGTTGCGGTGCGCAGTGGAGCCTGGAAGGCGCGCGAGCATATGGAACGTTTGCTTGCCGGTTCGGAGGGTGAGGGAAGCGGACTCTGCGCGGAATGAAGGGAAGCGCCGAGGCCAGACCGCGGAGAGGGCCTTCTCATTAGCACCGCGGCTTTGCCCGGCGATCCAGCGGTTAGTTGGAAATGAAAACCGTTTCAACGGCACTAATATACTTGACTCATTACGGCAATGGCTCTGCCATTCTGATGCGCGGCAAGTCTGCGACTTGCCGGCGGCGAACCTTCTTTTTCATTCGGGTCTTCGACCCGTCACGGTCAGAGACCGTTCAGATTAGTAGGCCACGTTTCGGCAAGTCCGAGACTTGCCGCGCATCAGAGTGGCAGAGCCATTGCAGCGGCCTCATCGACGTTCGACAGAAGCCCGCGCGGAGTCAAGTATGTCGCTGCCGTTTAAACGGTTTCCGCTTTGTGTTGGAAGACGACATCCACCGGGCTAAAGCCGCGGTGCTAATGAGAGAAGCACGGCTTACTACCTGAGCAATTATGAGCGCGACGATTACCAACCCGATTACTGAGCATAAGAAAAAACGGGTGAACCCGAGTGACGCCTGGCAAGACGCACGCGATCTAATCTGGTCGCATCGCTATCGCCTCTCGCTGGGGATGCTGCTGATGATCGTTAATCGGCTGGTCGGCCTGGTGTTGCCGGCTAGTTCGAAATATCTCATCGACGACGTGATCATCAGGCACCGAGGCGAACTGCTCGTGCCTCTAGCGTTGGCTGTCGGCGCCGCGACGCTGGTTCAGGCGCTGACTTCCTTCGCTCTGACGCAGATCCTCGGCGTAGCGGCGCAGCGGGCCATCACGGAAATGCGCAAGAGCGTGCAGGAACACGTATCTCGCCTGCCCATCAGATACTTTGACTCGACCCAGACTGGCGTACTTATCTCGCGCATCATGACTGACGCCGAGGGCATTCGGAACCTCGTCGGCACGGGACTGGTGCAACTGATTGGCGGACTGGTGACGGCGACGCTGGCGCTCGGTTACCTCTTTTATTTGAACTGGAGCATGACGTCGATTACGTTGCTGGCGCTGGCCGCGTTTGGCGGCGCCATGGCGACAGCCTTCAAGAAACTCCGGCCGCTGTTTCGTGAACGCGGTCAAATCAACGCGGAAGTTACCGGCCGCTTGACTGAATCACTGGGCGGCATTCGCATTGTCAAAGCCTACGCAGCCGAGAAGCGCGAGGAAATAGTCTTCGCTCGGGGCGCGCACCGTCTGTTTCGTAATGTCGCGCGATCGATGACGGGAGTCTCTGCCATCACCGCCTTTTCGACGGTGATCATCGGCATTATCGGCGTGATTCTGATTCTTTTTGGCGGACGCGCCATCCTGAACGGGCAAATGAGTCCGGGCGACCTGGTAACCTACATTTTCTTTACCATGATGGTGGCCGCGCCGCTCGTTGAGATTGCTTCCATCAGCACGCAGATCACGGAAGCTTTCGCCGGGCTCGATCGCATACGCGAAATCAAACGGATGACGACTGAGGACGCAGACGAGGCCGATCGAGATCGGTGTCCGGACATGGCGGGTGAGATTACCTTTGACGATGTCAGCTTTGAATATAACGAGAATGCGCCGGTCTTAAAGCATGTTTCATTCAAAGCTCCGGCAGGGTCAACCACGGCCCTGGTCGGTTCGAGCGGATCGGGGAAGAGCACTCTGATTAGTCTGGTGATGGCTTTCAATCGTCCGCTTGCCGGCAAGGTGACCGCGGACGGTCGTGATCTGGAATCGATACGCTTGAAAGATTACCGCAATCAACTGGGCGTGGTCCTGCAGGACAACTTTCTTTTCGACGGCACGATCGCCGAGAATATCGGCTTTGCTCACCCGCACGCCACGCGCGAACAAGTCATCGCAGCAAGCCGCGTCGCGCATTGCGAAGAGTTCATCAACGGTTTTGCCGACGGTTATGACACCATCGTCGGTGAACGCGGCGTGAAGTTGTCCGGTGGACAGCGCCAGCGTGTGGCCATCGCCCGCGCCATTCTCGCCGAGCCCAAGATTCTGATTCTGGATGAAGCCACCTCGAGTCTCGACAGCGAAAGCGAAGCGCTGATCCAGGATGGACTACAATCACTTCGCCGTGGCCGCACGACCTTCGTCATTGCTCACCGGCTTTCGACGATTCGCAGCGCCGATCAAATCCTGGTCCTGGAAGGCGGCGAGATTGTCGAACGCGGAACGCATGACGAACTGCTGGCTGCCGACGGCCGCTATAAGCAGTTATACGACAAGCAGTACCGGTTCGAGAGAAACCAGTTCATCAATCCCGGCGAGGATTTTACGCCCGAGCCCGAGAAGCCCCTGGCCGTGGGGCGCGGCGCTGACGGCCCGCTGCTGCCCACGAATTTGTAACGATCAAGAACGAGCCGTGACATTAGGCTCCCCATGACTCAAGTTAAGTTATGAGTGTCATCGGTACCGCGCTCGATACTGACCCCGTCTCCCGACGTTGCTGTAGCACCGGCGACGCTAAAGACCTGCTCCGGTATTACTGTTTGGAAAGAACCCAACGAAAGTTGATACTCTAAACACGGTCGAACTAAGATCCCAGTCACTATCCGAAGGAGTGAAGATTATGACTAAGCGAAGCATGCTGATTATTTCTCTGGTGGCGTTGGTTTCTGCCGGCGCTATTCTGGTTGTCAGCCGGACGCGTGCCGCCGGTGATCTTACCCCCAAAGAAGCGCGGAGGTTGATTGCGCGCATGGCCGGAATCGAACTGCCTTCGGACGCCGTGCGGGTGAAAGAGATTTCCACCTCTGGTAGTTCGGCGGTGGTGGTTGCGCAGGTCGAAACGGCTTTCCGCCTCGTGAAGGGCGACAACGACAAATGGCGCATTGCTGAGATCAGGACCGGAGACAGACGTTGGGAAGATCTGGACACGTTGATCAAGGCATTAAATTCCGAGAAGATCGCGCGCGCTCGCGCCGAACTTGAATCTGTCGCCACCGCCCTCGAATCATTCCGCCGCGAACGCGGCTTCTATCTCGAGTCAAAAAGCGAAGCCGCCCTCATCGACAACCTCAGTCCCCGCTACCTGGCCCGAGTCATCCGTGTCGATCCCTGGCACGCGCCTTACGAATATGAGGGCGAGCGCAACACGTTTGTCCTTCGCTCCGTTGGACCTGATGGGAAGCCGAACACGCCGGACGACGTGACGGTGCTCTCTGGTTCTCACTGAGTTCCACAGACTGGATATTTGCGATTCGGGGCGGTAGCCCGACCGCTAGGAAGGCAGCGACATACTTGACTCCGCGCGGGCTTCTGTCGAACTTCGATGCGGCCGCTGCAATGGCTCTGCCACTCTGATGCGCGGCAAGTCTCGGACTTGCCGAAACGGGGTCCATTAATCTGAACGGTCTCTGACCGTGACGGGTCGAAGACCCGAATGAAAAAGAAGGTTCGCCGCCGGCAAGTCGCAGACTTGCCGCGCATCAGAGTGGCAGAGCCATTGCCGTAATGAGTCAAGT
>JAWVCT010000045.1:0-40745 GCA_033858155.1 Blastocatellia bacterium
CCTTTTTTCAAATAGGCATCGCCCAGCAAGGTTAGAAATACGACCGAGGCCGCGGATGACGATTTCACCTTTTCGATCACACCGATGGAGTCGTCTGTCTGCCCACGGGAAAGGAGTAGGCGCGCCAACTTATAGTTGGCCTCGGCATTGTTCGGTTCGATCTTAACGACCTTTTTCAATTCCGAAATTGTTTTCTCAGGAGCATGCTTGAGCATATAAAGCAAAGCGAGGTTCATATGCACGCCGACAAACGCCGGGGCAATTTTTGCGGCCCGGGTTAAGAGCGTTTCCGCGTCATCCAACCGTCCCTGTTGAGCGCGAACAGTACCGAGGAGATTGAGGGCCAGCGGTTCGTTCGGCGCAATTTTCAAGATGCTATTCAGTTGCTGCTCTGCCTCGACAATTCGATTGTCGCGAATCAAGTTCGCCGCATTCGCGAGACGCTGCTGGATGTTATTTGCCTGAGCGGGAACAAAAGATGAGGTTAGCGCCAGTGTCAGAAGCCCGACCATCAGGGAGGGCCTACGGCCAAAGATGCCCTCCGTGACGGTCGCGCTTCTGACACCGTCTCTGCGTTCTTTGCGGTTAAGGAACAAGGCTACCGCTCCCGGTTCTGTAACGACTGCGCTCCGTGCTTGAAGTCCTTTTGCTCAACGACACCCTGGCCCTCTTTAATGATCAGGATTTTGTTGACTCCGGCATCGGAAACTTTGTCGACGGCGCCGCTCGGCCAGTGCACCTCGATTAGATCCACCTTCGTTCTCTTCTCGAGTCCGAAATGCAGCCGCAGATCGCTCTGCGAAAGATAGCTGCCGCCACTGTGAACTTCGTCAACCTGCGTTAGATCGCCAGAAACAATCTTGACGCGCGCGCCGATGCCGTCGCGATTGCTCTTCACACCGATCGTCTTAATCAAAATCGAATTGTTTGCGTTGCCGCCTTCGTTCTGCAGTACTTGCGTCGAGCCGTCGAGATTATTTATCACCACGTCAACGTCGCCGTCGTTATCAAGATCGCCAAAGGCGGCGCCCCGGCCGGTGCGCTTCTCAGTGAATGGCGCGCCCAGTTGCTCTCCGACTTCGCTAAAGGTGCCGTCGCGGTTGTTTCGATGCACGAGATTTCGTTGCCGATAGGTCGGGAGTTGCGGATAGACATGGCCGTTAACAACCAGCAAATCCACCCAACCGTCGTTGTCATAATCAAAAAACTTGGTCCCCCAGCCCACGTAGGGCAGACTTACGGCCGCTACTTTCGCGGCATAAGAAACATCCGTGAAAGAACCTTTGCCGTCGTTATGGTAAAGAGTGTTGTAGTCGTCGTCGAAATTCGTAATGAACAGATCGAGTTTGCCGTCGTGATCATAGTCGCCGAGAGTCACGCCCATGCTTCCCTGCTCGCTGCCGTTTTCGTTGACTGCGGTGCCTGATGGGAATCCAATATCTTTAAAGGTGCCATCGCCGTTATTGTGATAGAGAAAGTTCGGCGTCGAGTCATTCGCCACGTAGATATCTACCAGGCCATCGCCATCAAGATCGCTGCAGATCACGCCCAGCCCATAATAGCCGTCGGGATCCGAAACTCCGGCCTTCTTTGATACATCAGTAAACGTACCATCGCCATTGTTGTGATAGAGACTATCGCCCGCGCCCTTCAATCCCCTGGGCCCGCACTGGACGGGTATTCCTTTGAATTGGCAGGTGCGGCCCTGGCCGAACTCCGGCAGATTATTCACATCGAAATCTACATAGTTGGACACAAAGAGATCGAGCTTGCCGTCGTTGTCATAATCGACGAAAGCGGCCCCGGTGGACCAACGCGGGTCGCCGACGCCAGCCTTCTTGGTAACGTCCGTGAAGGTGCCGTTGCCGTTGTTCTTCAGCAGATGGTTCGGCCCCAGGCAGGTCACATAGATATCATCCCAGCCGTCATTATTGTAATCGCCAATCGTTACTCCCATCCCCCATCCGATGTCCCCGACCCCAGCCTTGTCGGTGACATCGGTAAACGTTCCGTCGCCGTTATTATGATAAAGAAGGCTCCTGGTCTTCTGCTTTGATTTCACCATGTCCACAGTCAGCGAGTTCACCAGGTAGACATCCAGATAACCGTCACCGTCGTAATCAAGGAGGGCCACTCCCCCACTCATCGACTCGACGATGTACTTTTTTTCCGGAGACGAGACATGCTTGAACTTGATGCCTGCTTTCTCTGTGATATCTGTAAAGCGCACATCGAGTGGGGGGCCAGTCGTCATCCAGGCGGGAACCGACAAGAGAAGTACCACAAACGGAGTGATGAGAGCCGGAACGATTTTTGAAGGCAACAGTAGCAACCTCTCCGCGAGCTTAGGGTTTCGTTTGTCGGCGCTCTTTCTCTTTCAGTTGGCGTGAGGTTTCCAGATGATTCTCGCCTTCTGCTTTCCGTCCGGCTGCAAGGTAAGCTCGGCCGAGCTGGTAATGAACATACGGCTTATCGGGCGCCAGCTTCGCCGCCAGCTCCAGATTGCCGACCGCGTCTTTGACCTCGCCCTGTTGCAGGAGAGCTTTGCCGAGCTCGTAATGCGCGTCCGCGAAGTCGGGTCTGAGCTCAATCACTTCACGCATTAACTTGATCCCGGTGGCGGTCTTTTGCTGGGAGAGGAGCACGAAACCCAGGTGGTATTTGGCCTGCACGTCGCCCGGATTCAAGACCAATTCATTTTCAAATTCTTTCGCCGCCTCGTCGAATTTCCCGATCTTCACATAGATGAGACCCGAATAATAATGGACCATTGGAGTCTTACTATCGATTGACAAAGCCAACTGCAATTCTTCCAGGGCCTTCGCGGTCTCACCCTGCTCGTCATAAGCCTGGCCCAGCAAAATATGAAGCTGTGGCGTGTCACCACCGAGGGTGACCATTTGCTTGATCACCTGCTCAGATTTCTCTTTCTTCCCCTCTTTAATAAGCGACAGCGCTAACGTGTAGTAGACGCCAACATTCGAAGGTTTGGCTGCTATTACATCTGAGAGTAATTCAGAAGTTCTCGGGTAGTTCTCCAGCATGAAATAGCTCAGCCCCAACAACTGCTTAGCCTTAAGATTCGCCGGATTGGCACTTAGTTCTTTTTCCAGCGGGCCTGTCGCTTCCTTATATCGGTCAGCCTTGAAGGCAGCCAGGCCCCAATTGAAATTCAGTCCTTCAAGTTGCGAATCCCATTTAGCCGCCAGCGCAAACTGCTCGGTCGCCGACTTAAAATCGCCGCGGTCGGCCCGCAACAAACCAATTTCGTTGTGCGTAGTGGCGATTACTTTTGAATAATAAGCCTCGCCGCCCTTTAACTCTTCGGCGGTCTTGGCGTCAGTGGAGTTCGATTCCGCGATTACGCCTTCAGCGGAAACCATTTCGGGGAATTTGCTATTTTGATCGCGCAGGTTTGCCCCGTTAAGGTAGACCTCGTTCTTCTCCTTGTCGCGCTTGAGAGAATTGGATTTCAGTTCGGCGGCAAGTTGCAGCTCTTTTTGCGCTGCCTCGTTCTGGCCGGCTTTCAAAAGCGACTGGCCCAACCGGTAATGCGCGGTGGCCACCTGATAATCATTGTGGCTCACCGATGGATTAAGAGCGATCGATTTCCGCAGCACCTCAATAGCTTCCGCGTACCTCTCTGTAGCCTGATACGCCTGACCTAAATGAAAGTAAGGATCAGCGTTACTCGGTTGAATCAGAACGGCCTTTTGCAGCAAGCCGATTGCCGGGTCCCATCTTCTATCCATCAGATAAACAATCCCGAGGTAATAGTTGGCGAAGAATTCATCCGGATGTGAATCCAACTCAATCTTGAATTCTTTCTCTGCATCAGGCAGTCGGGACGCTCCCTCCTTAAGCAGATAAGTGAGACCAAGATAATAGTGAGCTCTGGGAAAATGAAGATCCAGGGCGACAGCTTTTTTGAATTCTTCTATCGCTTCGCCCAGGAAACCCGTCTCGCGATAGGCACGGCCAAAAATAATTCGCAGTTGGGGGCGGTCGCCCAGATTTTTGAGCATGCCTTCGAAGATTTGCTGCGCCGGCGCGAGCTGATGCTGTTTGAGATAAGCCAGTCCCAGGGTGTAGGCGATGTCGTAATCATTCGGCGTGATCTTTAGAGCGGTTTGCAGCTCGGTGGCGGACTTGACGAAGTCCCCGAGCATGAAATAGCTCTTGCCCAACATGTGGTGTGCGCCGGCGCTCCGCGGGTTGGCGCTCAACGCCTTGCCCAATGGCTCGAGAGCTTTTTGGTATTGCTCCGCGTCGAATTCGGCGATGGCTAAGTCTATTAAGGCCTCTTGCGAATCGGATCGATAAAGGATGGCGGACTCAAGCGCAGAAATAGCTTGCGGATACTTTTTCTCGGCCAGATATACTTTTCCGAGCTTGCCGTATCCTTCGGCCAGGACAGCCGTGTATTCCTTTTCCGCGGCGACGGAATTCCCCGCACGTCTTTGCGCTTCCGCCGCTTCAGAATGTTGACGAAGGGCATCCTGAGGTGATTGGAAACCGAAGACCAGCAGTAGCAGAGGAAGAAAAGTCGAAGGTAGGTACCTCAATTGAACTTCTTTGACCGTACAAAAAGTTAGACGGAGGGCTGAGGTAAATCTTCGAGCCCTCCGTCTTTATTTCAGCCGCGCCGTACTATATCAGAAGTTGAACTTAATCCCGAACTGAATATTGCGCGGTCCTCGGTCATTGTTTAGGCGGCCAAAATTCCCGTTGGTTGCGGTAAATGTCCCAAGGAATTTTCCGTTGGCGTCGCGATTCGGGCTCAGACCCAAGCCAGGATCGAAGCCGTTGAAATTCGAATGATTGAAGAGATTGAACATCTCCGCGCGGAGTTGAATGCCGTACTTCTCGCGGATCTTCCAATTCTTGGCTAAAGAGAAATCAACGTTCTTGAGCCCCGGCTGTCTCACGAGTCCACGTTTCAGGTTCCCGAATTGTCCCAGCGCCGGCGCCTTGAAGGCGGCTGGGTTGATATATACCGTCTTGTCGGGACCGTGTAGATAGATGGGTACGCCCGGAACCAGGTCAGGGCGGAAGCCGCCCGCAGCGGCGCCGGCCAGACCAAAATACTGTGGACTAAGACCAGTGGTGACATCGAGAGGCGTGCCGCTCAGCAGCGTAAGAATTCCGTTGAGCTGCCAATCTCCCAGAACATGGCTGGCAAACGAGCCCCATTTCTTGAAAGCGGGCAACGTATACACAGCATTGGAAACGAACATCTGCCGGCGGTCGAGATCCGAATCGCCCTTGTCCAGATTAAAGTTGAAGGGATCGGTGGTGGCGGTGGTGAAGGACGTTAATGGAACGTTTGAAGTGGCATGCGACCAGGTATAGGCAACCTGCCAGGACAGCCGGTTTGTAAAGCGCCGGTTGACCCAGACCTGTAGCGCCTTGTAGTCCGACACGCCATTCGACTCGCTCATTGTAACGGGTCCAAGATTTGGAAAGATACGATTGGCATTCGCGGTGGCTTGCGCATCGCCCGTAGCGCTGAATACCTGGACCACAGCGGCCCTTTTTTCCGGCGACACGTCGTTAACGTTCACACCGCGACGCCAGATATGCGTACCATGGTTTCCGATGTAGGAAATTTCGGCTACCGTATTTTTGATAACTTCACGGGAGACCGTTATGTTCCACTGCCAGCTCTCGGGTGGTCTGAAGTTTTCATCCACTGCGGCAAATCCGGTGATGTTGCTGACCCCGGCGAGTGCATTTTTCAAACCGGGATTGATTGTATCCAAACTACGGTAGGTTGGATCGTCGCTCAGCTTGGAATTTCCATCGCCACCCCAGTTGGAATTAACAACCTGGGTCCAGGGTGGATTGCCGGACAGACGCAGCACATCCTCGATTACGTTCGAGCGGCTCATGAAGCGACCGAATCCCGCGCGCACCGCAGTCTTGCCATCACCCTTGACGTCCCAGGCCACACCTACTCGGGGCTGGAAGCCTTTATTGTATGGATGCCACAATGAACGGCCGAAACCAGCCTGGCCAGGCTTTACCAAGCCGCTGAGCGGATTCTTACCGTCGTACAATCGCGGGACGTAGTTACTGATGCGATCGTTGTTTGAGTAGGCCGGTGAATATCTGGACCAGCGCATTCCCAAAGTGAGCGTAACTCGCGGACTCATTTTGTAAGTATCGTTCCCGTATCCTTCAAAGTCGTGCCAACGACCCAGTGCAGCTTCGTCATGGTCGATCTCGGTATAGCATCCGAGCGGTATGTCTTTGTACAGCAACTCTGCAATGGCATTGCCCGTGTGCGTGTTTGTGCCGCAGAACTGTGCGATGCCGTTGGCGCCCTGTGAAAGCTCGTTCTTGATGTTATGACTGACTAGCGCGCCGAATTTGAGGTCGTGTGACCCTGAGACCTTGGAGAAGTCGTCCTTCCAAATGAAAAGATCTTCGTGATTTTGCCAAGGCGCCTGGTGCCAAAGGGCAGGATATCCATCCGCACCCCAGAAGGTCGGCAGGCCCTGGCCCGCCGCTTTTGGAAAGACAGTCGGAAACTTAGCAGCGATGTCGTTATTGAGCGCCACGCCCGCCTTATTCGTCGTAATCTTAATGTCGTTTCCGGCGCGCGAGAACTGGAATTCGTTAACCGACGTCGAGCTTAAGGTCGTCGCCAGCTTGACCGCGAAACTGTGGCTGGGCTGATCCCAGTCCGAAGCGAGCGTGGGGAACGGAGAGTCGCCCCAGAAATTCCCCGCCGCACTTCCGTGCGTCCAGGTCTCATTTGTATATTTGACCAGCAGATTCATTTTCTTGCTGATGTTGATGTCACCCCGAATACTGTCCTGGCGGGTCTTAATCGGCTCCATGAACGACGAGACCCAGTTGGTTGGGCCGGTGGTATTGGGAAGCGGAAACATCTGTAATATTGCCAGACCTGCCGGGCTAAGGTTGGCCGTCGGAATCTTGTTACCAGGGAAAGGCAGTTTGGTGAAAGGATCGTGCGGCAACCCATCTGTCAGGGCGCCGCTGAAATCGCCCACCCTTTCGGCTGCCGTCGGGACTTTGGAAGAAAGCACAACGCCCCGTTGTTCGCGACGCCACTCCTCATTCCAGAAAAAGAAAATCTTGTTCTTCTTGATTGGTCCGCTGAAGTTAAAACCGTAGTTGTTGTACTTCAACTGTGCTTTTGGCTGACCGGCTCTATTAAGAAAGAAATCCGTAGCATTTAATTTGTCGCTGCGATAAAACTCAAAGCCGGTACCGTGAAACTGGTTGCTGCCGCCTTTGGTAATCAGATTGATTACGGCTCCCTGCGCCTGACCGTACTCCGCGCTGAAGCTGTTACGCTCTACCCGGAACTCCTGAATCGAATCGATTGAGGGGAAGACCAGCAGGGTCGCGTTCGAACCAACGTCCATGTTGTTTACGCCGTCAACCGTCCACATGTTGGCATTTGATTGGTTGCCGTTTACCGACATGTCCACGTGAGAGTCGAGTCCGGTACCCGCGGTACCAAAAGCTCCGCCTGCGCCAGCTTGCGTGACCGGCGAAACACCCGGCACCATCAGCGCCAGTTGCGCGTAGTTGCGCCCGTTCAGCGGCAACTCGGTTACTTGTTTCTCCGAGATAAGACTGCTTAATTCTCCGCTTCGGGTTTCGACCGGTGCGGCATCGGATGAGACCGTGACCGTTTCGCTCACCTGGCCCACTTGCAAATCCAGGTTGACGACTTTGTTTTCGGAGACGTGCAGATTGACCCCACTCGCGACCGTCTTCTTAAAGCCGCTCGGCGCAGTGCTTACTGTATAGCGCCCGACGGGCAAACTATTGGCCAGATAGAATCCGTTGTCGTCAGAATTCACGGTGCGGGATAATCCAGTACCCTCACCCTGAATCGAAACCTCGGCCTTGGGAACAACAGCTCCCTTTTCATCTCGAACGGTGCCGCTAATTGTTCCTACAGTAGTCGTCTGCGCGTGTGCGGTAAAAAACAGAGCGCCGATCAAAACTACCACCAGTTGCAAGCCAAGCTTCTTCAACATACGAACCTCCAGCAATCTACCTTCGCCATCGAAGGAGATTGAGTTCAGCTATCGGGATTGTTTCCAGGTCCGGGGAACCTGATTTATCATCAAATTTACTTTTTAGGACTTTGTTGCACTGCCGAGCAAAAGAGGATTTACTACTAATAACAAAGGTTGTCAAGAACTTTTTAGAATGAGCAGCATAAAGCCTGAATATGGCTCGATTGCCTTGGAGACCACAGAAGAGTTTTCGCGGGATCTTTGTTGTCTCACTAAACGAAGTTTCGGCAGTGTATGTGCGATCTAAGCAACCGGGGCAGAGGCAAACTTACTCGCCAGCACCAGGCTTAGCGCTCCCATCAACGTAGGCTGGGGGCCCAGGGTTGAGTCCAGAATCGGCGTTGAAGGAAATCCTCGACAGATGCTCGAGTCAACCGACGCCTTCAGTTCTTCGACGATCACTGGCCACGCTCGAGCTATTGGTCCACCAACTATTACCGCTTCGGGAGCGAGGCCTTGAATCAAATTTGCAATGCCGATGCCAAGGTAGCGTGCCGTCTCTTTCAAAGCGGCCCTCGCATTTCTTTCACCCCTCAAAGCCAGATCCATCAGGCCCGCAAAATTAATATCCTGGTTGCCATTCGAACGCGACAACTTTTGATAACGGGCCAGCGCCGCTCGCTCGGACGCAAATGCTTCCCAGCATTCCCTGCTGCCAACGGCGCACGACACAGGTGCTCCCGTCCCGATTGTCATATGGCCAAACTCGCCGGCCGTCCCGCCTTCTCCGCGATAGACCTGGCCATCAAAGACAATACCCGTACCTACTCCTGCTTCCACCAAAACCAAAATGAAATCGCGAACCTTGCGGATCTCCGGTCGCCCAAACCACAACTCTGCCAGAGCCGCGGCATTCGCATCGTTGTCAATGCTGACCGGAAGTGAAGTGGCCCGCGTTAGTGTTTCGGCGATAGGTTCGTTACGCCAATTGAAATGCGGCACGTAAAGGTTCCCGGTTTCCGGATCAACGACTCCAGGTAAGCTGATCCCGATTCCTTCGATTGTGCCACGGTTCTTTCCAATAAGTCGTTGCGCGCACTGAACAATCCTCTTCAGCGATTTCTGCACATCGTGGTCGGTGGGAAATTCTTCCTGCTCCAGCACCCGGCCGGCAAGGTCGCCGCTGGCCATTACTGTCTTGACTGTTCCAAGATCGACGCCGATGGCAACCGCGTCGGCGGCCCGCAACGATAGCAAACTGGGCGGACGTCCTCCAGTGGATTCGCCGCTGACTTCTTCGACCAATCCGACGACTCGGAGTTCATCGACGATGAGCGAAATAGTTGAGCGTTGTAATGCGGTTTCGCGGGCGATGTCCGCGCGCGAGATGGGACCCAATTCGCGGACGTAGTTCAGCACAATCTGACGATTTATGTCGCGTATCGTGTTCGAGCGCGCAGCACTAGCTTTCGTGAGATCTATTCGTCGCACCAGGCTCCCAACTATGAAACCCACGCATCGATCTGTCATGCCGATTCAAGAAATACTTTTGTCGGCAAGTGCTATTAAGTAGTATAACTGCCTCTCGCAGTCAACCCCTTTTTCTCAGGAAACGGATAACAACCTTCTTAACGTTCAAAGACCGCTGCGGTAAACAAGCCGAACGCAGAGCGAACGATCGGTCGCAAAAACCCGGATTACGCAGCAACTATATGAAGCCTTGAACCTGGTACTAACATGTTTCGTCCAAGTTCTCTCGACAGCGCGCAGCCCCTACAAAAATAGATCCCGGCAAAGAAATTTGATTTGTGTCGACTACAGCCTGGGCCTATACTGTCGGGCGTTCGGCAATAATTCTGGAGAATTTTGATGAAACTGCGTGGAGTCAAAACGAATGCTCGCCCATGGGTCATATTCATCGTTTCAGTCGGCTGCTCGATCGCTTTTTCGGCGCCAATCGCAGGTCAGAGTGGCGGCGACCCGGCGAAGCTTCAGATGGAAGAGATGAATCGGCGCGAACTGCAACTGAACGGGATGAACGGAGACAATGGACACTCCAACGATCCCAGACGCTCGCAAGCGATGATGGCCCAGGTAAGCGAGGACTTTCAGCGAATCCTAACCCTTCACAACGAGATAGTCCGCGCCCTTGCCGCGAACAGGTTTCTCAGTGATAAGTTTATTTCCGACGCGACTGGTGAGATCAGAAAGAGGTCGGCCCGGCTTCAATCTTCTCTTAAGTTGGAAAAGCCCGAGCCCGCACCGGACAATCGACGAACGGAAACAGACGTCGCCGTGATGCAGACGAAAGATGAACTAATTCTGCTGTGCCAACAGATCGAGAGCTTCGTTAGAAATCCAATCATCGAGAAACCGGGCACGGTCGACGCTCAACAATTGGGAAAGGCCCGCAGGGATCTTCAGAGTGTCATTGAGCACAGCGATGCGATCAAAAAGCGGATAGATAAACAAAAACCTTAGTCAGACGACTCTTTCGCCTTTGCGCCACCTCAAGCGGCAGCCGCTCCCGCAAATTTGCCGGCCAGCACGAGGCTCAATGCTCCCTTCAGTGTCGGATCTCCATTCAACGTAGACCGCAGAATCCTCGCCGACGGCACGCCCCGACGGACGCTGCGCTCTATTTTTTCCGTGAGAGCTTTTTCAATCAGCGGCCAGGCTCTGGTGATCGCGCCGCCAACTATAACGGCCTCCGGGCTAAACCCTACGACCAGATTCGAAATGCCAATGCCGAGATAACGAGCCGTCTCTGTAAGGGCGCCTTTTGCTGCCTCTTCCCCATCCAGGGCGCGGTCGACCACTGCCTCAAAATTTGGCGCCGGGCTCACGCGGTTAACCTTGTTATAGCGCGCGATCGCCGCTCGTTCGGAAGCGAAGGCCTCCCAGCAGTCGTCGTTTCCGCACGAGCACGGAACTGGCGCGTCGATGCCCACAATCATGTGCCCAAATTCGCCCGCCGCTCCGCGCACTCCGCGATAGACCTGGCCGTCAAAAATGATTCCGGTTCCTACTCCATCCGCCACCAGCACGAAGATGAAATCCCGCGCCTCGCGAACTTCGGGTCGGCCAAACCACAACTCGGCGAGCGCGACGGCATTGGCGTCATTGTCTATAACTACCGGCAGCCCTGTTGCCCGAGAAATGATGTCGCCAATCGGCAAGTCACGCCACTGAAAATACGGAACGAAGATCGCGTTGCCGGTTGCCGGAGTAACCAGACCGGGAACACTTACACCAACTCCTTCGATGGCACTCTGATCAGAAAACTTGTGAATGATTTCTATGATGCGATTCAAGGTCCGTTCGGGGACGGGATCAGTTGGGAAGGATTCTTCTTGCAACACCACACCGGCCAGATCGCTACTCGCGATAGTCGTGCAGGTGGGAGTGATATTGACGCCAATGGCAATTGCGCCGACCGTGCGCAGCCGCAGCAACGTGGGCCGCCGACCGCCGGTGGACTCCCCTTCACCGATCTCCTCAATCAAGCCCTCTCCTGTCAACACATCAACAATCTCGGAGATGGTAGATCGCTGCAAAGCGGTTTCGCGCGCGATCGTGGCTCTTGAAATCGGCTCCCTTTCACGAACGTAGTTCAGTACTATCTCACGATTAATATCGCGAATAGTGTGTAGGTTGGCAGCCTGAACTTTTCTCAGATCGATTCGTCGCACTGGATTGACCTCAGTCCCGTTCGGGTCTGATGACCCTATGCTAGAAGGTGCCCGGTTGCGCTCAAGGAGGGGCCACGGATTAATAGTACAAAGGCTTGTTTAAGTCAACGACTTCTTCTTCGCTCCGGAATTTATCGAACTTCGATTTGACTGCTCAATTGAAGGGCTGCACGAAAGAGCAAGGAGATTACTTCGGTTATCCACGGCGCAAACCGAAATTGAAGAGCGCGATAGGAGCCTCGTCAGTTTTGCTTTGTATAGGCTCGAGGATCTCGGTCCGTGGTCTTCATCGCCGTTAAGGCTGGAGTGCGGATGTTTCCGAGAGGGCGCTTTCAATAGCCTCGTGCAGGCGGTCGCGGCCTTGTCCCTGCGAGTAGCCGCGCCAATGGCTGACGATGTGCCCGTCGGCTGCGATAACCAGAGTTTGCGGGATTGCGTTCCTGCCGTTCATCAGCGTGGACGCCGTCTCGCGATCGGCCCAACCCAGACGGAAACCAAAATTGACGTCGCGCACGAACTGCTTCACGCGGTCGTATGACGTGCGCGGGTCCTCAGTCGTCAGACCAATAAACTCAACGGCGCGGCCGGTATATTCTTTGCGCACCTTCTCATACTCCGGAACTTCCCTACGGCACGGGCCGCACCGCGACGCCCAGAGATTTACCACAATGACTTTGCCGCCAAAGTCGGAGAGGCTGAAACTGCCCTTGTCCAGGGCTTTGAGCTGGTGGGTAAGCACGCTCTGCGGCATAACCCTCAACTCCGCCGGCGCGGTCTCCACGCGATCTGCCGTCGACGGCAATGGCGGTTCACTCAGCGTCTCGGTCCGCGGCGGCGGGGGCGGCGTGATGCCTCTTCGACCCGACTGTGCGGTGGCGTTCGCGGCAAAGATTGAGGCGAGAAGGACAAGTGAGAATGTTTTTCTCATACCGGATTTTCCTGTGTTACCTGCTTAGCAGTAAGTGCGCCACGGAGAGGTGACGAACTCGAAATTCTCTAGTAGATCAAAATCCCAGAGGACCGATGATGTATTCGGTCCCGTAATGCGCTGGATTTTGACCTCACAAGGGACGCGCGTCAAGGAATTTCGCTACCAACATTCACGCCGCCCTGATTGGCATGCCGTTTTGATTGCTGTCACCGATCTGCACTGTCAGCATTGAGATTGATCCACCATCAAAGCCCTCGACCGGAAAGCTGACCGTCTCGTCCTTTCGGCGTAGCGCGATTACGTAAAGTAAGGGCAGGTAATGATCCGGCGTGGGGGCCGACAAAATCGCGTCGCGCCCTAACGATTCGTAATGAACCAACGGCGCATCGTTCCCTGCCCTCAGGAAATCTCGCGCCTTATTTTCGAATCGCTCGGCCCAATCAAAAGGCTCGACCTCTTGCCGGCCCCAGGCGTAGGTATGCAAGTTATGAACGATGTTGCCGCTGCCGATAATCAGAACGCCTTCGTCGCGCAACGGCGACAGGTGCTTTCCAAGTTCATAATGAAATTCGGGTGGCTTCGTCTCATCGATACTGAGTTGCACAACCGGAGTCTCCGCGTGGGGAAAAACGTGGCACAGCACCGACCATGTGCCATGATCCAATCCCCAGCTTTCGTTCAACTCAACCGGGACCGGCGCCAACAACTCGCGTACGCGCTGCGCCAGCGCGGGACTTCCCGGCGCGGGATATTGGACCTGATAAAGCTCTCGCGGAAAACCGCCAAAGTCATGAATCGTCCGCGGCGCTGACATCGCAGTCACCGCCGTACCCGGCAAGTACCAGTGGGCCGAAACGCAGAGTATGGCATTTGGACGTGGGAGCGAATTGCCAATCGCCGCCCAGCCTCCGGTGTAAGCATTCCGCGCCAGGGCATTCAACGGGTTGCCGTGTCCGAAAAAAATCGCCGGTATGAGATTCGACATGCGAGTTACCTTGCATCTGGACACTTGGTGGCACGCGCGTAATAAGAAGCTCGATCTTGCGATCACACCCGTGCCACAACTGAGCGCTACTCGAGTTCACCGCCCTTGATGTATCGACGGATCGGAACAAGATTATCGGGATGGAAATAGGCCGGAATTGATGAAGTATCCCTTTCACAAAACCTTCGAAGCACCTCGTAGATTCCGCTCCAATAAGCAATCTCGATGTAATCTTTCTTTTTGTACATTAACTCGAGATGCTTTTGCGCGTCCGTTAGTTCCTTCTCAAAGTCTTCTTGCTTCTTACCTAAATACCCGTCCACAAACAAGTCGGTCAGAGCGTGCTGGAGGCCGTCCTGATACATTGCAGACGCGAAGGAGCCTGAGGTCTTGCCTTGCTCTCGCTCAAAGTGCACCGAGTGGATTCTCTTTCTCTCTTCTTGAAGGAAGCCCACAAATTCTTGAGTCGGAAGAAGGTTTTCTTCGATCAGTCTCTCGCGAAGCAAGCCAAGAAAGTGGCCGCCGTAGATTTTGTGCACCTGAACACCGCGAGATTTCCAATGTTCGACAGTCTCGTCTGTCGCATTAGGATCAATAGCATAGGCAAGCTTCTTGAATCTTCCCAAAGAGTTATTCATTTCATCTAGAATTAATTGGAAATCAGAGTCGTGCAAACTATACCCAGCGAAAATGAAAGTTTTTGTCGCCATCAAATCTCGTAGCTTATTAAAGATGAGCGGACTCCTGTTGATGCAGACTTCGTAGTCCTCCCGAGTTGCAACCAGTGTGTAAGGCCTAGTGATGCAACCGTGGATCTTCAAGACTTGTCGCTTTGAATCATCCCAAAAGGCCAGGTCACGATCTTCCACCATTGGCACGAGAACATTTAGCGATTGCTCCAAAAACGGATCCCAATTCGTCGTAACAAATCTGTCGAAGTAAGGTATCTGCGCTAGTTCGTGGTGGAACATAGTCGCAAGGGTATTACTTTGACCCGGAACAGAAAATGTTTCGATGTAGCATATTGCCTCGCGCGTAAGACGATTTCTTTGCCCTCCATCAATATGCTCACAAAAGTATTGCATGAGATCAGCAAACGAGGGCGGAGTTGAGCTCTTTGGATACTTAGCCTTCTCTTTGATAGTGTCGTAAAAAGTTGGTGTTCCCGGCCATTTACTGCCCTCTGTCGATATGCCCGCCCCGGCGAAGACGACACAATCTTGCCGAATAATATCTTCGTAAAGGCTATCTGGTATTCCTTCCATAATGGCCAATACTACTACCGACAATGAAACATTCGCGACTTCGAGTTGTCTAGGATGTGCGACTAGCCAATCTTAAGAACTCCGACGCGAATACATCCCCACAATCCTGTCGATCGCTCTTCGACAAACAGCGCAAAAATGATCCGTGCGAGTAAACATGATGCAGTCGACCTCGGGCCGGTAGTAACCCTTCGCTTCATAGATTGATCCTTCGAAAGCTCCGACCCGGCTGTAGTACTTTTCTTTTCGGAACATTGCCTGTTCGTGCTGCAGCTCTTCGCGAAAGAGCGATTCCATCACGCTCTCAGGAAGCTTCTGTTTGCGAATTTCTGCCCGACGCTTTTGAATTGCGAGCGAGTACTTTTCAAACTCTTCTTTGTTCCACGAGGTCGGTATGGGCGTGCCCGGCGAGACCAAATCTTTCCATTTCAGGTTTGCAGGATCCAATAGGGCCGTCGCGTTCGGCTCCCAGGGCTCGACGCGTTCAGTCGACGGTGCGTACGAAACGGCGGACGTGTAGTACTCGTCGGCGAGACCCGCGAAGTGGTGCCCGAACTCGTGCACGAAAACATAATTCGCGAAAGCGTTATCGACTGCGACCGTGCTGTAGAGATTGAAAATTCCGCCGCCGCCATAGGTGCGGTTGTTGGCGAGAATCTCGACGAATTCGTAAGGCGCGAACTGGGCGACTTTGCGCAGCGCGCGGTTGTCGAACGCAAGCACGTACCGCTCGGAACCAAACGCGTCGTAGGTGGCCAGCGAATCACGATAGACGCCCGTCGAGGGACGCGAGATCCCCGACTCGCTGGCCGCGGGACAAAGCCCCCAGACGTTGAAATCCGATGCGTGCTCTTTGAAAGGCGACGTCGCAAACAGCACCGCGATCAGACGTCGCGCGTCGGTGACGAATTTCTTCTGCTCGGTCCGCGTGTATCCGTCACCAAGCAACAACAGATCGACTTTCGTCGCCGGGTCGCCCATCTTCTGAATCGGGATCAAGGCCGCCGGCGCTGCCGGCTTCGAACGGTCGATGAACATGTCTTTGGGATCAATGCTGGTCGACCAAATGTCGCGCCAGTTGTTCTGCGCATCGCGCTTCTTCAAAGCAATCTCGACCGGCGCATCCGGCGCGGGGAAACGCAAAGACTCGCTAAAGGTGCGCACGAGCGAATTGGCTTCGTCGGTCGTCTCCCACTCGCCATAGATTGAAGCGAAGCCGCGCGAGTAAAGAACGCGTCTACTCTGCTGGTCGCGAACTTCGAAGAAGTACTTGCCGAGATTCGTGTCGTCGATGGTCTTGCTCAAGTCTCCCGGCCACGGCAAAGGCTCAATCACGACTCGGTCGACACTAAATACCTCCTGCTTCGCACCGCCGGTATGGTAATAATCGAGCCGCATAGTTTGTGGCGTGGCTTGCGTTGCGACAGACAGCAAGAGAAGTGCGAATGCGGAAAGAATATGCTTCGTCATGCGTGAGATTGTATCAGAGCATTCAAGCCGCAAACGCAGAGAACACAGAGAAAAACCTTTTGCGTTCCTCTACCAGGAAGGTCGTCTTTGCTGGGAACGCGGACGGCCCGTCCGCATTGAGCGCGAAGCGCGAACGAATCTAACGACACGGTGTTATCGAAAGGATTGAGACGGCTGCGCGCCTCGGCGCGGTGCGGACGGGACGTCCGCGCTCCCAGAAATGACGCGGCGCGCCAATCACCTGCCGCGCCGGAGCGGCTACCACTGCGAAACCCTCTGCGCCCTTTGCGTCTAAATCCTAACCCGGCTCAGCAACCACGCTTATTTCCGCGGTCTCCAGTGAAGTGACGACCTCGACGTTTGCGATCTCGCCGCGAATGACGATTCGTCGATTAGCGTTCGCGCTAAAGCATTCGACTGTGCTTATCAAACATTCAACCGGCGCGCCAGTGAAGCGTTTGAGATCACCCGCTTCGCGACCTTCGGACAAAAGAAGATCAGCATCGAACGACAACTCAGCCGTGTCCGCGCTGGTCAATTCGCCGGCGTCCAATTCTGAAATCGCCACACCCTGTGGCAGCAGGTTCATCTCTCCGTCGAGATATATCGTCCAGAGAAAGCCGATGTCCAGCAGCAAGTGCGCGGCTTCGCCGGCGATGAACCAACCGAGAACGGTCGCACCCAACACGTGTGCAATAACGTGGTCTTGATGCTTTGTGGTTTCGGACGCGATCCAATTTGAAGAGTTATGATTCATGTTGTTTTGGCGCCTGGCCCTTCGTTATGGAAGTGTCCTCGATCGTTAGACCTCGCTCGGGACTGGAACCGTTACGGAACCGGTTGCGATAGCGACCGGGTTAAGCGGCCGACAGTCAACTGCGAGCCACTGAAAGCGGTTTCCTACCAGTGTCCGATTCTCTTTCTCACTTCACTTCATATCTGCGCAGATTCCTGGCCACCCCGAGCGCGATGGCTGCGGCGACCAAACAAGCGGCGCCGCCGGTCACCACCGACAGCGGCGCGCCAATTAATGCGGCCAACGTACCGGCTTCGACTTCACCCAACTGCGGCCCGCCCATGAAAAAAATCATATTAATAGAAGTCATGCGTCCGCGCAGCTTGTTGGGCGTGGCCAACTGGCGAATCGTTTGGCGCAGGATCGTACTAATCGTATCCGCGCCCCCGATCAACGCGAGCATTAATAACGAGAACCAAAACGCTCGGGACAAACCAAACGCAATGGTGGCCGCGCCAAACACCGCGATCGAAACAATTACCAACAGCCCCTGTCTTTTCAGCGGGCCCAGACGCGCCATCAACAGACCTGTGACTATTGCGCCTGCCGCCGGGGCCGCGGCGAGAAAGCCGTAGCCCTGCGCCCCGACTCTGAGAATGTCTTTGGCAAAGATCGGCAGCAACTGGTTTGCGGAAGCGAAAAACGTCGCCACAAAATCCAGCGTCATTGTCTGCACAATTATCGGCGTGCGCCAAACGAACCGCAGACCTTCGAGCAGTGCTTCCAAACTAATCCGCGGCGGCTGATTCTCGTCCTTCTCTGGCCGTCCGCTGGTGCGCATCAACGCGACGCCGACGATCACGGCGATGAATGAAATCGCGTTAATTGTATAGACGAGCGCCGGTCCGTAGCTCGCCAAAATAAAACCTGCCAACGGCGGCCCAACGATCAAGCCTATTTGGAACATCAGCATGCTCAGGCTGACCGCATTAGGAAAATCCTTGAGCGGCACCAGCGTCGGCATTAACGCCTGTCGCGCCGGCGTGTCGAAGGCCCAAGCCGCCGAAGCAATCGCCGTAAGCAGAAAGATTGGCCAGACATGCCGCAGTCCCCGAAACGTCACGACCGCCAAAGTCGCGCTGCATAAAAGCATTACTGACTGCGTAGCCATCATCAACCGCCGGCGATCTACTACGTCGGCGACGACACCACCCATCAGCGAGCAAAAAATGATTGGCACCGCGCGACAAGCGCCTACCAATCCTAGAGACAGTGCCGAACCGGTGAGTAAATAGATGTGCCAGTTGATAGCCGCCAGTTGCATCTGAGATCCAGTGACCGAAACGATCTGGCCCATCCACAACAAACGAAAATCGCGATGACGGAGTGACGAGAATGCTGTTTGACGATGCGGAGTGGCGGTGAGTTCTGCTGGATCGATCGTGGGCATCAGTAGAGCTCTATTTATAACCCATGAGCACGACCAATCGAAAAGGCGCGTGCTGATTTGGCTCAACTCATTAGCACCGCGGCTTTAGCCTGGTGATTTAGAACGCGGAAACCGTTTCAAACGGTCTCGATTCCGAAATCGAGCCACTCATCAACGGGCTAAAGCCGGCGGTGCTAATGGGACCCGAGCGGGCAAACTATCTACACCTGAGCTAAACTGAAAGCGAGAGCTTGCAGATGAACGATACCGGATGGAAAAAGTGGATCGCGGTGGTTGCGTTTACCCTCGTCGTTCTGGCAACGGGGCTCTTCGCCGTTCGCACGGTCCGTCGTGCGATGTTTTGGCGTGTGCACCACGACGAGACAATTCGTCCCTGGATGAGCATTCCTTATGTCGCTCATTCATATCGCATTCCGCCACACGTCCTCTATCAGACTTTGAAAATCCCTCCGCAACTACACGACCGGCGCCCCTTGAAGGAAATTGCCCGCGAGCAAAATCGCTCGGTTGAAGAAGTGATCGCAGCCCTACAGGACGCGATCGATCGCGAGCGTCCTAATCGTCCACCGGGCGCACCGACAGCAGAACCAGCGAGGTCGCCATGAATATCAGCGACCAACTGCTGGGGGCGCTCTCCCAATACGGCTTGCCCGTGCTTTTTGGTGTCATCGCAATCGCGGCCGCCGGCATTCCCTTGCCGATTTCCATGATGCTGGTAGCTGCCGGCTCGTTTGTAGAGTTGGGAGAAATGAAGCTCTGGCAAGTAATTTTCGTAGCTAGCGCGGGCGCGGTGCTGGGGGATCAAATTGGATACGCGCTGGGCCGTTGGGGTGGTCATCGTCTCGTCGGGCGATTTACGCGTCGAAGAAATAGCGCGGCCAGGATTGCCCAAGCCTCCGCGTTCGCCAAACGATGGGGGGCCGCGGGAATATTTTTTACGCGCTGGCTGATCACGCCACTCGGACCATGGTTGAATCTCACCAGTGGCATGGCAGGTTATCCCTGGCTGCGATTTTTCTTTTGGGATGTCGTGGGAGAAGTTCTCTGGGTAGTCCTTTACGTTATGCTCGGCAAGTTTTTTAGCGATCGTGTTCAGGCCCTGGTTGAAATACTGGGCAATCTTGCCTGGGTGATTGTGGGTCTGATTGCCGCGGTAATTCTGGGCTGGAAATTGCTTCGGCACCTGCACCCGGCCGATGTAATGGAAGAAAAGGTACCTACAGCGACCTAACACGAACCTCGGACCATTGCCGCAACATCATCAGTGGCAGAAGTCCGCGACGTGTAAAAGCAAGAACAATTGCTTAGTTAAAAGTCAACACTTTGTCTCAATGTGCGTTGGCGCACGGACACTGAGCGCTTAACGTGCTATATTTATTCTCCCCTTATTTGAATTATGCATCTAATGACATCAGGATCGAGTCTGGCAAGCAAACTTCTCCTCATGCCGTTCGTTGGTTCTAATTGCGGTTTTTTTGAGAAGAGCACCTGATGTTACTGCGTTCCAGGCAAACACTGCATCTTTAGCCATTCATCTCAAAGCATCCGCCTAATTCTCCGACTGCAAATGCGACGATCAGGAGTGTAAATGTACAAGGAAGTAATGACGAAGGAACAGAAGACTAATAACAAAGGCATTAATTGGCATACCGCTGCGTTCATGGCGCTCTTTCATATCGGCGCGGTGGCCGCGCTGTTCATGTTCAACTGGAAGGCACTGGTAGCGGCGGTCGTGCTCTGGTGGATCTCGGCAAGTTTAGGGGTCGGCATGGGCTTTCACCGTCTGTTGACGCATCGAGCTTATAAGACGCCGAAGCTGGTCGAATATTTTCTGACTGTCTTTGGGTTGCTGGCGCTGGAAGGCGGCCACATCAATTGGGTGGTGACTCATCGCATTCATCATGCGCATACAGACGCGCCGGGCGATCCACACACACCGCGTGAAGGCGGTTGGTGGGCGCACATTGGATGGATGTTAAAAGGCACTGCGCAAGCCCACGACAAAGAAACAATGGCGCGCTATGCACCCGACCTGGTTAAAGACAGATTTCACGTTCTGGCTAATAAGGTTTATTGGCTGCCGATTGTTTTCCTGGCGATCGGATTGCTCGCACTTGGCGGTTGGTCATTCGTGCTGTGGGCCGTTTTCTTCCGGGTCACATTTAATTTTCACTCGACCTGGCTGGTTAATTCGGCGACGCACATGTGGGGCCGGCGCCGGTTCGCAACGCGCGACGATTCAACCAACAACTGGTGGGTGGCATTGCTGACTTTTGGCGAAGGGTGGCACAACAATCACCACGCCTACCCCACTGCGGCGCGTCACGGACTTGCGTGGTACGAGATCGACCTCAATTGGTGGGGCATCCGCACAATGCAATTTCTGCGGCTGGCCAACAACGTGAAGCTGGTTCGTCTGACCGAAGTTGGAGCGACTTAGCGTCACCGTTCTGTAGACCCCGGCGCAAGCCGCGGGAAAGGCAACGCCAAATTATTAATAGCCCTGTTAGGGGCGGAACACACGACGATCGGTGTTTCGCCCCTGACGGGGCTTTGGCATTTTTTGTCGGTGATCCTACGGCTGACGCCGTGGGCCAGAGATCTTTCGCCGCTACGCGTGTTGCAACAACAAACCATTTCAGGCTAAGGCGCGCGGCTTGGTGATCGCCGCGTACACTCTTTCCGCAATTTCATTAAAGCTTCGCGAGGATCGCTTTCCATTTAATCCACGCTTCATCGCGCGCTTTGCGGTTGGCTTTGTAGTCGGTTAAAGCCTTCTGATAATCATCGGCTGCTTTCTTGTCGGCGGCCGCGTCGCCTTTTTCAACCGGAGGTTTCGGCTCGGGATTATTTGGCTCCCCCAACCTCATGAAACCATGGCCCGCTCCTTCGTAGGTAACCGGGTCAAAGAATTTCTTCAACTCCTTCATGGCCTCGATAGTTTGCGGCACGGTCGCGCCGATGCGCATATCGGTGCCGGCGTAAAAGCCATAGACCGGCGCCTTGATTCTCGCGAGTGCGTCCTTGTCGATATCATTGCCGTTTGCCACAGTGGGCGGCGGGCCATAGAAAACGAATGCGGCCTTTATTCCTGGCCGGTTGGTTGCAAACCGGAACGACTGGCCCCCACCCCAGCAGTAACCTGTCACTGCAACTTTGCCATTAGCAGCGGGGAGCTTGGAAACATAATCCGCCACCGCGTTCAGGTCTGAGGTGATCTGATCCGGAGGAAGTTTGGCGATCGCCTGGCCCACACTGTTGCTGGCGGCAAGTTCTTCAGTGCCTCCCCCATTCGGTCCCATGCCGGACAGCAAATCCGGCGCGATGGCGATATAGCCAGCCTCGGCGACTTCATCGGTCAGGGCTTGCACCCAATCACTCATACCAAAGATTTCGTGAATAACTATCACCGCTGTCGCCTTCTGCTTTACTTGCGGGTAGACAACGAAACTCTTGACGGTGCGATTACCGTACTTAACATCTACCCATTCCTGATGTCTCGGCGATTTTGCCAGTTGTGCTCTGGCCCAATCCTGTTTCTGCTGCGTGTTCGTCTGCGCAATACTTGACTCGGAATCTGCGTGGTGATGCGCGCTCACCTCCTGTGCTACGGCACTCATCACCGAACAGAGCAATCCGATCGCGGCCAACGCAATTAGTTTTCTGCTTACAACTGGCTGCGTATTTCTTTTTGATGTTTTCATCCAGTCCTCCGTCTTAGAAAGAATGTAATGCCGAGCTCGATTCCATTGGGGTTGGGAATATCTTAAATGGCACAACGCGGCCCGGCAAGCGAGTTGTGCGAGGCCAAGCAGATGTCAATCTTCGTTCAGGCTTCAACCTTCAGGTTGTTTTACAGGCGCAAGCTAAAGCTTGAACTCTAAAACTGTAGTGTGCGAACAAAAAAGAGCGGCGCCGCTGGCCGCAACCAGCAACACCGCCCATTCATTATCCCCAAGCGCCGCTTGAAGTTCAGTTCAACTTTATTTACCAGGGAAACGGAAAGCGTCCGTAGTTGCCGGTGCTTCTACGATTGCGATTGTAACCGCCGTTGCGCCGGAACCCTTCGTCATAGCCGCGAAGGAAACCGCTCCGATAGGCTTGCGGGTTCTGATACCCGTTTCCATAGTATCCGCCGGAGTTGCCGTGGCCATTCCGGTAAAAATGAGATCTTTGTGGATCGTAGTTCTGTCCCCGTTGCGCATCGCTCGAGCCGGTATAGAGACCGTCCTGGTAACCCTGGTTGGTGGCAACCTGATTCGTGTTGCCGTAACCACCGTAGCCCCCGTTGTTGCCATAGCCGCGGTTGCGACTGTACTGATCATTACGGTTGTAGTCCCGGTTCCGATTATTGTAACGGTCCTGATTTCCGTCACGGTCGCGACGATCTCGATCACGTCTATCGTGACGATCCTGATCGCGATTATCCCATGGCCGCTGAGCCTGTACCGCGGTGCTCGATACCAAGCCGATGCCCGCTAAGAACGACAATGCCAGCAAGATTCTTCCGAGTTTGTTCCTGAGATAGTCTGATTTCATATCTAACCTCCGGCCAGCCGTTTGGCAAATGTCATGCCGAGTGGATGAGCGCCGATGTCCGGCGCAACTTTGCGAGTTGATTTACTTGCATTCCTCTCCAGCACGGCACGATTTCGTGCGCGACCAGCCGGATATGCGTCCCCCAACTTTCTGGCGATCTAAGATAAGAATAAATTCCATCCGGACACGACGTAGGAAGAAACAGCAATGCGGCAACCTCTAAGGTTATCGCATCGTCGGAATCGGATTGATGGCAGCGGCTAAGGATGAAAAAACCCGCCGCTGAAATACCTTTGCCAGTCTCGATAGCCCTCATGGTAACCGCTCAGGAAACCGTCGCGATAGGCTTGCTGGTAGATATCTCGGCTACCAAAGACCGAGCTATACCCATAGTGCCCGTTCTGGAAAAAGTGCGAACTTTCGGGGTCGTAGCCTTGCCCGCGTCGAGCATCGTTGGCGCCAGTGAAAAGGCCGTCCTGATAACCACGCTCGTAGGCGCTCTGACTGTACCGGTAACGATTGTAATTGCGGGATTCGTAAGCAATCGTGTTGTCGTAAATTGTGTAGCGATGGCGATACCCATCTCGGTTGTGATTCTTGTCCCGCGCGCCATTACGGTCCCTGTCCCTGTCCTTATCTTTGTCGCGATCACGATCCTTATCACGGTCACGATCTTTGTCCTTATCTTTATCGCGATCACGATCCTTGTCGCGATCACGATCCTTGTCGCGGCCCCGGTCGCGATCCTTGTCTTTATCGCCGTTCCAGTCACGGCCACGGTCGCGATCTTTATCTTTACTTTTGTCACGGTCCTTATCTCGATCGACATCACGGTCGCGGCCGTCCTTTTTGTCCGCACGAGTTCTAACCGAGGTGTCGGACGAACTATCGGCAGGGGCGCGATCCCGGCGATTGCCGCTGCCATCGCCGTCTGTGCTGCGGCGGCTTTGTCCGGCGCTGCTGTCGGACCTTCGGCTATCGCCACTGCTCCGCCCACCACTGTCGTCGCGTCTGCTCCGGCTCGAATTATCGCTGCTATTATCTCGCCGGTTATTACTTCCGCTGTCACTGCGGCTGCTGCTGTTACCGTTGCTGCTGGTTGAGCTGTTGTTGCTTGAGCTGCTGGAGCTGGAGTTCGAGCTACTGCTGTTGCTGCTTGGACTTGGTTCGCTACTACGAGGGGATTCACTCGGCGGACTTGGACTCTCACTTCTTGGGCTCTCGGGCGTCGGCTTTCGATCTTCCTGCCCCTTTGAAACAGTTGCCGTCAACGCGCCGAACAAAAGCGCCGACGTCAAAGTCAAAAGACTGAGACTCTTTTTTGTGAAGCTTGATTTCATACTGTTGCCTCCTTTGTGCACTGCTGCCTTGGAAGAACTTCCCAAACAGCCCTCGGAAGAGTAAGGGGTTTCGATTAGCTCGATTATAGACCTAACTGTGGGGTGAGGCGAACTGATTTTTGGTGGAGCCTGAAGGTTTTTCGCGCTCTATTAATGTTCTATTCAGATTCCTTCACCGCTCTGTCGCGCGGGCTCGCGATCCAGTATGTTGGTTGTGCGGTCGGTGACGCTGGCCGGCGCTTCTCTTGGCCGCGCCGCGGCCGCCTCGAACGATGCTATATCTCTGCCAGGCGGATCGATTCTCAATGGCAGAGCCTCGGGAAGTTCCTGCCGCATTGGTTCAGGTCGTATCGATAGACCCGCAACGATGTGCCCCACTCCGGAAAGCATCGGTATTAAGCCCACCAACCAGATAATGTGCACGACGGGACCAATCTCAAAAGGAATTCGCGCAATCAAATCCGGCCGCAACTTGAGCACGAGGGCATTGGCCAGAAAGTAGAGAAAGATACTCAGTCCTGCTCCCGAGAAGAATTTGATCGCTCCCCTCGTTAGGTAGCGTTCGCGTCGTTGCGCTGCGGTCTTCTTCTTTGCGTCGATCCACCAGGGCTTGCTCGGGGTGGAATCATGGGGACTGCGCACAATCTCTCTGTTCATGCGATCGAGTGCGCGGGATACCTCGTCAGTGACTCTTTCAATCTTGAGGTTTTTTACCATCTCCTTGAGCTTGGCGGGCACGCCGTCGCTGCGCGCGATCGCCTCGCTCAGCGAGACCGCTTTACTAATCACTTTGAGATTAGCGCCGCAAGACCGGCAAAAATGGAGCTCCGCGGAAGATTCAGTTCCACATTGGGGACAGAACATATGATTCACCATTACGCGATAATTTATCCGGCGACAGTGCCGTGAGCAAAGCTAAACCCACTACGCTAAATGGCAGACGGTTGTTCGGAAAGATTGTCGGACGCGGGACTGCCGGCACGATCGTCTCGACGGGGAGCCGCGAAGGACGGGGCCAAAAGCTACTGAGGGCCGTGAGGAGCTCAGGCGCGAGTATACGCGTCATTCAACTTGCGAAAGTGATAACCCATCGCCGCCAGACGGAGAAACTCTGCCAATCGATCGCGATGCTTCACGATAGCCTGGCCAAAGTAGCGCCAGAATTCGATTCGCTCCCGATCAAAGACACCGAGCTTGAGCGCAATACGAGTAAACGCTGCAACTCCGCTAATAATGCCCATGGTGTTTTTCTCAGCCCATTCCTGAGGAGTTCGCTTGAGCGAATCGAGGGTCCGGCGATAGTACTCACTCGAGTTGTATATCGTGCACATGATTGATTGATAGCCGGCAATCAGGCGCGCCGGATCCATCTTCGGCACAAAGTTGAGGGCGCAGTTTGTGTTATTGCCCGAGCTTTCACCCAACAAACGGCCCTCCTTTTCCAGACGTCGCCACAGTTGAGTATCAGGAAGCGCCGACAAAATTCCTACCATCGCCAGCGGGATGGCGCTCTCGCGAATGAATTTGATCTGACGCTCAAAAATATCATCGGGGTCATTGTCGAAGCCGACAATAAAGCCGGCCATGACTTCCATTCCATAGCTTTGAATTTTTTTGACTGAGTCGAGCAGATTGCCGCGGTTCTGGGTCTTTTGAGCCTCCTTCAGGCTATCTTCCACCGGAGTCTCAATGCCAAGGAAGACCCGCCGGAAACCGGATTGGCGCATACTCTCCAGCAGAGGTTCATCATCGGCCAAATTCACACTCGCCTCAGTCAGCAGCGTAAACGGATAGTCATGTCGCTTCTGCCAATCCGCCAACTCCGGCATTAGCTGGCGGACATTCTTTTTGTTGCCGATGAAGTTATCGTCAACAATGAATACCGTGCCGCGCCAGCCCAGCCCGTATAACGCATCCAGCTCGGCCAGCATCTGCGGATTGCTCTTGGTCCGGGGCACCCGGCCGTAGATTTCGATAATGTCGCAAAACTCACAGTTGAACGGGCATCCGCGCGAATACTGCACAGACATCGCGCTGTAATGCTTCATATTGGCGAGATGAAAATCAGCCACTGGTGTCACCGCGAGGGGCGGACGTTCGGCTGCTTCGTACGATCGCTTTGCGGTACCGCGCTCGAGGTCCTCAAGGAACTGGGGCACCGTTGTTTCGGCTTCGCCGATAAAAATGTGGTCAGCTTCCGGTAACGCTTCGAGGGTAGTTGACACGTATGGCCCACCTACTACTACAAGCTTTCCGGCCGCCTTACATTGCCGTACTACCTGCTTCAAAGAATCTTTCTGTACGAGCATCGCCGTGGCCATCACAATGTCGGCCCACTTTATATCGGACGCTCGCAGTTTGCCCACATTCAAATCAACCAGCCGTCGTTCCCAGGTCCGCGGCAATAAGGCCGAGACCGTCAATAGTCCCAGAGGCGGAAATGCGCACCGTTTGCCCTCGAAGGGCAGCGCGTGACGGAAACTCCAATACGTGTCGGGAAATTCTGGATTGATTAATAAGACCTTCATCGCTTCTCCTTTTAGTAACCGCTGCGCGACTAACGGGCCAGGGAACATTCGGCAAGCCCAACGATCCGGCGACTCGACTTGTGGTGTTCCTAAGCCCTGCCCCCTCATTTCTTCGACCAGGCGGGATTTTTATTACCTAAGCGCACGACTCTCTTACGCCTTCTTAACAGCCTTCGCTCGACCGAGCGTCAACACGTCACCTGGTTGGCACTTGAGTGCTTTGCAAATCCTTTCGAGCGTATTGAACGTGATGCCCTGGGCCTTGTCCTTCTTCAATCGCCAGAGTGTCGTATGACTCACGCCGGTTTCTTTGGCCAGCCAATAGAAGGAACGCTCATGCTGTTTCAGCAGTTCGTCGATTCGAATTCTAATCATTTCTGTGCAACCGGCCTCCGGAATTATACGGCGCTATTTATCATACTTATTAAATATTTGTCCATAGAATATATTGCATTCTTGACATATATGCCAGCCTGCTATAGCCTCGTTTTTCACGATTGAGTCCAACTCTCTCCTCAGATTTTCCGGAATTATCCAGACCACTTGAAGCCTGTCATGACGACGAACACGATGTATGCGATGCAACGCGCCAATGGCGACTGGTTCGCTCTCGATCAGCGAGAAGGTTTTCGCGTGCCCATCTTTTCAAGCAATCGCGAAGCGATGCAGGCCCGGGCCTTTAATATAGAAATGCTGGTTTTCAAACCCGTACTCCTTGGCGAACATGCACTCATCGATCTGGCTCCGGCTGCTGGTCAACGTGCAACGCATTTTTGGCTGGTAAACGACGCCTGCGTCAACATGAAGCGGGGGGTTTCGTTGAAACATTCAGAGCTTGCCCAAATGATCCTGGGCGAAACTTTAGACAACGTAGGTGCCCATGATAGTTTGTGAATTCTGTACGCATTACCGGCAAGATGGTAAATGCATGCTCGGCCTCAACATTCCGAAAGGAATGAGCTGTCGCGAGTTTGGCCCGACCATCGAAAAGTTCTGTTCCAACCCAAACGATTTTGTTAGTCCCAGCCAAATCATCCAGATGGCCACGTATTTTGGCTTTAAGAAAGCCGAGCTAAAGAAGATCAAGCAGATGGCAGAAGTCGCCGAGTCCTCCCGCGTGGCCGAAGAAAAAAATGCCGCGTCGTTCAACGCGGCATCCTCTCTTTAGTCCGACCAGTTAAGATCGATAGCCCCCAGCATATCCACGTATGAAGCCTGAACGATAGACCTCCCCGAAGTTACCAAAACCCGCCTCTTGAAAGTAATGCGATCGCTCAGGGTCGTAGCTGCGCCGGTGTCTGGCATCACCTTCACCAGTCTTCATTCCGTCCTTATAACCGTGGTTACAAGCAGCGTCAGAGCTGCTGAAGACATACTGGCCATATCGGCTGTAGTAGTCGAAATAAGGGTCATATCCAAACCGACGGTAACCCCAGGGTCGATAGAACGGACGATAACTTCTAACGATTAGGACTCTGCGTTGGGCCTGAGCAGGAGTGCCGGATAACGGGGTCAGCGGTAAAGTTCCCAATAAACCCACCAGCATGAGACCGGCAACTCGTCGTAAACATTTTCGCATGACAGACCTCCTTGTTCTTCGTCTACATTTTAGACGCTTTGAAAAGGCTGAAGGTCTCTTGCGAATTTACGACACAGCAATTATGGATTTATTATGCGATCTCTTCTTGCGACGCTACTGCTGTTGGCAGAGAGCCAAACGAACAAACCAAAAGCGAGGGCCGCCTGATGCGTTCCTGCCGTCAAGCCGGCCCACGCTTCTTACCTAATAGCGTCGGCGATGTCGATGCCGCTTGCGGAGTTTGTAAGTATAGAGTGCGCCGCTGCCTGCTCCCACCGCTGTGCCGATGGCCGCGCCTTTCTTTCCACCTGTCAGGGCGCCGATACCGGCGCCGGCCGTCGCTGTCCCAGCCACCGTCAGCTTATCGCGGTGCTTCTGCCAGAAAGTCCGACTATGACGACGATGACGGCGAGTCTGCGCAGACGTTATCGGTCCCGCCGAAAACACCAATATTAGCGCCACCAGTAAAATTGATAGAACTCTTTTCATACTTCTCCTGTTCTAATTTAAGGCAAAGCCACTCCGGGGCGGCAATGACACTTGTTTGTTTCAGTAGCAAATTGCGACTACTCACAAATTACACCAAAGCCGAGAGCACTTCTTATGCCATAGCAAGAGACCGTGACTAGACACGAGTATATCTCACGTGTAGTATATATCTCTCGTACACGCTATTTTCCGCATGTGATAATCCCCCAGCGTCCCGAGGAGGGCGCGCATTATTATTCAGATTCGAGTCGACGAACTACTGGCCGAGCAGGGTCGGACATTTTACTGGTTGGCAAAACAGACCGGCATCAGTCATACGACGCTGTGGCGATTAAAGAAGGGCAAGGCCTTTGGGATGAATCTCGATACCCTGGAAAAGATGTGCCGCGTGCTCGAGTGCCAACCGGGCGACATCCTCACGCTCCCAGGCAAGAAAAAGAACGGTCGGAATCGTAAGACTGAAAGCAAACCAAAACGATGAGCATTAAAGAAAAACCTTTTTCGTTTAGATTCGTCGAAGCTGAGGCCAATCTGCTTCTGGAGTTGACGAACGCTACCGATCGCACGCTTAAGAGCGTCGAAGTTCTAACTGTCTTTCTTAAAGATGAAGTGACTCCCGGCGGTGGCCCCTCGCAAGCCCACATCAAATTCGATGCTATAGAGCGTATTCTGCCTACTGAAAAGTCCATCATCGGACACCGGACCTGGATTAACGGCAAGCCGGTAGCCAACGAGCGCGACCTTCTGGGACGGCTGCAAGTGATCGCGGGCCAAGCCCACCCTTATGTTCTGGATATCTCGTGGCAGGACGCGGACGGAAAAACGCGTTTTCAGCGAATACCCGTCGGGCATTCATCACCAATGGCGCATTGAGAACCCACTAACAGCCACGACGTTCGCTCCACGGTCGCAAAGAGCTTCGCAATCAATGTCCAGCCATGGCGGCGGCGGCGCGTCGTAATTGCGTTGACCCGACGATCAAAGGGCTCACGACTTCTTGACGAACTTCAGCGCCAGGCCATTCATGCAATAGCGCAGGCCGGTCGGTTTCGGGCCATCATCGAAGACGTGTCCCGAATGCGCATCGCATCTCGCGCACAGAACTTCCGTACGGGTCATCGACAGACTGTTATCAACCTCTTCCCGCACGTTCTCCTTCTTAATCGGCGCCCAGAAACTGGGCCAGCCAGTCCCTGAATCAAACTTGGTGGTAGAGCTAAAGAGCGGCAGATCGCACGCGGCACATGCAAAAGTGCCTTGCTCGTGGATGTCGTTCAGGGGGCTCGAGAACGGCGCTTCAGTTCCCTTCTGGCGCATCACGTTGTACTGCTCCGGCGTGAGCAGTTGCTTCCACTCTGCATCAGTCTTGATCACTTTTTTGATTCCCTTCGGTTTCAAGCTATTGCCTTGCGGTTCATTGGAATGCTTATCGTTCTGAGCCAGCGTCGGAGCCAAAGGAAGCCTGGTAAGCACAGCCAATGCCCCCAATGTCAGCGAAGATGAAAGAAAGTAACGTCGGTTCATATCTAATCTCCATTGATTGCCGGAAGTCTCGTCAATCAAATTACGCGCTCAACGGGCGAAGCGGATTCTTGAAAGCCAGGCTTTCCTTCGATGCTAAAGAAACCTACATTGACAGCCTGATCATATTACGTCTCGCGTTCTGATGCCGCCGATCCTCTTCGGGCGCGGGCTGAACTGCGATTCGTCACCACTACACAAACCAATTTCGACAGATCATTTTGCGACTAGTGTCGGATGCAGGCTGCATTAGAACACCTTCAATCACCACGGACCATTTGTGATATCGCTCTTTTGTCAGCTTAACTGACCACCTATGACAATGGCATCATCATTGCTATAGAGCCCTCGGAGTCAAGACAACACTAATAACTGACGCGGCGGCTTCTAAATCAAATGCGAGTCGACATCGCCGCGGCAAATCAACAACCAGAATCATCGAGGAAAAAATGAGAACACTATCTTGCTTAATATCCGGGCTGCTCTTACTGGCGCCAGCGCTGCAAACGGTAAATGCGCGCCCACAGGCAGACAAACAGACCTCCAACATCGAACAGGTCAAGATCAAAATTGCCAAGCTGGGCGTCGGTGACAAAGCCAGGGCAACGATTACCACCAAAGACGGCGCCAAGACGAAGGGCTATATCTATCGGGCCGGCGATGATAATTTCGAAATGCGCGATCGCAAGACGGGCGCTTCCACAACTATCCGCTACGCCGACGTGGCGAAGATCGACGGCAATCGTGGTCATTCGGTCATGAGAAATGTTTTGATCGCAGTGGGAATCGGTTCGGCCGTGGTTCTAACCGCAGTCTATCTCGCCATCCTCCGCAACGAAAGATAAGAGACATTTGGAGTGCGGTGGCAAGCATCGCGCGACACCGCTTTGGATCTTCGAAGCTCATCCAGAAGCGCTGCCGCTGCTCTGCTCTGGCGGCGCACTCCAAATAGTCCCGCTCACCCGTGGACTAACTTCGCGCTCAACGTAATCTCCGTGCCCGCCAGAGCTTGGGACACCGGACAATTCTTTTTGGCCGTGTCGGCTTGTTCTAAAAAGGCAGCTTCGTCGATATTCGGAATCTCGGCTTCCGTGTTGAGTTCAATCTTAGTGATCTTGAAAGCCTCGCCAACTTTCTCGAGACTGACACTAGCATTCGTATTGATTCGCGTTGGCGTAAAACCAGCCCGGGTCAATCCGGCCGCTAGCGCCATCGAAAAACATCCGGCGTGCGCCGCGCCGATTAACTCTTCCGGATTCGTTCCGCTGCCTTCCTCAAAACGCGATGCGAAGGAATACTGGCCTTCAAATGCGCCGCTGCCCAACTTCACCGTTCCCTTGCCGTCTTTGAGCGTACCTTCCCAAACTGCGCTCGCTGTGCGTTTCGCCATGTTCGTTCTCCCTTAATTTAGTTTCGACGATTGTAGCGCTTTGGACTGCGGTGGCAAACGTAGCACGACATCGCTGTGGATTGCTTATCGAGGTCCTTTGAGGTTGATCCAAAGCGCCGTCGCCGCTTCGCTCTGCCGGCGCACTCCAAAAAAAAGCCCCCGGCGATAATCTGCCGGAGGCCCAGTGAGAAACAATTCTCTGTTAATTAGTAGCGCGAGCCGCCGTTGCGACCGCCACCGCCGCCGCCGCGATCTTCGCGGGGCTTGGCTTCGTTGACCGTCAGCGCACGTCCACCCAGGTCCTTACCGTTGAACTGCGAGATAGCCGCGGCGCCTTCTTCCTTGGTTGACATCTCGATGAAGCCAAAGCCGCGCGAGCGACCTGTTTCCCGATCTTCAATCAAGGATACGCTTTCGACTGTGCCCGCCTGCGCGAACAGTGTCTGCAGTTCCTCGCTTGAAGTTTGGAACGACAGATTACCGACATAAAGTTTCGTAGACATAATTTTCTTACCTTTTCCCCCTCTGGGGTTTCGCTCAGGGACTTCTCCTTTGGGCGACGTAACAGAAGCCGCATGCGAACATGGGAGCTTCCCAATTTGCTAAAGGACGTTGGGATTACATATCCATGCCGCCGGGCAGTGCCCGTGGCTTATCATCTTCCTGTAGCTCAGAAATCAGGGCCTCGGTGGTCAGCATTAAGCCAGCGATCGATGCGGCGTTTTGCAACGCGCATCGCGTGACTTTCGCGGGATCGATAATCCCAGCGGCCACCAGGTCCTCAAAAGTTTCAGTGGCAGCGTTGTAGCCGAAGTTCGGGTCTTTATTAGCCCGGACCTTTTCGACAATCACTGCCCCTTCTTTGCCGGCATTGAATACGATCTGGCGCAGGGGCTCTTCCAGAGCGCGCTTCACGATGCTGACGCCAATCTGCTCGTCTTCATCGCCCAGCGTTTCGCCGTCTTCATTCGTTTCGTAAATCTTGAACTTGTCCAAAGCCTTAGCCGCGCGAATCAGGGCGACGCCCCCGCCGGCCACAATGCCTTCTTCAACCGCCGCGCGAGTTGCATTCATAGCATCTTCGACGCGCGCTTTCTTTTCCTTCAATTCGGTTTCAGTAGCCGCGCCCACACGAATCACTGCCACGCCGCCGACGAGTTTCGCCAGCCGCTCCTGCAGCTTCTCGCGGTCATAGTCTGACGAGCTGTCTTCAATCTGGGCCTTCAGTATTTTCACTCGGCCTTTCAAGTCGTCGCTGTTGCCGGCGCCGTCGATGATGATCGTATTCTCTTTATTGATCGTCACCTTCTTGGCGCGTCCCAGGTCCTCGACTGTGATGTTTTCGAGTTTGATGCCGAGGTCTTCACTAATGACTTTGGCGCCTGTCAGAATCGCGATGTCCTGCAGCATTTCCTTGCGTCGGTCGCCGAACCCGGGGGCCTTAACTGCAGCCACGTTGATCGTGCCGCGCAGTTTGTTGACCACGAGTGTCGCCAGGGCCTCCCCTTCGACATCCTCCGCGATAATCAGCATCGGCTTACCCAGCTTGGCGACCTGCTCCAGGATAGGCAGCAAGTCTCTCATTGCCGAAATTTTCTTTTCGCTCAAGAGGATGACGGGATTCTGGAGCACGGCTTCCATCTTTTCGGTGTCGGTGATGAAGTAAGGCGACAGATAGCCGCGATCGAACTGCATCCCTTCGACGAATTCCAGATCAGTCTCCATCGTCTTCGCGTCTTCGACGGTAATCACGCCGTCTTTGCCGACCTTTTCCATGGCCTCGGCGATCAGTTCTCCGATGGTCGCGTCACCGTTGGCTGAAATCGTGCCCACCTGGGCAATCATGTCGCCGGCGACGGGCTTGGAAAGCTTCTTGATCGCCGCGGTCGCGCGCTCGACAGCTTTGTCGATGCCTCGTTTCAAGGCCATCGGGTTTGCGCCGGCGGCCACCGTTTTCACGCCTTCGCGGTAAATCGCCTGGGCCAGCACGGTGGCCGTAGTGGTGCCGTCACCGGCAATATCACTCGTCTTCGAAGCGACTTCGCGCACCATCTGCGCGCCCATATTTTCGAGCGGATCCTTGAGCTCAATCTCTTTCGCTACGGTCACACCGTCTTTGGTAATCGTCGGACTGCCATACGATTTACCGAGAACGACATTGCGTCCCCTGGGACCGAGCGTAATCTTCACTGCGTCGGCGAGTTGATTAACGCCACGCAGAATTGCCGCACGAGATTCTTCACCATGAACTATTTGCTTTGCCATAACTTTTTATCTTTTCTCCAAATCTTTTGTAGCGCAAATTGTTAATTTGCGTCCTGGTTCCAACGCCGCAAAGTCAGCCACTGAAGAGCACCGATAGGCACGGACAAGATCACGCTGAAATGCCTGCTTGAATCTGTTTGTGTCCGTGTTCATCTGTGGCTAATAACTATCGGGCGTTCTTCTTACCACCAGCAGCCGCACCAGCGCGCGTAATGATTCCGAGGATTTCTTCCTCGCGCATGATCAGCAGGTCTTCACCGTCGATCTTGATTTCGGAACTGCTGTACTTGCCAAAGAGGACCCGGTCGCCCTGCTTAACATCCAGAGGCTGGCGCGTGCCGTCTTCCTTGTATTTTCCTTCGCCGGCCGCGATTACTTCGCCTTCCTGCGGCTTTTCTTTCGCGCTGTCGGGGATGATGATGCCGCCGCGAATCTGCTCGCCTTCCTCGATCCGCTTCACAATCACGCGGTCATGCAATGGGGTAATATTCGTCTTCATAAGTACTTCGGTCTCCTTCGTTTTCCAATCGATCTCTTGTTTAGAGTTCAAGCTTTAGCTTGCTTCTTTGAAGCCGCAAAGCTGAAGATTAAACTCCAAAACTCCCTGCATCTCGTTGCCACAGTCACCGCTTTCCTGCCGGTTTTTCGGCAGACCCAAGTCGGTAAATGGCTTCAGAAAGATAGACAGAATAGTTAAGTTTAGTAATTGAGCTGTGAATTATCAGGTGATCTGGAAAATACCAGAGGAGCTGAGAGCGGAGTAAGCTGGACTCGGTTCGACACCCACCTTATCCTGATACGCCCTATATGTCAACCACAGGATATAGTTTGCCTCGGCAATAGTGCCTGGTACAGAACCGGGAGCAGTAGCGACCGGGTCATAGACTCAACTTGACTGACCTCCCCTCGCTCCCGTTCAGGTCCTTATAGGGCGACAGATTTGGAGTGCGGTGGCAAGCGCAGCGCGACACCGCTTTGGATTCGGTGTTCACCGTTTCTTTGCCATCTTCATAAGCCTCCGAATGGAAGATGACCCTCATCGCTTGAGAGCTTCGCACGCATTGCGGAATGAGTCTTCGGCACTAATACCCAGAACCTTCCCGCTGCGAAGTTCTTCAAGTCGTCGCTCAGCTTCCGCAAACCACAGAGCCTCGGTATCACCCTCGACCTCATCATCAAGCGTGGAAACCAAACGTTGCGCAAGCTGGACGCGATCTCTCAGCGGGAGCTTCATCGCATCGTCCGTGAGTTGATCTAAATTGGTACTCATATTTACGGCAGCATGGCAGAACCGAGACGGATTGATAAAGAGTTCTGTTCCTGCCCCGCGGATTTCTTGTCGTGTTATACTTCGTCGCAAGGACCCCTTAAGATGTCTCAAGCATTACCACTGCCACCGCCCGGCTTTGAGTCGCTTTCAGTCGATGAACAGATCGACTACGTGCAGTCCCTATGGGACCACATCGCCGCTCGACCCGAAGATGTTCCGGTACCCGATTGGCATCGAGAAATATTAGCGGAACGACTCGCCGCCCATCATGCGAATAAGGATCAGGGCCAAGATTGGGAAGAATTTGAAAAGGGTCTCACCGCCGAACTAAACGAACAGATCACGTAATGAAGCGACGCACCTTCGTCCGCCCGGAGGCGCAAGCCGATATCAGAGAAGCCGCCACGTGGTACGAGGGACGTGAGGCCGGTTTAGGCATCCGTTTTATGGGCGAGATTCGCGCCTCGCTTCAACACATCGCTGACAACCCTCTTCGGTTTCCCACTGTCGATGAAGATGTGCGCCGCGCGCTGCTTCACAGGTTTCCATACTCTATCTATTTCGTAAACGAACCAGAAGCCGCTGCAATCATCGCGGTGCTTCATCAACACCGTCGCCCGGCTGCCTGGAAGTCTCGTCGATAGGCCAGTAGCCGACGGTAAGTGAGGGCTCAAGTCATCACGCTGAAAGCGTGAGATAAAATAGCCTGGGGTAAGCGCGCAGCGCACCACCCCAGGATCACGATCTATTAAGAGAAGAGAGCCCGCTTTAGCGGGCGACCAGATTTGGAGTGCCGTGACTTGTCACCGCTTTCCCGATGCAACTCACCTGTTGGACATTGATGATTCTGTCTCTGCCACCCCCGCTCTCCAGCTCACCACGAATGAAGTCCCAATCTTTCTTATCGACGGCGGATGATTCAGTCGCCAGACCTTCCTGTAACAAGGCTTCTAGCTTCTCCTCGGCTTTGCGTTTAAGTTGGTCCACGAGCAGAGCGTTAAAGTAATCGCTGGGGTCGCGATAACCGCCTCCACCCATCTCCTCGTCAACGAACTCCTTCATCTGATCGGGTAGTGAGATGTTTATTGTGGTCATGGGAATCGAACCTCTCTCGGAATATCTTTATGGTGACAGGCGGTTCGTTGACAATAGCAAAGGGCAATTGTGTACCCCCCGAGGCGTCGATGAGTTTGCGCGGCTCTGCCGCCTGAAGTGCGGAAAGGCTCCGCCTTTCCGTTTACGCCTTGCTTGAAGTTGGGGCTACGCCCGAGATTCCGAGATAAGTTCAGCGCGCCAAGTAGCGGGAGATTGAATCCTTTGGGGGCGTAGCCCCAAAAACATGAACGCCCACACCCGGAAAGGCATAGCCTTTCCGCACATCAGGCGGCACAGCCACGAACCCAAGCGCTCAACGAAAGATCGATTCAAGTTGGCCAACGGGGCAGTAGCGCGACCGTGAGGGGGACCGCGTCAGCGGACGAATGAAAATAAGCCTTTCAATCGTTAAGCGGAATTACTGTGGGAAAGACCCATTGCCAACTGGGTTTCAATTCTGCCTCCATCACGGCTACCTTCAAGTAGGATTCGAAGGCTCCGAGGTTAAGGCGCAACCGATCCAGGTGATCCTTGGTCACCTGTACTCCGAAATCTTGGCGATAGGGCTTCTCTAAGTGCTTTTCGAATAAGTATAGGTCGAATTTGTATTTGCCTTCCCGCCAGAACAAATCTTTAGTGAAGAATTCGAGCGATTGCTTAAATTCCTTCGCCTACACTAGGGCCCCCTCTGCGTTGCCGCCCTGGGACTTGAGATAGGTGTAGTGATCTTTCACGACAGCTACGCTTTCATCGGCACCCGAATAAAAATCCTTGTCGTAAAATGTAATCGTTCGTTCTGTTAGTGTCTCGGTTGCTACTTTAATAGCAAGCACTGATTGCGGACGTCGAAACTCTGCATGTTCACCAGCCAAACCCGTGACTTCTGAGAACAACTCACTCACTTTCAACCAAGTAAGTAAACGACTTTCCCCTTTCTCATGAGTCACTCTCAACATAATCTTAGTTATCAAGGCATCCTGTCTCTGAGTCGATAGCGAGGTGGTCCACTCGACCATCGGTCCCCCCGTGTTATAACTAAGCGCTAACGAAGGAGCAGACAAAATTTCTAATTGCGGCTTGGATACGTATTTGTAGATCCATCGCCCGATCTGCGGCACCCAAGCCGCAGCGCCAATGATTGCTGCTAAACCAAGAAGATCCATGAATGTATTCTACTATGGAATTGAACGAGAGACTGAAGTCAAAAAACTGAAACCGCCGGAATTGTGTCTCCGGCGGTTTGGATCTTTATGTCAGAAAGCGAGGCGTTCACTTACACTTACTGAACCCACAATCCCGACAAAAATCACACCCACTCGCATGCTCCAACTGCCCGGAGCATTCGGGGCATTTGCCGATCATTGTGGACATGATCGCACCGGTGACTTGAGTAGTATTAGCGCCTTGTTGTTTGCCGAGGGCTCTGGCGGAATCGGGGTGGCCTTTCAGACGCCGGTTGGTGATCATGATGCATTCGGCGACGGCTTGTTCGGGGGAGGTCAGCAGGCGCTCGTTGAACCAGACGGCGTGGGTGCCGGTGACTTTGTTCAGGCTGTAGCTGACTTCCGCGGCGTCGAAGCCGCCGCGCAGCATCTTCGAAGCCAGCATGCCTACGCCGCCGCTGATGGGGCCGGTGGCAAAGACTTCCTGAATCATTTCGTTGTCATGATTGACCGTGACGTAGAGGTTCTGGCCGTCGAAAGGAATGCGCCAGGTTGCGCCGACGAGTTCACGCGGACGTTCGAGACGAATCGCGCCCATCTTGCGCGCCGCGGCTTCCGCTTCCGCCAGACGCCGCGCCGCTGCTTCGTTTTCTGATTCAGTGCCGACGGGCGCCGTCTCTGCCAAGGTTTCGACGACCGTCGTGGTCGTCACCACAGTTGTCGGTTCGTTCTTTGGCTCCTGCTTCATCGAAGTCAGCACCTGGTTTTCGCGCGAGCCGTCGCGATAGTAGCTGACGGCTTTGCAGCCAAGCTGGCGCGCCAGGCGATAGAGATGATCGACTGACTCAACCGTGTCGTTGACCGCGCCGTTGCAGGTTTTGGACACGCTGTTGTCGACGTTGCGCTGCGCGGCGGCGAGCACGTGCACGTGCTGCTCTGCACTGATGGACATGGCTGAGATGAAGTAAGACGGCAACTCGTGCTCATGCTCGACCACGTAGGCCGCGGCCGCGTCGATTGAATCCGGATCAGTCTGATCGACATCCACTCCAAGCGCCTGAGCAGCCAGGGTGTGCACATACGTGCGGGTGCCGAGCGTGTCCTTGCGGACATAGGCCCACGAGAAGTTGGGTTCAACTCCCGAAGACGTTTCCGCCACCAGGGAAATCGTGCCCGTTGGGGCGATCGTGGTTACTTCATAGTTACGCAGCGTTAACGGGACTTCACGCGAGATCCCGATCTCGTCATAAATGAATTTGGCGTAAGCTTCGCGGTTCGCTTCAAGCTCGGGAAACACGCCGCGCTCAGCGCCCAGACGCAGGCTTTCAGTCCAGGCTTCGCGACGAACAAAGCCCATTACTTCGTCCATCAAATCGATTGAAGCCGGCGAACCGTAACTGATCTTCAGACTAAGACACAGATCGGCAAAGCCCATGATGCCCAGGCCCAGCGGGCGCGTGCGCTTGACCACGTCATTGATTTCCGGCAGCGGCCAGGCACACGTGTCGATTACGTTGTCGAGAAAGCGTGTGCACTGATGAGTAACGGCCGCGAGACGATCCCAATCCAGACGGTTTTCGCGATCGTAGAACTTGGCCACGTCGATCGAACCCAGATTGCACGAGTTCGCGAAGTGCAGGAACTGTTCGCCGCACGGATTGCTCGCCATGATGGGCCCCATCGAGTTCATCATGTGATTGTGGCGATTGACTTCGTCGATGAAGGCTATGCCCGGCTCGGCGTATTTGTGGGCGCTGGCAATGATGCGGTTCCAGATGTCCGGAGCGTAAGCCATGCCCGGCGTCGGCGGCTCTTCAATCATCGCGTCCGAAAGATCTGCCGTGTCGAAGGTGTCCTTATCACGGAAGGTGATCGTGGAACCATCGGGACGCCGGTAGACAACATAGTCGCGGCCAGTCACTGGATCAAAAATCGGATCACTCCAAAGCTCGCCGTCAAACTCGAGCTGGAACCATTCGTTATGCTCAACCGCGGCGAGAAACTTGTCGGTAACGTTGACCGAGATATTAAAGTTGGTCAGCGAGTGCTGATCGTTCTTAGCATGAATGAAACGGAGAATGTCAGGATGCGTGACTCGCATCATGCCCATGTTGGCGCCGCGACGGACGCCGCCCTGCTTCACCGTGTCGGTCGTCGTGTTGAAAATGTTCATGAACGACACGGGACCGCTGGCTACGCCGTGGGTGGTGCTGACCATGGCGCCGCTGGGTCGAAGCTTTTCAAAAGTGAAGCCGGTACCGCCGCCGGTCTGATGAATAATCGCGGCGTCCGTGGCGGTCTTCATAATTCCGGCGATCGAATCAGGCACGTCGAGCACGAAGCACGCTGCCAGTTGGCCGTTCGGTTTGCCCGCATTGACCAGGCACGGCGTGTTGGGTACGAATTCGCGCGCCTGCATGATCCCGGACATGGCGGTGAAGAACTCGTCGCGTTTGTCTGGATCCGCTTCGGCGACTGAAACGTGAGCCACTACGCGCGCGACGATGTCGGACCATTCTTCCAGAGAGGCGCTGCGCGCATCTTTCAAGGAATAGCGCTTGGAGATGACGCGCCGGGCATTAAGCCCAAGCGGCTTGATCTCACGCTGGAGGGAAACAGTCGCTTCGGGGATTTCGTTCTGGGACACCTTGGTCATCTTTACACCACTCGCCGTGTTCATCATTTTACCTTTCCCGCGCGAGGACCGCACGCGAGCAGATTTTGGGGAATAAAATACGTCAACGATCCGCGATCGCTGTTTCAAAACTTAAGTTGTTTGCAGGTTAATACGGTCGGTTTTTCGAAGTCACAGAAAACCTTGCGGAATCGGGTTTAGACCCTTCTACCCGCCGCCGCCAGCCGCCTCAATCCGAGCAGGTCGCACTATACACCCGCTAATCGGGCGATGTCAATATCTTGTGGTTACTTTTTTTTTCAACACGATAGAGTGTGTTTCTTGAGGCGCTACTTTAAGGGCTAAGTGGCTGGGAATCAGGCCGTTAGGATGGCCCAGAAGGACTTGAAAGCTTGAAAG
>JAWVCT010000046.1:0-9025 GCA_033858155.1 Blastocatellia bacterium
GGATGATTGCCTGACTTGAGAAACGAAGTCGCGACCTTCAGCCGCTTGGAATACTTCAGCTTCTTCTGCTGCGACGTTTCTTCCTTCATGCGGCGACGCAACTCGACGGCGAGCTCTTCGATGTTAACCATCGAAAGCAGCTCTTTGATCGCCTCGGCGCCCATCTTGGCGACAAACTGCGCCGGGAAATCCCTTGAGAGTTCGCGAAAGCGCTCGTCGGTGAGCAGCTCCCGTTCTTTCAGTTCCTTGACGTCGCCGGGATCGATGACGATGTAGGATTCGAAGTAGAGCACCTTCTCGAGCTCGCGCAGCGGAATGTCCAGCAAGTGGCCGATACGCGAAGGCAGGCCCTTAAAAAACCAGACATGCGAACACGGGCTGGCCAGATCGATATGACCCAATCGCTCGCGACGCACTTTTGCCTGGGTAACTTCGACGCCGCACTTGTCGCAGATCACGCCGCGGTGCTTCATGCGTTTGTACTTGCCGCAGAGACACTCCCAATCGGCGACCGGCCCAAAGATGCGCGCGCAAAACAGACCATCGCGCTCCGGTTTGAACGTCCGGTAGTTAATCGTTTCTGGCTTGGTAACTTCGCCGTGTGACCATTGACGAATCTTGTCCGGCGAAGCCAGCGAGATGCGAATAGCTTCAAAGTCAGGCGCGAGTTGCGTTTTCTCTTGATGGAATCGAAACACGTTTTATCTCCATTTCGGATTGCGAATTTCGGATTGCGGATTTGAAAGGTGATTTCTATCGCAACCTGAAACTCTACGTCCTCAAACTAACTTATCCATTTAGGATTGCTGACTTGAATTGCTGTTCGAGAATTCGCAATTCGAAATTCGCAATCCAAAATTCCTATATTCCGCTGGTAATCAACGGCTCAGCGACTGGCTCATCAGCGTCATCCTTCTTCTGAATCAGCTCAACGTCCAGGCACAGCGACTGTAGTTCCCGCACCAGCACGTTGAACGACTCAGGCAAGCCTGGATCAAAATCCGCCTCGCCCTTGACGATAGCCTCATAGATTTTTGAGCGCCCGGCCACGTCGTCGGACTTTGCCGTCAACAGTTCCTGCAGGATGTGCGCCGCGCCATAAGCTTCCAACGCCCACACCTCCATTTCGCCGAAACGCTGCCCACCGAACTGCGCCTTGCCGCCCAGCGGCTGCTGGGTAATCAGCGAGTACGGTCCAATCGAGCGCGCGTGAATCTTGTCGTCAACCAGATGCGAAAGCTTCAGCATGTAGATGTAACCGACAGTCACCTTCTGCTCGAAAGCGTCTCCGCTTAGACCGTCGTACAGAATGGCCTTGCCCGACTCGTTAACGATCTCAGGCAGTCCGAGTTCGCGCGCGCGAGCGCCCGACTCTTCCAGTTTCTGCTTGATCTCTTTTTCAGTGGCGCCGTCAAAAACCGGCGTCGCGAAATGCATCCCCAGCACGCGTGCCGCCCAACCAAGGTGCGTTTCGAGAATCTGCCCGACGTTCATGCGCGAAGGCACGCCCAGCGGGTTCAGAACGATTTCGACCGGGGTCCCATCCGGAAGATAAGGCATATCTTCTTCCGGCAGGATGCGCGCAATCACGCCCTTGTTACCGTGGCGGCCGGCCATCTTGTCGCCGACTGAAAGTTTGCGCTTCATGGCGATGAAGACTTTCACCATCTTGATTACGCCCGGTGAAAGCTCGTCGCCCTGTCTCAGCTTGGCGATCTTCTCTTCATAGATGTCCGAAAGAATCTTGATCTGACGCTCGGTCCGATCTTCGTATTCCTTGACCTCGCTGGCCGCGTCTACTCGCGCGGATGCCACCTGGGCCTTGCGCAGAGCCTTAGGCTCGACCGCCTTCAGCATCTCGCGGGTAATCGGCACGCCCTTTTCAATCACGACTTCGCGATTGCTGGTCAGGTCGTGCGAAAGCTTGCGGCCCTCGAACAATTCGTAGATGCGCTCGTCACGCTGCTCGTGCAGGATGCGAATCTCATCTTCAAGGTCGCGTCGCAGCCGCTCCTCTTCGCCCTGTTCGATCGACAGCGAGCGCTGATCTTTTTCCTGACCCTTGCGGGTAAAGACCTGCACGTCGACGACAGTGCCGTCGATTCCCGGAGGCGAAACCAGCGAAGCATCTTTCACGTCGGCGGCCTTTTCGCCAAAGATTGCCCGCAGTAGTTTCTCTTCCGCGGTCAACTGCGTCTCGCCCTTGGGCGTGACCTTGCCGACCAGAATCGATCCGGGTTTGACCTGAGCGCCGATGCGGATGATGCCGCTGTCGTCCAGATCGCGCAGCATGTTTTCGCCGACGTTCGGAATGTCGCGGGTGATCTCTTCGGGTCCGAGCTTGGTATCACGCGCTTCGATCTCCAACTCCTCGATGTGAATCGAGGTGTAGTAATCCTCTTTCACCAACCGCTCGGAAACCAGAATCGCGTCTTCAAAGTTGTAACCACGCCACGGCATGAATGCGACCAGAACGTTACGGCCCAGGGCCAGCTCGCCCCGGTCGGTACAGGGACCATCGGCGATTACCTGGCCTTTGGCCACCCGCTCGCCCACGTGCACGATCGGGCGCTGGTTGATACAAGTGTTCTGGTTCGAACGCTTGAACTTAATCAGCGTGTAAATATCAGCAGTCACCTCGCGAGAGATGGTGCCGTCGACGTTGTGATCAGCCTTAACGATGATGCGTTCAGAGTCAGTGTAATCAACCACGCCGTCGCGCTTGGCGATCACCACCGCGCCCGAGTCACGCGCGGTCACGTCTTCCATGCCGGTGCCGATGTAAGGGGCCTCGGCGCGCAGCAGTGGCACCGACTGGCGCTGCATGTTCGAACCCATCAGCGCGCGGTTCGCGTCATCATTCTCAAGGAATGGAATCAGCGATGCGGCCACCGACACCAGTTGCTTCGGCGAGACGTCCACGAATTCGATCTCGTCGCGCTGGGCCAGGATGAATTCGCCGGCTTTGCGGGCGGCGTTACGGTCGTTGACGATATATTCATTTTCGTCCAGTTGAATGTTGGCCTGACCGACGACGTGTTTGTCCTCTTCCCACGCGGTCAGGTAAAACGGAAACGGTTCAAAGATCGCCTTCTCACCAGAGCCGGCTCGCTTGTTGGCTTTATCGACCTCGTCCTGCGGGACATGGTCGTTCGGCTTGAGTTTTGTGTCACCACCATTGATGACCCTTACAAATTCCGTAACCACGCCGTCCACCACTTTGCGATAAGGCGACTCAATGAAACCGAATTCATTGATCCGCGCATAACACGACAGCGACGAAATCAAACCAATGTTCGGACCTTCAGGCGTCTCGATCGGACAGATGCGGCCATAGTGAGTCGGATGCACGTCACGAACCTCGAATCCGGCGCGTTCGCGGCTCAAACCGCCTGGTCCCAGTGCTGACAAGCGGCGCTTGTGAGTGATCTCTGAGAGCGGATTCGTCTGATCCATGAACTGAGACAATTGTGACGAGCCGAAGAACTCACGCACCGCAGCCGTCACCGGCTTGGCGTTGATGAGATCGCGCGGCATGGTCGTCTGCATCTCCTGATGAATCGACATCTTCTCTTTGATCGCGCGTTCCATGCGCTCGAGCCCGATGCGAAACTGATTTTCCAGCAGCTCGCCCACGGCCCGGACGCGTCGGTTACCCAGGTGATCGATATCGTCAGCCTGATAGATCGGCTTCTTCTGCTCATCAACCGGGTTACGGCGCATCTTCAGGACGTAGTTCACGACTTCGAAGAAGTCGCTCGCCGCCAGCAGCGGATCTTCAATCCGCAGCATTTCGGGCTTGCCCATCTTAATGTTGAACTTCAAACGGCCCACGCGCGAAAAGTCGAACTTGCGCGGGTCAAAGAACATTCCCTCGAGCAGACGATATGCAGTCTGCACCGTCGGCGGATCGCCGGGACGCATCTTGCGGTAAATTTCGAGCAGAGCATCGACCGGCTTGCTGATCGTGTCCTTCTTCAAGGTTTGCGAGATGACGACGCCCACGTCGTCACGCTCGGGAAAGAATACTGAGAAGTTCTTTACTCCGCTTTCCGCAATCTCCTGCAGCTTGACCGCGGTGATTTCGTTATTGGCTTCGAGAATCACTTCGCCGGTTTCGGTGTTGACGACATCGGCCACCGCGTAAGCGCCTTCGAACTGCGCCAGATCGATCTCGACTTCGCCGATGTTTGCTTTACGCAGGGACTCCAGCGATGTGCGGCTGATTTCTTTGCCCTTACGGACAATCGGATCGGGACCGCGGCCCTTAATCTCGAAATCGACCTTCATGCCGACCAGGTTGGTCCGACCCGACTCGGGAACCTGCACCATCAAGCGCCCGTCTTCGATGCGCACCTCGTCAACCGTATAGAAAGCTCGCAGCAGGTCTTCATCTCTGAAGGATGAATTCTTGACCGCCTCTTCCAACTGACCATCGCTGCCGAAGGATTTGCTGTTGAAGTCCGAACCCAGCCACACGCCCAGCGCGCGCAAAAATATCGACGCCAGAAACTTGCGCTTGCCGACGCGCACATAGAGCAGGTTCTTCTGGTCGTACTCGAACTCGACCCACGAACCGCGGTAAGGAATGATCTTGGCGACGTAGAGTGCGCCGCGCTTGAAGAACACTCCCGGCGAGCGGTGCAACTGCGAAACGATCACGCGCTCAGTGCCGTTGATGATGAAAGTACCGTTATCGGTCATCAACGGAATTTCACCAAAGAAGACTTCCTCTTCCTTGATGTCGCGAATAGATTTGACGTTCGTGTCAGGATCTTTGTCGTAGACGGTCAGCCGGATCTTCACCTTGAGGGGCACGCTATAGCTCATGCCGCGCTCCTGACATTCCTGCTGATCGTGTTTGTGCTTGAGTCCGACCGGCTCGCCGCAGTTCGGACAAAGTTCCGGACGCACATTATTAAAGGTACCGCACACGTGACATAGCGTCTGGCCCGGTCGCAGTGGATCTACTTTGATACTGGCCTTGCAATTCTTACAGGCCGCGCGCAGATACTTCAGTCCCTCGAGATTTCCGCACTTGCACTGCCAGTTACCGATCTGATATTCGACAAAATCGAGCGTGGCCGTTTCGCGAAAGTCAGAGATCGGAAACACCGATCTGAAGACCGCTTGCAGACCGGTGCTTTGACGCTCTTCGGGCAGCATATCCATCTGCAGAAAACGGTTGTAGGATTCGCGCTGAATCTCGATTAGATTCGGGATCGGCACCGCGGTCTTAATCTTTGAAAAGTCGTGTCGCTTCGGCGCCTGACTCGTGCGCCGTCCCAATCCAGTATTTACAGTGTCAAGTAGATTTGCAGACATGAATGTTTCCTATTCTTTCAAAATACACTCGCTGGCGAGGTCAGCATTCGTCTCTAGAGAGCGCCAAAACAGACGTATGCGCGGCCAGAGCGCACTTTGCCCCGACCGCTTCAAATGAGCGATTGCATTCTCGTCCAGATTTTTCCGGGAGTAACGCCAGCGCTTTCAATACTCCCCTAAGTTAGCCACTCAGGAACAAAAGGTCAAGCCGCCAAAACCGGAGGCCGTAGATAAGGGTGATGGGCGCCGGTAGGATTGACCGGCGCCCGAAACCTTATTTAACTTCGACAGTTGCCCCGGCGTCCGCCAGTTTCTGGCGAACCGTCTCGGCTTCTTCTTTCGAGACGCCCTCTTTGACTGCCTTTGGAGCCGCTTCAACAAGATCCTTCGCTTCTTTAAGGCCGAGCGAGGTCACTTCACGGACGACCTTAATGACATTAATCTTTTGACCGCCCGCGGCCTGCAGAATGACATCAAATTCAGTCTGCTCCTCAGCCGGCGCAGCCGCCTCTCCACCACCGGCAGCAGCGGCAGGCGCAGCCACCGCGGCGGCAGCCGCCGAGACGCCAAAAGTCTCTTCCATGAGCTTTACCAACTGAGACGCCTCAAGCAGCGTGAGCTCTTTTATCTGATCGACGATTCCCTGTAATTTATCCGACATGATGAACACGTTCTCCTGCATTCGTTCTCGCAAATCCGGGATTTGCTATTTTGATTGACTGCGCGGGTGGCTGCATCGCCGCTCACGCTTGTCTTTGTCCATAGCCGCCCCACTGACAGGAGCACGACGGCCGCCAAGTAAATTTCGAAATTCGAATCTCGAAATTCGAATTCTTTTATGCGCCTTGCGCTTCCTTCTGCGCGCGGATTTGCTCGGTGACCACCGCGAGGTTGCGCGGCACGGCTTGCAATACCGTAACCAGGCGCTGGGCCTGCGCATTGATCAGAAACAAGACTTTCGAAAGCAAATCTTCGCGCGACGGCAGGCTGGCGATCGATTCGACTTCCTTCAGCTCTACGACCTTGCCCTCAACCAGCCCGACCTTGAAACTGAAAATCTCAGGATTGGCTTTGGTGAATTTTGAAATCGCCTTTGACAGCCCTACTGGATCGTTTGCGCTCAGCGCAACCGCGGTTACGCCTTTGAATTGATCGGCCATTGGCTCGAGCGGAGTGCCGGCAGAAGCCTTGCGGGCCAAAGTGTTCTTCACCACTGAGTAGGTGACGCCCGCTTCGCGCAACTGTCGGCGCAGTTCCTGATCCTTGCCGACGGTCATGTTCTTGAAACTCACCAGCATCGCCGCATTTGCGTTCTTAAACTGCTCAGCGAGGGCTTCGAGGTCCTTCTGTTTCTGTGCTTTGTTCTTCATTCCTAGCTCCTCACTTATTTGGCAAATGCCGTTTCGTCCAGGAGCAAACCCGGACTCATGGTCGCTGCGATATTAACCTTCTTGACGTACTTGCCTTTCGCGGTCGACGGCTTTGCCTTCACCACGGCTTCGATCAGCGCGCGACTATTATCCGCGATCTTGCTTTCCTCGAAGGAAACTTTGCCCACGGCGGTGTGAATCACGCCGGTCTTGTCCACTCGGTACTCGACTTTGCCCGCCTTGGTTTCGCGCACTGCGGTCTTGACGTCAAAAGTCACAGTGCCCGTTTTGGGATTGGGCATCAGACCGCGCGGTCCCAGCACCTTACCCAGTCCACCGACGAGGCGCATCATATCGGGGGTCGCGATCACCGCATCAAAATCCAGCCAGCCACCTCTGATTTTGGTGACCATGTCTTCGCCGCCAACAAAATCGGCGCCGGCTTCTTCGGCTTCCTTAATCTTGTCGCCCTGCGCGATGACCAGAACTGTTTTTGATCTGCCGAGGCCGTGGGGCAATACGAGCGTGCCGCGCACCAGTTGATCCGCTTTGCGCGGATCTACGCCCAGCCACATCGTCAATTCGACCGTCTCGTCAAACTTTGCAAACGCAATCTCTTTGAGTTTCTTGACAGCCTCATCGAGACTGTACTTGCGCGCGGGCTCGATCTTTTCCAACGCGGCGCGATATTTCTTTCCGTGCTTTTTCATTTATCGACTCCGAGGTTCCAGCGAGCGTTCAGCTCTCCCTCTTTAAATTCTTATCGGCGGATGTCGGGCTTTCGCCGGCATCACTTAGCCTTCGACCGTAAGACCCATCTGCCTGGCAGTACCCTCGATCGTGCGAATGGCGCTCTGCAAGTCGGTCGTGTTCAAATCAGGCATCTTGGTCCTGGCGACCTCTTCAAGCTTGGCGCGTGTGATCTTGCCAACCTTCTCTTTCTTCGGATTGCCTGAGCCTTTTTCAACTCCGGCAGCTTTTTTCAACAAGTCGGCGGCCGGCGGCGTCTTGGTTTCAAAAGTGAACGAGCGATCCGCATAGACCGTAATCACGACCGGAATCTTCATGTCCGGATCAGCCTGCGCGGTCTTCGCGTTAAAGGCCTTGCAGAACTCCATGATGTTAACGCCGTGCTGACCGAGCGCCGGACCAATAGGGGGCGCCGGGTTGGCTTTGCCCGCCGGGACCTGCAGCTTGATATACCCTGTAATCTTCTTTGCCATGATCTAAATTATTCTTCTTCCGTAAACGTTACCTTCTCGACATCCAGAAAGTTCAACTCCACCGGCGTCGAACGACCAAAGATCGTCACCGTGACCTTCAGCGTGGATTTGTCTTCATTGACCTCTTCAACCTTGCCGGTGAAGCTCTGGAACGGACCCGACTTGATGCGCACCGTCTCTCCGGCGGCGTAGGAAAACTTCGGCTTGGGTTTTTCCGCGGCCTCGGCGACGTGATGCACGATTTGATCGACTTCCTGCGGCGTCAGGGGAGTCGGACTCTGTCCGCCTACAAAACCCGTCACCTTGGGCGTCGAACGAATTGCGTGAAAGACGTTGTCGGGAATATGCCCGCGCTCGTCACATTGGATCTGGACCAGCACGTAGCCGGGATAAAACATGCGCGTGGACTCGACGCGTTTATTGCCCCGCATCTCGACGACGGTCTCGGTGGGGACCAGCACTTCGGTTATCGCTTCCTGCAGATCTGTGCCGGCGACCCGAGCTTTAAGGCTTTCGCAAACCTTCTTCTCGTGTCCAGAGTACGTATGAAGTATGAACCACTGATTCATTGAAAATCTTTCGCTTTCGCTAACCGCCCAACCAGGTGCGCAGATGCTCAATCAGAAAAGACCAGACTCGATCAACGCCAAACAGGTAAATCGCAAAGAAAATAACCGCAATCAAGGTAATGATCGTAGTGTTCTTTACTTCGTTGGCAGTTGGCCATGAAACTCGCCGCATTTCTGCGCGAGTGTCCTGAATAAACTGGCTGGTGCGTTGGAAAAATCCCGTTCGCGGGCCGGCCAATCCGCGCTCGCGGCGTGCGCCTCTGCCTTCCGCGCCCTCTCCAAACCTGGCCGCGCGTGGGGACGGAGATCCGATGGGTTTTACCACGGAGGTATCGCGCGCCGGTGCCGGTTCAGGCAGAGCGCCAAAGTTTTCGGTTTCGTTTTCTTCTTTCGACACGCGAATTTTCTATCCCAACTTGGCAGGGGTACCAGGATTCGAACCCGGACTTTCGGTTTTGGAGACCGACGTGCTAACCGTTGACACTATACCCCTAGGAATCATTGCAGATTGCCAATTTCCGATTGCCAATTTACCAAA
>JAWVCT010000047.1:0-38818 GCA_033858155.1 Blastocatellia bacterium
CGTAACCATCGGAGTGCTTCTCAATAATGATCTTTTGGGATTCCATGGTCTCTCCTTGAGGCAAATACTAGCATTGATGCCTCTCTTTGATCACCTAAATGACGGAGTCACCGCTTTGATAAATCTCACCACCACTCGCCACAAACTCCTCCGCCTTCTCCTTCAACCCCACCCCCAGTGCCGCCGCTTCATCAATCTCCTTCTGCGCAGCGTACTCGCGCACGTCCTGGGTGATCTTCATGGAGCAGAAATGCGGGCCGCACATGGAGCAGAAGTGGGCGAGCTTGGCGCCTTCCTGCGGGAGGGTTTCGTCGTGATATTCGCGCGCGACTTCGGGGTCGAGCGAGAGGTTGAATTGATCTTCCCAACGAAATTCAAAACGTGCTTTCGATAAAGCATTATCCCTGTATTGGGCGCCAGGGTGGCCTTTGGCTAAATCGGCGGCGTGGGCGGCGATCTTGTAGGCGATGACACCGTCTTTCACGTCTTTCTTGTTAGGCAGGCCGAGGTGTTCTTTCGGCGTGACATAGCAGAGCATCGCGGTGCCATACCAGCCAATCATCGCCGCGCCGATCGCCGAAGTGATGTGATCGTAGCCGGGCGCGATGTCGGTCGTCAGCGGGCCCAGCGTATAGAAGGGCGCTTCGCCGCAGCTTTCCAGTTGCTTGTCCATGTTCTCTTTGATCAGGTGCATCGGCACGTGACCTGGACCTTCGATCATCACCTGACAGTCGTACTCCCAGGCGATCTTTGTCAGCTCGCCGAGCGTTTCGAGTTCGGCAAATTGCGCTTCGTCGTTCGCGTCGGCGATCGAACCGGGGCGCAGACCGTCGCCCAAGCTAAACGAAACGTCGTAGGCAGCCATGATTTCGCAGATGTCGCGAAATCGGGTGTAGAGAAAACTTTCTTCATGATGAGCCAGACACCACTTGGCCATGATCGAGCCGCCGCGGCTGACAATCCCGGTCGTGCGTTTCGCCGTCATCGGGATGTAAGGCAAGCGCACGCCGGCGTGTATGGTGAAGTAATCAACACCCTGCTCGGCTTGTTCGATCAAAGTGTCTCGAAAGATTTCCCAGCTCAGGTCTTCCGCCTTGCCGCCGACTTTCTCCAAAGCCTGATAGATCGGCACGGTGCCGATGGGCACGGGCGAGTTGCGAATGATCCATTCGCGCGTGGCGTGAATGTTCTTCCCCGTCGAAAGATCCATCACTGTGTCTGATCCGCACTTAATGCTCCAGCGCATTTTTTCAACTTCGTCATCGATGGAAGACAGAACGGCGGAGTTTCCGATGTTGGCGTTAATCTTCACCAGGAAGTTGCGGCCGATGATCATCGGTTCGGATTCGGGGTGATTGATGTTCGCAGGAATAATGGCGCGGCCACGGGCGACTTCATCGCGGACGAATTCTGGCGTGACGTATTCGGGAATTGAAGCGCCGAAGGATTGGCCCTTGTGTTGATGTTTGAGAGAATCGCGGGGGGCTTCTTCCGCAGCACTGCGGGCAGGATGCCCGCGCTCCATGGAGCGGCCCAGGTTCTCCCGTATGGCAATGAATTCCATTTCGGGGGTGATGATGCCTTGCTTCGCGTAATGCATTTGCGTCACGCAAGCGCCGGGCTTTGCGCGCAGAGGAGTGCGGGCGAGCGCGGGAAAATCTTCCAGGCGATTTAGACCCTTGGCTTTCTCTTTCGTGCGCGCGTGGTTCGCGGCGTCAAACGTCAGATAGCCGTCATCGATAGGTTGCAGCTCGCGGCCTTCGTACTCTTCCACATCATCGCGCGCAATGATCCATTCGCGCCGAAGAGCCGGCAAACCGTCGCGCACGTCGCAAGCCAACGCCGGATCGCCCCACGGACCACTGGAATCATAAACGCGCACTGGCGGATTGTCTTCGAGGGTGTTGTCGAAGTTACGAGTCGGATTTTGATCGATCTCCCGAAACGGCACGCGCACGCCGGGCTGTCGGCCGTTGATGTAGGTGCGGCGCGAGTTGGGCAGAGCCGGCTCGGGATTTGAGTTCTCAATTTGCAATTGACTCGTTGACCCGGTCGCTACCGCTCCCGGTTCTGACTTTGGCTTGATGGCGGCGCTCATGATGATCTCCATTTTGGAGTGCGCCGGCAGAGCGAAGCGGCGACGGCGCTTTGGATTTGTGGTTCCTTGGCCCGCCTAAAGGCGGAACTCCGAACAATCCAAAGCGGTGTCGCGCTACGACCACCCCAGCGCGACTGCCGCGCTGGGGACCCCGGTGCTTGCCACCGCACTCCATAAAAAAACCGCTCCACCTAAAATCAAAAAGGATGGAACGGTCAACGTTTGGCTGTTTCTCCCTTCGACGGTGTTAACCGTATCAGGTTCAAGGGGTCTCCTGAAGAATTTCGAATCGCGAAATGCGAATTTCGAAATTCTCTTCAGACTCTCAGCCGCCAGCGCGGCTCCCCCGAAACGTATTTGATTTTCAATCGGTCGAAAGGATTCTAGGACTCTTCATCAGCGGTTGCAAACCTGGCTAATTGCTCATCCGCCCGCTTCACTGCATACTCGATTGTGCAGTATCACAACATCGCCTGTTTGCGTAATCTGTGAACGGGCCTAAGTTAATATCAGAAAGTTTGAGAGGACGATTGATATGTCAGCCGAAACAGGAAAGCGCTTTCCGGATTTTAGTTTGCAGAACCAGGACGGCAAGACCGTCACGCTAGATGATTACAAGGGTAAGTGGCTGGTGCTTTACGTCTATCCAAAGGACGACACGCCCGGTTGCACGATTCAGGGAAAGTCATTCACAGCTACGAAGCAGGAATTCGACGACGCAAACATCGCCGTGGTAGGCGTGAGCGCCGACGATGTCGAGTCGCATAAGAACTTCTGCAATAAGTTTTCATTCACGATCGACCTGCTGGCCGATCCCAATCAAGAGTTGCTCAACGCGGCGGGCGTGGGCCAGAGTGATTACAAAGGTACGATGTACTGGAACCGCACTTCATTCGTGATCGATCCCGAAGGCACTCTGCGAAAGGTTTATGAGAAGGTAAACCCCGAAGGACACGAGCGGGTGTTGCTGGACGACATCAAGGCCATGCAGTAGGACGCTGCATAACGAGGATCGACATTCCAGCGTTCGCATTCTTCACGCCGAAGGCGTGACATGTAATAGCCGGGGGCATCGCCCCCGGATTACGGTCAACAGGGATCGCGACCCTGAAAGGGTCGAATAGATGCGACCCTTTCAGGGTCGATGTGTGGTGTTGGATTACGATCCGTGGGCGTTACCCACGGCTATTATATTGGACGCTTTCAGCGTCCGATCCTCGCTCTAACGCTTCCGCCACTGACTCCATAACGCTGTCGCTCGCTATTCCCCCGCCGGCTCAGTCACCACCGGCGCCTTCAAATACTTCGCGAAAAACCTAACATACCGTCGCACCCGGTCCATCTGGTGACGCGGCTCGGTAAAGCCGTGGTTCTCGCGGGGGTAAACCACAAACTCCACCGGCACGTTCATCTCTTTCAGCGCCATATAGAATTCCTGCGCTTGCGCGATGGGCACGCGCGTGTCCACCTGACCGTGCATGATCATCGTCGGCGTCTTGACGTTCTTGATGTACTTCATCGGCGAACGGTCCCAGTAAAGTTCCTGTGCGTCCCATGGCGCCTTATCGGAATAGAACCAGCGCAGATACCTCTGAATGTCGTTCTGCGAATACATCGAATAGATGTTCGAAAGCCCGGCGCCCGGCGAGACAGCCTTAAACCGATCCGTCTGCGTCAGAATCCAGAACGTCATGTAACCACCATAGGACCAACCGAACGCGCCCAGCCGATTCGGGTCCGCGATGCCGCTCGCAATCATCGCATCCACGCCCGTCATGCAGTCTTCGTAATCGCCCTTGCCCCACGTGTTCTTATTCGCCTGGGCAAACGCCAATCCTTTGCCGGTCGAGCCGCGAAAGTTCGGCTGCAACACGGCGAAGCCATTCGCCGCGAGTACCTGTAACGTGCCATTGAAGTTGTTAAGCGAAGATCCGGTCGGACCTCCGTGAGGGTTCAACAGAAACGGAGCTTTGTTACCCGCCTTATATCCGACAGGTTTGGTCAGCAGCCCTTCGACTTCCATACCGTCCTTGCTCTTCCACTTCACGACCTCGGTATCGGCGAGGGCGTAACCTTGCAGCCACGCGTTGTGTTCAGTCAGAGGCTTGAAGGAATTGAAATCCGCGTTTACCGCATAAAGCTCTGTCGGTTGTTTGGCCGTGGACATCGTGCCCACGATCGTTTTTCCGTCGCGACTGACTTCGCTTATTCCCGTCAAGCCGCCACGGCGCGAAAGCTGTTTCACTTCGCCGCTGCTCACGTCGCACGAATAAACTTCGATCGCTTCGAGCACGTTCGTGCTGAAGTAAATACTCCGGCCGTCGCGCGACCAAACCGGCGTCCCTACACTTAAATCAAATTTCGACGTCAGTTGTTTAGGCGCGCCGCCGGTCGCGGAAATTAGATAAAGGTAAGTCGTCGAAACCCCGCCGCCGTTATCCGGACTGCCCGTGTAAGCGATCCATTTTCCATCCGGCGACCAGCGCGCGGTATCACTCGAGCCGGCGTTCACCTCGAGTTTTTTCTTCTCGCCGCCGGCGATCGTCATGATCCAGACATCGCTGAAACTCCCGTCGTCTGCTTTGGGCGTGGGCCGCGTCGTGTAGGTGATGCGCGTGCCATCCGGCGACCACTGTGGATCGCTGACCGTGAAATTGCCTTCGGTTAGCCGCTTCTCATCTTTCTTATCGATGTTCCAAAGCCAAAGGTGAGTCATCTTAATGTCGCGGTCGAAGACGATGGTGTCGTCTTTGACCTTCTTGCGATCCTCTTCGTCTTTAGCCGGCTGATCGGTCGCACTCAGCAACAGACGCTTTCCGTCCGGCGAGAAGCGAAACCCGCTGACTCCGCCTTTGTGAGTGGTGACGGCCCACGCTTCGCCGCCATCCGCGCGAATCATCCACACTTGCCGCTCTCCCTCCTTCTCGCGATCGCTGAGAAATGCCAGCATCGTTCCGTCGGGCGACCATTCAGGCGCCGAAGAGCCCTTGTCGCCGCGCGTGTACTGCTGGGCTTTTCCGCCGGCCGTCGGGACCACCCAGACCTGGGTGACATTTTTCCATTCTTTGTCTTTCTCCATCTTCGTTTCGGTAACGGTGTAAGCCACACGTGTTCCGTCTTGAGATATTCGCGGGGTGCTGACGACGGCGACCTTCATCAGATCGAGCGCGGTTAAGAGCTTCTTGCCATCTTTCGCTCGCGGTTCCGGAGCGTCGCTTTTTGCCGCTTTGTCTTCCGAGACAGGCTGGGCTGAAGTGACCGTTGAAGCAGCCATCAGGCAGAGAAGAATAGCGAGCACCAGTGAAAAACGTTTGGGATTCATCGAACGATCCTCCAGAAACAAGAAGTATGTTTAGGTTCAGAACTGAGAGGCGCGAATTATGTCCGACAAACTTCAGTTTGTCGATCAGTAACATAGACTTTTAGTCTGTGTAGGGTTTGGCAGCAGACTGTGGTTTCGACTTCCATTTCAGCACGACACGCCCATTCCGGGCATCCGCGTTTTCTGGCGCCTGGTCCAATAAATCAGCGCGCCGCCAACCAAAATATAGATCAGCCCTCCGCCGAAAAAGATAGCGGTGCTGATAATCTCGTCCGATTGCGACTTGTAGGCTGGGAACTGGAATACCGTCATGAAACAAATCATCACGATAATAAACGTCAGGACACTCCAGATGACGATAGCGGCCAGGGCTTGCAGTGCGTTCCTGGTCTGGCGCAGGCTGTCGCTCCTGAAATTCATGATGCCCAGCACCAGAATGATCAGCGGCGTCAAAACCATTACCGCAAAGAACACCACCACCAGGATCGGGCCAAGGAAGTTGTTGAGTCCTCTTAGCAAGTGTTTGGAACTCTGCTCAACCGCCAATGAAACTCATTGAGCGAGAAGGCGCGACGAACGCCGGATCGTTGATGTAATGACGCGGTTCTTTTTTCAGCACCACGCCGGTAATGAAGTCGATGACTTCCGATCTCGACGCGCCGTCGCGAACGACGTCCCGTAATGAATACTCAACTGTGGAGAACAGGCACGTCCGAATCTGGCCGTCCGCGGTGAGCCTGATCCGGGAGCACGCGCCACAGAAAGCTTCAGTGACCGGAGCGATAATTCCGATCTCTCCCGGCGCGCCGTCGGCAAAGCTAAAGCGCGAAGCAGTTTCGGAACCGCGACGGACGTCGAGCGGCGCCAAAGGAAATCGTTCGCTGATGCGCTCACGAATCTCGCGACCCGACACGACATCGTCGCGCGACCATTCGTGGCCAGAGTCGAGCGGCATGAATTCAATGAAGCGCATTTTCACATCGTGCTCGCGCGCGAAGGCGGCAAAGTCCGCCACCTCATCTTCATTATGTCCGCGCACGATGACGGCGTTGATCTTGATCGGTTGCAAGCCCGCGGTCTTCGCGGCCGCGAGACCCCGGAGAACTCGATCCAGAACATCGACGCCGGTCATTTGCTTGAACACGTCTCGCTTCAAACTATCCAGGCTGATGGTGATGCGATCGAGCCCGGCGTCTTTCAACCCCTGCGCGCGATCCGGCAAAAAATAGCCGTTCGTGGTCAGCGCCAGATCGTGCAATCCCTTCGACTTTAACGCCGCCAACTTGGCAATAATTATTTCGATGTCCTGACGCATCATCGGCTCGCCCCCGGTCAGCCGAATCTTTTCAATCCCCAGCTCGACGAAGATGTCGCAGACGTATGCGATCTCTTCGTAGGAAAGCATCTGCTCTTTCGGAGCAATGGGCGGCTCGCCGTGGGGCAGACAATAGAAGCAGCGAAAATTACAGCGGTCCGTGAGCGACACGCGCAGGTCGCGGATCGGGCGGTTGTAGGAATCTTTGAGCAGAGCGGACATCGGCATTCTTATTAAGCTGGAGACAATGATACGCGCGGCTAGCGGGAGTTACAATTTGGTTTTTGACGGCAAGGCTTATTCGCCGGCACTAGATTTCTTTAAGCCACTTTCGAAAGGTCCGCAGCGCCGCGCTTTGTCCTTCAGTCTTGCTTTGTTCAAGGGCGTCGGTCAGAACTTTGTCGGTGAGCACGGGGAACGTCAGGCTCGAAGGCATTTCGACATACTGGCCATCAACCAGGTGAAGAATCCGGACTTGCCGCTCGTCGTACCGCCAAATCTCAGGTACGCCAATGGCGGAATAAAACGACAGCTTACCGGTCGATTGGTGCGATACATCAACCTCGACAATGATGTCGGGGGGCGGATCGTTTGCGAGGTCGATATCGCCTTTCCCGATTATTCGCTTGGCATTCTCCACGTAAAAACATGTGTCAGGTTCGGCTCCCTGCAGGAGCTGTTTCTCTTTGAAGGTCGTCGAACCGCGGGTTTCGAGGACTACCTCGTTGGTTTCGGCCAAAGAATCCACCAAGCGAAGCAGCAAGTCCTTGTACATCTCATGTCGGGCAGTGGGGCCCATGATTTCCAGTCTCCCCCGGTCGTAGGCGATTCGAACTGCGTAGCCTTCGCCGAGATCGGACAATAATTCCTCATACTCTTCCCAGGGAACGTCATTGAGGATCAGATTTCCCCCCGCCGGCAAATGCGCGATCGCCTCCATATAGTTTGCGGTTTGCGTAGTCATTGGAAATCCTTCGAGTGCTAGAATACTATCACTTGGGGACTTTGTGGCATAAGAACATAGGCGATTAACTTGCTGGTCCAGCGCTGATTGAGAGACTGGAGTTCTTCCAGAAAGGCTTCGCAACAGGCGGCTCGGTGAAAACCTGCAAGCGATTCACAAAGTTGCCGGTGACAAAATGTAGCGCGCCCGGCAGATTCAAATTTGACCATTTGCGAGCCCTGGGAGTGCCCTCTTTCTAGAGTATGAGGGGGCAAGCCCCCTTCCTGACCACGAGAGATCTGACTTGATTGATAATCTCAACTGGACCTGTTCAAAAGAAAACAAATCATTACTGCTTCGTTCCGGGTTTCGCTATCACCAGCGGGTTGGTTTCCATCTCTCTGCGAAAGAAGACGCGCGGACGTTGCACGCTGCGCTTATCCGGATCGGCGACATTTTTCTCACCTTCGGTGAAAGCGATGTCTAACCCGAGACCGCGGCCCTGCTTCATCTTCTCTTCCTGCATCTGCGGCACGCGCTCGGTCGCGAAATCGAGCCATTCACGGGCACTTAAGATCCCATCCTGCGGTTCGTTGTCAGCGGCCGCGGTCTTCAATCCTTCTTCAACCAAAGCATAAGTCAGCAGGCCGTGACCGAATTGCGCTGCCTCCAATGCCGCCTGATAACTTTGGGCAGCAGTCAGAATGTACATCCCTTTTTCATAAGCAAGTTGGGCCAGCCCTTTTGAGTTCATCGGGCCGCGGCGCTTTTCTTCGGCTTCGAGCGCCTGCCCCGAATTGCACGCATCGATCACCAGCAAGAGCGATCCGGCCGCCAACCCTTCGACTGAATCTTCCAATTCCAAATCAGAAATGCTGTGCGAGAGAATGGTTTTCAGGCCGCTTTCATCAAGCGCGCCCCGCTCGCCCGTGTAGCCAAGATCGTGTGGCAGCAGATAGAAGCGTTGTTGTTGAGCAGTGCCGTGTCCGGCGAAGTAAATGATCACAGCATCCTCGGGTTCTGCACGCTTGATGCGATCCAGTAATCCGGCTTTCAGCGTGGGAGGTTCCGCGGCCGTCCCGGCGAGTCTGCGCAACGCCCCGAGGATATTTGCCTTGGTTGCGTTCTCGTTCAGCAGCGGAATCACTTCCACGTGATCGAACCGGGCGACCTGCGTCTGTTGCCGGCGCAACTCTTCGCCAAAACTCTGCGCGTCGGCGACTGCGTACTTCAAGTTGTATTGCGAGTTGGCGTATTCATTGACGCCCACGGCGATTATCCAAGCCGTGCCCGCTCGCTTCAGACTATCGGCGCCGGTCACTAACAAGTTGGCGTCTTTGCTCTTGACGTTATCCTGGTTGAACGCATAAGCCGTCAGGCGGTTTGGACCAGTTACCAGAGTGATCTCTTCCTGAAGACTCACGGACGTCTGACCTTTTAAAGCGTCGCCGTGCCAGACTTTGACGAGCGAACCGTTGCGGAACAGACGCACGTCACGCGCACCGGCACCTTGCGAATGATCTTTGTCGGCAGCGGCATCGGTGATGTCGAGCTTTATCTTTACCGTGCGGCTGTTGATGCCGTTGGCGGGCGCAGCTTCACCCGGCAGTGAAAGCATCACCGTTGGTTGGCGCCGATCTTTCTTCGAGACATCCTGGGCCACGCGTGGCCGTTTGCCCGCGAAGACATCTGCGAGCAGACCTGGATAATAGAACTCGTTAAAGAACCATTCGATCGGAGCGACATTGAAAGTGTCGTGGTTATAGCGCCAGAGGATCTGGTTCCAGGACGCGGGCGTGCCGTCGAACAAGCCCTCGGGAGTGACGACCATCCATTCACCGCCGTCATCGAGCGAGATCAGAGTCAACAGATGTTCGCCCGTGTTTGTGTCCCACAGAAAGGTGCTGCCTTCATCACTCGCGGAGGCAAGCAGCCGGCCGTCGGGACTAAAATCCATCGATTCGATGTTGGCTGTATGGCCGACGAGCGTGCGCAACTCGCGCTTGGTGGCGACGTCCCAAATTTTGATCGTGTTGTCGGTGCCGCCCGATGCCAGAAGTTTGCCGTCACGACTAAAGACAACCTCGGTAACGCCGGTGCCATGCCCCTTGATGGCTCCGATTTGCTGGCCCGTACTCGAGTCCCAAAAAAGAACCTGGCCAACCGACTCGATCTTGATGTCCTTTAAGATGTCCTGAGGATCCTTCGGTCGTTTGCCTTTCGAGCTTTTTTGGTTCCCGGTGTTCATCAAAGTTCCCATGTCGAAATTGGACTTTGATTCGACACCGCCAGTGGCGAGCACTCGGCCGTCGGGACTAAAAGCGATTGAGGTTACATTCTTACCCATCGTGCCGGAGGTCATTGTTCCGAGCACGTTTGTAATCATCGCATTCATGTCAGCCATGTTCGGCATCGACGGCAGGTTGGGCATGTTGGGTATCGATCCCCGCTTGCCCATGTTCGGAAGGTTCCCCATGTTCGGCATCGAGCCGATATTTCCCAACGGGTTCGAATTTGAAGCTGGCGGTGCGGCAAAGTTGCGCAGACGATTACCCGAGGCGACATCCCACATCACCACTTCACCTTGTCCGGCAACGGTGATCAAAGCCTTGCCGTCAGCCGAGAAGCCGACCTTGCTCGGCGCCGAACCGAGCGTAATCGTCTGCACTTCGCGGCCTGACGCTACGTCCCAAATCTTGACCTGACTCGATGGCAGACCTCCGTATGTCTGCCCACCCTGCGAGGCCTGATCTTCCATGTACATCGCCGCCAATAGACGTCCATCCGGGCTGAAGGTGACGCGCTCAACTCCTCCTCCCGTGGCAGATCGGGTGAGCGTCTGAAGTGTCCGGTTTGTAGTCGTGTCCAGAATTGCGATCGCGTTATCGTTGGGAGCAAACATCGCGATCCGTTTGCCGTCGGGACTCGGCATCGCGAATAGTTTGTCGGACGGCGCCTTGCTGAGACGGAGACCGCGACCGGCACGGAGATCCCAACGCGTGCGGGCGCCAGCGGCCAGTTGATTACCGTCGGCACTGAAGGCCACCGCATAGGCCATGTTGCTGCGGCCTTTTAGCGTCAGCAATTGTTTGCCGGTTTCGGTTTCCCAAAGCAACGTCGTCGTGCCAAACCCTCCCGTGCCAATCTTTTTCCCATCGGCGCTGAACCCCACAAAGGTGCCGCCGTTATTGGCGAAGACGCCATTGTTCGGTATGTTGAGCGTGGGCAGTTCGCGAGCCGTAGCCACATCCCAAAGCTTGATCGTATAGCCCTCCGCGAGGGCCACGACGCGGCCATTCCGGCTGAACCTAATCGGGCTGTAGTCTTTCAACGTCGATCCCAATTCGCGTTCGCTCTGCTTGGTAGTCAGGTCCCACAGCTTCAATTTCTTTGCGACAATCCCAGCCGCCAGCAGTCTGCCATCCGTCGTAAAAGAAACTTCAAGACTGTCAATTTGATCGTGATTCAAATCAATTGAGCGAGTTTCGGCGCCGGAGTTCAGATCCATGATCTTGATTTTCGATCCGCTGGCCTCGACGCGTGCGAGTTGATTGCCGTCGGGACTGAGCGCGGCTCCGCCTTCGCCGCTGGTAAAGCCCGATGGATTAATTGAAGCAGTATCGATCGTCTTTGCTTGCCAGGTCGCCGTGTCCCAAACTCTGATCGCGTCGCTGATCGTGACCAGCTTCTTGCTATCGGCGCTGAATGTGATGAACGAGACGCCGAATGCCGACATGAAGGAAGCCTGGGCTCCTCCGGCTAGCGTCTGCACTTCCCGACCAGTCAGCACTTCCCAAACTTTGACCGAGTTGTTGCCACCGGCCGCGGCCAAAAGACGGTTGTCAGGGCTGAAGGCGATGACGGGCGCCATGCCGGCTGCACTTTGTCCGCCGGTGGAAAGATCTCGCAGTTCGCGGCCCGTTGCTGTCTCCCACAATTTGATCGTGCTGCTGCGAAACGTCGCGGTGGCCAGCAGACGATCGTCCGGACTGAACACCAGCCGCATCGCGCCAAAGAAATTGTTGTATCCAGTTTGGAGTACGAGTTCAGGTTTAGCTTCTTTCGACTTCGCCTGATCGGATTGTGATTGGGTGGACGAATCGGTCTCAATGCCGAGGCCGCGTTTGTCTGGCGGAGTTGAGCTCTGCCCGATCGCCACGATCGAACCGGCGAAAATAAGAATAAGTGCGGTCGTTGATCGCGCGCTCAGAATTCCGTTGCGGAGCAGTTTTGATATTTCTCTCATAGAATTTGCCTATGAGCGAAGCCTATCAGTCCGCCTAAAACCTGTCGAGCATCCGTAAAGATCCTGAATGTGTGTTGCGGCGCCAAATTCATCATCTGATTAGCACCTCGCTTCAGCGAGGTGACAAGGTGACCCCACAAATGCATCCAGCCGTTTTAACGGCTTCTCAAAGAAACCGTTTGAAACGGTTGGCGGTTTATCTGTTAATGCATTCCACCTCGCTGAAGCGAGGTGCTAATGAAATGAGGCCGAATTGCTGGAGCAATCAAAGACCGCCCGCTACCGCAGGCGGTTCTGACCACCGGTGACCACGCATCGTGCTCGCATTCAAAATCCCGGCAGGATGCCGGCGCCATTGCCGGGCCTACTCAAATTGTTTCTTGAATTGTTCGAACTGCAAACGCAGGCTTTCAACTTCGCCGGCGAGTGCTTCAACGCGGTGTTCGAGACTGACGACTTTCTCTGCTTCGGCTGATTTGCGCGACTGTCTGCTGACTGGTTGCTCGCCTTCGAGTTCTTCGATCTGTACTTCGCCTGCCAGCAGGTGCGCGAACCTTGCTTCTTTTTGCCCGGCCAGGCGCGGCAGCTTAATTGCCAGAGGCTCATCCTTCGTTGCCAGTGAATGAAGCCCCTGCTCGATCTCCTCCAGCCCTGAGGACTCATACAATCGGTATGCGCGCCCGCGAATCTCACCGACGGTTTGCGCACCGCTAAGCATGAGCACACAGATCACGGACAGCTCGAGCGCGCTCAGGTGCAGGTTGTCAGCGACATGCTTGTATTTCGGAACGCGGCTGGTGCTGCCGTAGAAAACATAAGCCAGATTCTTTTCGCGCAGACTGTCGAGGGCTTGCTCCACCTCCGCCTCAGTCAGCGCGGTCACCGGATTCCGATTGTTCTTCTGGTTACACGCCAGGGTCAGCGAGTTGAGTGTCAGCGGATAATATTCGGGCGTTGTGATCTGCTTTTCGATCAGCGAACCAAGGACGCGGACTTCGTTAGGGGTTAGCAAAGGCACCCGGAGATTATACTGTTACCCGAGTTGATGCGCATCATGGGCAGCCGCGGATGAGTTGAGTGATGAGGTCAGTACCGGGAGCGGTAGCGACTGGGTTATCGTTCTTAAGCTTGACCGTCAGGTGGATTGGGACCAGGTCGCCTCCACCACCAACTTGATCGATTTGATCCTGACTTCGAGCACGTCGCCCGGCTCCGCGCCTTCAATAAAGATCGGCCCCGTCAGAATGTGCCCACCCGGTCCTTTGTTGGTGACTTCTTTGACGATGTCGCGCAAAGACTGCTCGACATCCTCCGGCTTCACCCCGGCGCCTTCTAACCTGGCCGGAGTAGAAGTAATCAACGTCTGCACCTCAACCGTTTCACCCGATTTGATCCGCAACGCCGGCGTCGTGCTCGCGTCGTAATATCCCCAGACGACGGTTTTTGGGGTGGGTTTGAGTTGGTATGTTTGCTGGGCGTTAACTGTCAGAGCGAGCAATAGCATCGCCGACAGTAAGATTGTGCGACTCATGATTTCCTTTCCGCTCTCAGAGGTTCAATGTCCTTCTACTCCGCTAAGCGTGACCGCGTTCCTAAGATATGTTCGCGAAAAAGGAACCTCGACGTTCGAGGATGGAGCGCCCCAACGCTGATCCTCACACCACGTTCGAAGCGTATCGACGTTCGACCACAGCTTTTGATTAGCGGCGATAACCAAGTAGAGCAGTAGGGATATTCGGTCAACGGATTCAACAAGCGATGCCGAGAGTCTCCTAGCTTTCTTCTTGCTGCCATGGACCACGCCGCTTCTTGCATCATAGAACTGACTAATAATTCGAGCGATCGAATGTCGCATTGCCGGGACAGGAGTTAAAATGAATGCGGCTCTTTCGGAAAGCGACCGAGCCAGAGACTCAGATTCTGCGAATATCAAAAGCGATTCTAGCGCTATTGCGGTTTTGACAACGGAGGCGCCGAGTCTTGCCTCGCGACGCGATTCCAATAACCAGTCCGCTGAAATTTGAACGCGGCTAGCCAAGTCGGACCGGGTTTGACAGTATTGGTACAGCCCAACGAACCCGCTCCTAACAAACCGATTTTGAAATTGTTTATTTACCAGAATGCCTTCACTTTTTGACCTACGCTGGGATCGCGAACGAATGAATTTCATATCACTCGCAGCTATTAGATCAATTTCGGGCCTAACATTGGAATTGATGCCAAGCTGGCGAAGGAACGCGTCCTTCTTAAGGACTAGTACGCTTGAAAGAAGTGCTAGTTTCTCGATTTAATGCCGCAGCCTCTGCTGCTTGTTGGTAGGTCTCATCAGGTTCGCCGAATCTGTAGAGCTCAATAATGGTTCGGTTACTCAATTGAGTCACTTGCTTAACGTAAAAGTCGTTCTCCCCCGAATGGCGCGCGAATACATTCCGACGACGCAGCGTGTCAGCAAGCTTGGCTGCTTCGATTTCGCTGAAGAATCTGAGCTGACTTGAATCCGGAAACTTCAGAAGCACTTCGGCTTTGAGTTGCGAAGTGGTTCTGATGTAACGCGACTCGCTGGATGATGATCCAAAATTGAACATGCCATGAAGGAGTCTAAGCCCAAACTCTACGAATTACCTCATGAATTTCCGGCGAATGGCGAGGGCGAGTAGTGCGGCCTGAACGGGCCCTAGGATCGTTTCGAGAAGGACGACCGTTTGCGCGGCAGTTGTCGCGGGTCGAGGTTCAGGTTTTTGCAGAATCATTACTCCAGCGCTGTAGGTTAACGAGCGACTAAATTTCAGCGGCGCACCAATATCATCACGTTTAGCAACTATGACATCGCTCTCGCTCGCTACCTTCGGCTCCCATCGTGCGAAACCAACATGATTGTAGAGCAAGGCAGATAGCAACAATATTCCTAACAGGACGAAGAAGGCCTGCCACACTCGTTCGCCATAGCCACTCGCCAGCCAATACCACCAGCTCAGTCGCCAGGGAGCAAAGCCGCGCCAACTTTCCAGCCGCCGCGCCTCCATTGCCACATAGCGAAACTTTGAGGCTTCCTCGTAGCGATGGTTCTCTTCGGCGTTAACTGCCAAGCCACGATAAGCGATCGAAAGCGGACGATGCGGAGATAATTTTTGCCTTTCGTATAAACGCTCAATCTCGTCGGCAACACTTTGTTTTCCCCAATCAATATCGATTAATTCAAATCTGCGGACATCTACATTAATTAACCAACTTGGTCTCAATCGGAGAGCGTGGAAAGAAATGTGCTCTGGTTTCTTTACGACAGCATGCTCGAGGTTAATGACCGACTCCTCCCGAAAGACGGCCGGATTGTGTTCTCCGGAGAACCTTAGATACGAGGCGAACGTAGCTGAAGCAAAAATTGCATCCGAATTGAAAGTGGCATCGCTAAAGTCGGTGTCGCCAAGAAAGCTGGCGCCTCTGAAAGAGATGCTCTGATGGAACAAGGCTCCGTTGAAATTTACTTCTTTATTGAAGATCGCACTATCAAAGTTAGCTCGTCTCATAAAAGAGGTCGGCTTGATCGAGTGGTCATCGCTTGAGGCCCTTGGATTGAAATGCGCACTACCTCCGAAGTAAGACGAGCTAAAATCAATGTGCCCGTTGAAAGTCACGCCGACGAAATTACTACCTCCATCGAAGGTAGTGCCTCGGAAGGCGACATCCTCGAAAAACACCACTGACGAAAAATTAACTCTATAGTGTTGGAATCTGACGAAACTGAAATTCGCTTTTTCACGAAATTCAGCGCCCTCGAAATCAGGTCGATTCAGATCGGTACCAGAGAAGCTGACTGAAGTGAAGGAAGCTTCTCCGAGGAAACTGGCAAGAGTGAAGTTCGCTGGGGATTCGATATCAGAGTTAGCGAAGTTTGCCTTTTTACTAAACACGGCAGACGCGAAATTCGTCACGGTCGATTCGTGGCTTCCTTGAAAGTGGGTCGCGGCGAACTCCGCATCTCCCTCAAAACGGGCGAGTGTGAAAGAAATCACATCAGCGTCAAAGTGGGCGAGGCTAAAGTCAACCATTTGCTTGAAGATCGCGGAACTGAAATCATTCCTATATTGCTCGAAAGGCTTTGATTGTATGTCTCCGTAGTAATCGGTTCGTCGGAATTTGGCAGAGCGGAAGCGAGTATCATCATTAAAACAGGCTGACGTGAAGATAGCGTCCGTTTCAAAAACGCACTCTGAAAAGTTCGACGTATGATCAAACGAAACGTACGAGAAATCAGCTCCGTGAAACGTCGCACGCTCAAAGTTTGCGATGTTCGAAAACTTCGCATACTGAAAAAGAGCAGTTCCGCCGATCCTTGCGCCAAAAAAAATCTACCTGCTCATTAAAAGCCGTATGCAAGAAGATGACACTTTCCGAGAATTGCGATATCGAGAAACAGGCTTGGCCCTCAAATTTCGCTCGCCCGAAGTGTGCGTATCCGAGAAACTTCGCCCCCTGAAATGACGTCGACTGTTTGAATGTGACCTGACTAAACGTAGAGGCCTTTTTGAAGGCCACGTCATCAAAATTCGAAACACCAGCAAATACCGATCGGCTGAAATCGACCATGTCATTAAAGACTGCGCTGGTGAAGTTAGCATCTGTTCCAAAGGTACAATCCTGGAATGAAGTACTAGTAGGGAACCATACTCCGCGAAAATTGAAATCGTTGGCGTCGATCCTTTGTTGAACAGCTCCTCCGAAATCGGGTGACTTGTCCTGACACGGTAAATGTAGGACGCAGTATCTGTAGCCTTCGTATTCTCGGTAGAAAGGTTCATTTGCGCATGCGGAGCGCATCCACTCTTTGCAGTCGCAAACAAAACCGGATTCGGGTTCGGATGTGAGTGAGTCGGGCATAAGCAATAAGAGGGTTTGAGATCTGCTCTGCCTTGCCCTTATACATCAGCTTCGGAGGATTGTCATCACTGACGGTGTTCAGCTCCGTAGGAGCGCGATGTTTATAGCTTGCAGTTACCCCTAAAATCCAAAGCTCCGGAGGAGCGACATATGTTTCGCTCCTAAAGGAGCTTGAGTTCAAAAAGAACGTCCCGGGTCTATAAACATTTCGTGCCTAACGGCACGAGGAAATTGCGCGTGACGAACGGAAGATTCACTTCAATGCTTGATCGATCTAAGCGCAACGTGCGGACGGATGGCGCTGAGGTCTTCCGACTCAGCTTCCTGAGCATGATACAAATCCCAGCGCAGTTGTAGGTTCATCCAAAGTAGGCTGACATGCCAAAATACTTTGCCAGACGGAGCGCGATGCTGGGTGTGATGCTCTGGTGGTCGGTGATGATTTCGTTGATGTGTGGAGCGGGTACGTGAATAAACTCGGCCAGTTCACTTTCGTTAATTCCCATCGGTGTCAGGAATTCTTCGACGAGCATTTCGCCGGGATGTGTTGGCGGTCGATGTGTGGGAACGCGAATCATATGTCTATCTTAATCTGTCGCTAGTTTGTATTTACTCTTCCGCTCAACCACACCGCCACGTTCCGCACGTACGTCTTAACATCTTCCAGCGCCTGTGGATTTCGTTTGTAGCCGTCGCCCGGCGGTTCTTCCAGAAAGCTGGGACAGCCCATGTCTGTATTCCAGTTGTAATCGACAAAGTGGTGGAAGCTTGATTCCGCAACGCCGCGGCCAAGCGTGTTGCCGTGTTCGTCGCGCGAGCTGTCAAAGGTGACTACGAGATTGAATGGACGACCGCTGACTTTGCTTTGACCGGTGGCAATGACCTGGGCGTGCGCTTCACCTTCGGGCACGCCGACAGCTCCTTCATGCGGATGAGCCGGAAAGAACTCGATCAGCTCATTGGCTGAAGCACTACGACGCAGGACTTCATGCGGCGAAGTCACTGTGATGGTTTGATAGTCGCCGTTGGCGCCCGAATGATAATTCGGCCAGGAGATCGAAGCCGTGTTCGTGTCGTCGCGCACATGTCTGGAAGCGTCGGGCTCGGGATGTTTCGTGTGAAAGAAATGCGCGCGGCCTATGCCGCCCAGCGTGCACAGCGAAATTCCCAGGTCCTGATGATCGCGCGTCGCCATGATGCCGCCGCCGCGCTGGCGAAAGCGTGTGATGCCCTGGCAATCAGGCACACTCAGCCCATCGCCGTTATCGATCGCAAACAACCACAGCTGGTCAAACTCCGATTTATCGAGCTTGCTGAGCACCGGATCATTACCGGCGGCGTCAGCTTCGCGATTGCGGGCCGTCACTTCACAGAGTGGGTTCCCGGCTTCGTCCTTCATCGAACTCAGTTCGTCACGCAACAACGAAAACCGGCCGATATGCCAATTATCCTCGGCAAAAGGAATGGTTGTTTGGAGCAGAATACGAATCGGTTTTGTCATAAAGAAAATCCTCTCGCGATAGTGAGGTGAGTCCGGGATCGATAGCGACCGGTTCTGCTGTAGCGCAAATCGTTAATTTGCGAACAAGCGCAAGTTAACAACTTTCGTTACTGTATTGGTACCCGGTCGTTACCGCTACCGGTCCTGACCTCATACGCGGATCATTGTGCCCTGCATTGTGGCGACCAGTGTTCGCTCTTTGTTTCCAGCGATGCCAAAGACATCGGCGCGCACGACGGTCAGCGTCCGTCCCGCTTTGATAACTTCCGCTCGCGTCACAAACTCTGCGCCTTGCGCTGGTCGCAGCAGATTTACCTTGAACTCGACGCTGAGAACATTGGAGCCTGCGGGCATCAAAGTAAAGGCGGCGTAACCACAGGCGGAATCGGCAATGGTAGTGATGACGCCCGCATGCAGATAGCCGTGCTGTTGGGTGAGATCGGCGCGATAGGGAAGTGTGATTTCAATCACGCCCGGGTCAACCAGCGAGAGCTGGGCGCCGATCAGCTTCATGATTGGCTGCTGCGCAAAGCTGGCAGCGACGTCCGAGGCGAAAGATGGATTGAGTGGGTTCATGTGCGACCCGCGCTACGATCTCTCGAAACATTAGGCTCAACGGTTTTCTGCAGGTACTTCAACGCGGATTTGAAATGGTCTTTCACATTTCCCTCCAGATACTTCGACCACTCTGGCTTGCTCTCTTCTCTGTTCCATGCGAAAAGCGCCAAAGCATATCCGAACATTCGTTCCGACAAGTATCCCAGGCGCTCGGCTCTCCATCCCTGTTTGAATCCGCCACTCCATTGAGTAAACCTAAACGCTGAGTTCGCCGTGAAAATGCCGAGACCCAACTGGACGGTCAGAAGATCCGTCAGAAACTCATGATCCTTTCTATCTCGCTGGATCTTCCTATCAGCCAACAGCAAAACGTGTCCAAGTTCGTGAGCGATCACCGCTACGAGTGCCATCGGATCGCGTAGATATGCAGTGCTCACACTAATCTTGATTAGATCAGAAGTTTCTCGATAATGCCCGGCAACGCCGCGGCCATGGTATTCGAACGATGGCAGATGATCCCGAATTTCCTTCTCCTCATCCGAGAAGAATTCCACCGACAGGCGATCCCGGCTAACACCCATGTATGAACAGACTCGATTCAAAAGCTTCTCTACATCTCCTTCGTCGCCGCAATAAGTATCAGGAAAAAATTCGGGCGTGGGTAAGATCACGATCACATCGTCGACGTTGATCTCGAATTGCTTGACCAGCCAGGCGCCGGCGCTTTCGAGCCACGCTCTCTCTTCGTCGTTGACTGGACTGTGGGGTGTAAGCCACCGAGGCATCTTGATACTCACTTCAGCGCCTGATCCAGCGACGACCTGTCATCCAGCATAATCCATTCAATAATCGACAGCGGCAAACTGCCGTTCTTGATCAGGTCGTCGTGAAACTGGCCCAGACGAAAGTCTTTCCCTTTTTGATCGCGATACTTTCCTAGTAGACGCATGATCTGCCACTTGCCGGTCATGTAAGTAATCTTTTGCGTTGGGCTCGCAGCCGCGCCCGCGGCTTCACCTTCGGCGGCTTCGCGATCAAGTCCGCCGGCTTCCATGAAATAATTCACGGCCTGCTCGAACGTCCAACGGCCCGTGTGCAGGTTCACATCGACCCCGATGCGCGCCGCGCGATAACGCGAGAGGCGCAGCACCTGTCCATGCGAAGCCGAATTCATCGGATACAGTCCGGTGCGCATCAACATCTCTTCGCCATAAAGCGCCCAGCCCTCGATGAAAATGTTGTCCGAATGTTGGCGCCGAATCTCGTCAGTCAGATGGTTGGCGATTGAGAGCTGCAGGAAGTGTCCCGGAATGCCTTCGTGGCCGAGAATCGGCCGCGGGTCTTCGATGGCCGCGCGAATGTAGAAGTTCTTGCTTTGCGCATTGTAAGTCGGAATGAAATAGAAACCGCTCGCGTCTTTATCGTAGACGCCGGGCGGATTCATGAACCCGCCGGGGCTGGTCGGCTTGAAGGCTTCGGGCAATTGCCGAATCTCAAAGCGGCCGAGATAAGACGGCAGGGTCACCAGATGGTTCTCTTTCAGGAAGCCGATCATTTCCGCCTCGCGGCTTTCATACGCTTTCAAAAACTCGCCTTGATCCCTGGGAATCGTTTTCGCGCGCTGCGGATTCGGATCGGCGAGCGAAGGATCGGGCAGCATCGATTCGAGCGCGCGATAACGCGCGAGCTCAGCCTGGCCCAGCATATCGATCTGTTTAGCGTCCAGCGGCAATAGATAAATATTCTTCAAGAGGTAGCTGTAGTTTTCCTCACCCATCGGCTTGAAGGGGACCATGCCGGGCAGACGCTTCTCGAGAAAATCCGCAAACCCGTGCAGCGAGGCAATCGCTGCGTCGCGAGCTTTGATCAGATCATTCTTCTCAGCGGGCGGCAGATCTTTTGCCAGAGTCATCAAGCTGTCGGTAAAAAGACTGTCGATAGATCGCGCGGAATCGATCGCGAGCTGCGCATAAAGCCGCACTGGTTTGTTGAGGTTCTGTTTTCCGTGCTCGATGACAAAAGGCATCTGTTCGAGTCTCGCGGTGGCGGCGAGCGAGCGGTTGCGCGGCGTGTCGTAGTCCTTCTTGAGCAGAGAAAAGATGCCGTTGCTGCATTCGTTTACGTAAGTCTGGGGATCGGTTTCTTCAAAATCCATTACGCGATCAAAGAAGACGACGCCCTCGAGTTGAGCGCGAAACAGAAGCCAATCGATCCGATCGTCCTTGCTCCACTTTTCGGTCTGCATCGTTTTAACTTTGGCGAGCACTTCTTTGACGTGCAGGCGGCGCGCGAGCAGGGCGGCCAGTCCATAGTCGGTAAGTTTGTTGTCCCAAGTGTGCAGCCCGGCGTCGCTGCTGGCGACAGGATATTGCTGATTGCGCCAGTTGTAATATTCTTCCGCGAGTTTGTGCAGGTCGGCGGGCGATGCGTTGGCTTGGGCGCGGGTCAGGTTTGCGGATCCGATGATAGTCATAGCCACAGACAGAATGATAAGCGAAAGTTTCATGCGTTTCCCTCGAATCGGATTTCTCGGCTGACGATAAATCAGAATCACAACTGATAACAAGGCGTTAGAGCGCAGGCGCAAACAACCGGAGCCGGGGTATCGGTAGGATAAGCGCAACGGTAAACGCCTGACGCGAAAGTTCTCGAAACAAGAGACGTCGTCTATTCGATGCTCTGTGTTCAGTCCCGGAGGGACTAACTGTTTATCGAATCAGCCTCACACAGAACTTGAAAGCTCTGGAGGAGCGTAACGTCCGTTCATTGGGGCACATTCCGCTCCTCCAGAGGTAAGACCTTTCTAGGCTTAATGGTCTATAAAAATTTGGCCGCTCTACGGCCAGGAAGTTTAGGCAAGCTCGCCCGAACAAGTTAGTCTCAGAATCGCTCGTCGCGAAAAGGCTGTAATTGCGGCGTCAAGCTGCATCTTCGGGCAATAAACTAAGCGCGTTGCGCTTCAATCCGGCCAGCTTGGCGCGCTTGATAGCGCTGTGGCGAAATCGGTCGGCATAACTCTCTGGCGTCAGTTCGAGAATCTCAACCAAAGACGCGTTGACGTTTCCCTCGCGCGGTTCGAATCGCGATTCATCCGTGACCGGCGTCATCTGGTTCCAGGGACAGACGTCCTGGCAAATGTCACAGCCGTACAGCCAGCCTTCCAAATGCGCCGCGACATCCGGACGAACCTCCAGCGCGCGCGATTCGATGGTCGCGTGAGAGATGCACAGATTTGCGTCTACGACATAGGGCTCGACAATCGCTTTCGTGGGACAGGCGTCGAGGCAGAGCGTGCATGAGCCACACTGATCGGCGACTTGATCATCGGCGTATTCGAGTTCGAGATTCAACAGCAGCTCGCCGATAAAAACCCACGAGCCATATTCCTCGGTAATCAAATTCGTGTGCTTGCCCATCCAGCCGAGACCCGCGCGCACGGCCCAAACCTTATCCATCATGGGTTGAATATCTACACACACTTTTCCTTTTGCTTCGGGCCACTGGGCCTCGATCCAGGATAAGAGCAGGCGCAGCTTATCGCCGACGACTTCATGGTAGTCATCGCCCCACGCATACCGCGAAACCTTGCCGGGGTTGTCTGAATGTTCGGGCGAAGTGTAGTAATTCAAAGCGACAACTATCACCGATCGTGTTTCAGGAAAGACTTTGAACGGGTCCGTGCGCTGCTCCGGATCGCGGGCCATCCATTTCATCTCGCCGTGAAAGCCGCGAGTCAGCCAATCGTTTAGCCGCTCTAACTCAGCGGACAAAGACCGCGCGGGCACGATACCGATCTTTTCAAAACCGAGCGCGTGCGCCCTGGTCTTGATCTGCGCAGTCCTCTCCGCCCGGGTGCGGTTATGCTCTTCCGAAAACACGCCCATGACTCAACAGTATAACAACGGCGTTTCAGAAGCCCGCGCGTAAGCAAGGGCTACTCTCGCGTGGACCGGCTGTGGGCAACCGAGCGAACGGTTCGCCGATTTCTTCATCAAGAGTGGTCGCGAGTCTAGCCCTCCCTTACGGTCGGGCTTCTGACATACTGCAGCCAAAACAAATCGGGCGCGCCGTTGCGGACGCGCCCGATGACGGGTCAAGGTTTTGAGGTTGGTTAAAACTCGAAGCGCACGGCCAACTGCACCTGCCGCTCGCGGAAGAGCGTGCTGTCGGCGCCGGTGATCTGCCCGAAGGGTGCGTTAAAGGTCAGGGTCGAACCCGACAGATTATACAGCGTCGCGTTCACGCTGGTGACCTGGGTGCGGTTGAAGAAGTTAAAGGCTTCAGCCAGCACTTCGATTTTGGCCTTCTCACCAATGCTGAAACGGCGTGACAGTCTCAGATCCAGGAACTGGATCGAAGGCTGTTTGAAGTAGTTGCGCGGGAATAACCCAAACCTGGTCGAGCCTCCCGAGCCATTAACGCCGCCGCCCGGAGTGCTGCCGGTAAGACCGAAAGAGGCCGCTGCGGCACTACCGGAAACGTTACCCGTGTAACGCTGGCCCGAAAACCAGTTGAAGATCGGAGCGATCGTCCAACCGTTAAGCAGGGCCCGGGCTGTCTTATTGTCTTTGTTCTTGTAGTTGGTGTTGTAGACCAGACTGAACACGAACTTGTGACGCCGGTCAAACGCAGACAACGCGTTGTCGCCACTCTGGTCGAAAGCATTTAGCGGCAGGTTGTTCGAGGTAAAGGTGACCGAACTCTGTCCGTTATCAAAGGCTCGCGACAGAGTGTAGTTGCTCTGGATCTGCAGACCTTTCGTCATCCGACGATTGAACTGGAGCACCAACGCGTTGTACTTCGAGAAGACGTCGCTGCGAATTTCGGTAATCTGAGCAAAGGCTGTGTTTGGTCTGGCGCCTAGAAACAGGGGCTCTCTGAACACCTGGCCATTGGCCGGTCCGCCGTTAATAGCAAATGACACAAAGTTAGTCGGCGGGGCCAGGTTAGTGTCCACAAAGTTAGGCAGGTATTGACCGTAACTGAACAGATACGAAGCGGAGACGACGGTGTTGTGTGCTATCTCGCGCTCAAAGACCGCGTCCAGTTGCTGAATCCGAGGCAATTGGAAGTTCGACGCGAAGTACTGTACCGCCGGGGTCGTCAAAGTTCCCGGTGGAATCAGATTCGGATAAATCGGCGCGATGGCATTGCTCGCGGTCACCGTTACCTGGCGCTGGGCAACGTCGGCCCCGAGACCGGTATTGATCAATGCGTTGTAGACAGTCGAGTTAATTACCCGGCCAAAGTAAACGCCATATCCTCCGCGAACCGAAGTCTTGCCGTCACCATTGACGTCGAGCGCAAACCCAACCCGCGGACCCCAGTTATTTTTATCGCTGACTTTGTTACCGGTGATCGGAAGTGCCGGGTTGACCTTAGTCGGGTCGGGGTTCATCTGGTATTCGTAACGCATGCCGAGGTTCAGAGTCACCCGGGGGGTAATGCGCCAGTCATCCTGAACAAAAAAGTTGAGGTCGTTGGTGGCGATCGTCAAACCGAGTACACCAAAGCCCTGATTGAAGTTGCCGCCATAGCATTGTCCGGCCCGGCGGGTCGAGCCGAAGCAGACGCCCAAGTTTGCGGTCGCCGAGCCGGCCGCGCCGGGAACCAGCGCGCGAATGGCTCCGTTGGTAGTGAAGTTGGTGTAGTCGACAATGAAATCGTTCAGACCGCTGGCGCCGGTATAGTTAAACTCGCCACCGCTGAAGCGCAGGTTGTTAATGATGTCCTTCGAGTGGTTAATGTCGCCGCCAAACTTGAGAGTGTGATTACCGGTGGAATAAGTCATGGTGTCGGCCACTTGGGTACGTCGCTCGTCAGGGAAAGAGACGCGTTCGAGAAACTCCGGAATGCCAAACGTAAAACCATTATTGATGAAGGTCTGCGGGGATCGGCCACCGACTGAATTCGTTGGCTCACCAGGCAGGGGCGGTTGGCTGAACTCGTATTCAAAGTCCTGGCCATACTGGAAACGGGCTTCGTTAACCAGCTTGCTCGAGAGCGTCGACGCCAAACGCAAGTTAAGGAACCGGGCCCTAACGAAGTCGTCGCCAAAGTTGTCCCGGGCGCGCGTGTTGGTCGCCTGGGTCTGGATGCCTGCGGGCGAATTCCATTTCAGGTCATTGTAGGTTGCGGTGAACACGTTATTGGAGTTGATGTGCCAGTCGACCTTTGGCAAAAGTATTAGATTGTCGCCGCGGCGAGGAAGCGTGCCAGTCAGACTATTTAGAAAGCTCAAGGTCGAATCAATCTGCGCGGTCGTTAGCCCTCGAGAGACCAGCGTCGTGCGATTGGCCGCAGTCACCGTGTTCAAAAGATTAGGGTCGGTGAACCTGGCCAGACCAGGGAAATTGCGTCGCTGTTGGTCGTAGCTGAAGAAGAAGAAGGCTTTGTTCTTCACGATTGGTCCGCCGATGGTGCCGCCGAATTGATAGCGCACGTCTACCGGCTTGATGCCGACCGGAGTGAACACTCCGTCAACCAGAACAGTGTTGGTTGCGAGTGGATTGCGCGCGCCCCACTTATTGTTGCGATCATAAAGGAAGGCGCTGCCGTGAAACTCGTTCGTTCCCGACTTGGTAACGGCGTTCGTTACACCGCCGGCCGAACGTCCGTATTCAGCAGAGTAGCTCGACGTGTTGACTTGAAATTCTCGAATTGATGCCTGGCTGACGACGTAGGGAATACGTGTGCGGCCACGTTCCTCGGCGAAGAAAGCCTGGTTGTTGTCGCCGCCGTCGACCGTGTTGTTATTCAACAGGCCGGAGATGCCGCGAAAACTGATGAGCCCAAAGGTACCGTCGGGAACCGCGCCGGGCGTGAGAATAGCAAAGTTAGACCAGCGGCGGCCGTTGATCGGCAATTCGTTGATCGAGGTCTGATTAATGTTGCTGGAAAAATCCTGCTGCGAGGTGTTGATAACGGGCGCCTCGGCAGTTACCTGGACCGTTCCGGTCACTCCCTGAAGTGAGAGCCCCACGTCCAAAGTGGTCGCACGTCCTACCTCAACCACAACGCTCTCATTAGAGAAAGGAGCAAACCCTGAACCATTCACCGTCACTGTGTAAGTGCCGGGTTCGAGATTGACGATCTTGAAGCCGCCGTTATCGTCGGAGGTCGCGGTGGCTTCTTTATTGGTTCCGGTGTTCTTGGCAGTGATCGTAGCGCCGGCCACTACCTCTTTGTTGGGATTGGTAACGGTGCCGTTGATTGCGCCCGTAACCGTCGATTGCGCCATTGTGCTCAGCGCGCACATCGCGACGAGCACCAGAGAGGTTAGACAGAATCGTAGAGATTTAGGCATTAGGAGACTCCTTAGGAAAATCAGATCGTTGAGAACGATTTGCGCGCGAGCCATCGAGCGCAGATTAAGTGAGACTTCCGAGAAACGTATTTGCGACGCCCGCTTGTTCGAAGGAAAAACTAAACCAAGGTGTATAACGCGGTTTCTATCATGACTGACGACGTGCGCGCAAGCTTAAAACACCATCGGGTAATGAATAAAATGTTAACCATTTGCCACAGTCAAACTAAAAAAGAAAAAGGGCGCGTGTTCGATTGAACACGCGCCCTTGAGTTGAGCCCGAGCGGCAGAACCGCGCGAGATAACCTAGAACTCAAAGCGGACGGCGAGCTGCACTTGACGCTCACGGAAGAAGAACCCGTCAGAGCCCGCAATGCTACCGAACGTCGGATTGAAAGTCGCGAATATGCCGGTGCCAAAGGGACACGCGCCGGCTGATCCGCTTCCGGTGCAAACGGTGTACATCTGGGTATTCACGCTCGTCACCTGCGTCCGATTGAAGATGTTGAAGCCTTCGGCCAACACTTCGATTTTGTACTTCTCAGTCAGCGCGAAACGACGCGAGACGCGCAGGTCCACGTACTTAATCGCAGGCTGGTGGAAGTAGTTGTTAGGCAACAAGGCGAACCGCAGCGAACCGTTGGATCCATTGATACCACCCGCCTGGCTAAAGCCGAATACGCCACTCGGGCTGAAGCTGTTGGTGGTCGGGGTGTAGCGCGCGCCGGAAAACATATTTACTACCGGCGCAATGGTCCAGCCGTTTAGCAATGCCCGAGCTACTTTGTTGTCCTTGTTCTTGTAGCTGGTGTTATAGACAACGCTGGCGACGAACTTGTGCCGGCGATCAAAGTTGGACAGACCAGACTCACCGCCCTGATTCAAAGGATCGAAAGGAGCCGAGAAGCCAGGAGTAAACGTCTGTGAATTCTGTCCGTTGTCCCGCGCCTCAGAGAGAGTGTAACTGGACTGGAATTGCAGTCCGTTGGTTAAGCGGCGGTTCGCCTGCAACACCAGTGCGTTGTACTTGGTCGAGATGTTGCTGCGCATTTCCTGAATTTGTCCGAAGGCTGGATTAGGTCTGGCTGCTCCCAGGTAATAAGGGAATGTCCAAACCTGTCCACCTACCGGACCGTCGACTATCGTGATGCTCTTAGCCACGGTCGGCGGAGACAGATTGGTGTCGACGAAGTTCGGCAGGTATTTGCCAAAGCTGAAAAGATAAGAAGCAGAGACAACCGTGTTGTGCGCCACTTCTCTCTCCAGGACAAGATCGCCCTGTTGAATCATCGGATTTTGATAGTTGCTCGCGAAGTAGTTGACCGTTGCCGAGCCCAAAGGCGCGCTCGCCAAAACGTTGGGAAAGATCGGCGCGGCTGGGTTGCCCGCCGGAATCAGCGCGGTCGCAGTTCCGCTGGGCGCGGCCGGATTTACTGACGCGACGATCTGACTACTGCCCGCGACGCTGGTATTGATCAGCGCTTGGGTAATTGCCGAGCCATTGATGCGGCCGTAGTAAATTCCATAACCTCCGCGGAGGCTCGTCTTGCCATCGCCCTTAACATCCCAGGCGAAACCCAAACGCGGGCCGAAGTTGTTTTTGTCATTCGGGCGATTGGCGGTTTGGGGCAGCGCCGGATTAATCAAAGCTGCGAACGGTTGCGGCAACTGCTGGTATTCGTAACGAACGCCAAGGTTCAAAGTGAGCCGAGGCGTTACGCGCCAATCGTCCTGAGCAAAGAAGGCCCAGTCAATCGTTCTGAATTCAAAACGCGGTGGCCCAAAACCCTGGGCGTAGTTACTGGTGTAGCACCTTCCGGCAAGTCTTGAATTGGCAACTGGAGTTACCTGCGTGAAGCATGTTCTTCCTGCTGTCCTCAAGGCGCCAGCGGTAGTGAAGTTGGTGTAGTCAATCAGGAAGTCATTGATGTTCGAGTAAGCATAGGAACCAGCTTCAGTGAACAACTGGTCGTAGACTTCGTGCACGTTATTAATGTCGGTGCCGAACTTGAACGTGTGGTTCCCGGATGAGAAGGTCAACGTGTCCGCGAATTGCAGGCGTCTCTCGTTAGGCAGAGCGCGACGATCCAGGCTGGTGGACTTTCCGAACGTCAGTCCGTTCGTCAGAGCGACCTGCGGCGAAAAACCATTGGCGGTCGTAGGCTCGCCCGGCAACGCCGGCTGTGCAAACTGCGAGTCAAGTTCTTTGGCCCACTGGAACCGGCCTTCGTTGACCAGCTTGCTTGAGATGGTCGAAGCCAGACGAATATTAAGCGTGTCGGCAGTGACAAAGTCATCGCCAAAACCGTTCCGGTCACGGGTGACGGTCGCCGCCGTCTGAACTCCCGCCGGCGAGGCCCAACGCAATCGGTTGTAAGCGACAGTCAAGGTGTTGTTCTGATTGAGACGCCAGTCAAGCTTGGGCAGAAACAACTTCTGATCGCCACGACGGGGCGTGGGGCCGGTCAGGCTGGTGATAAAGCTCAAGCCTGAATCGATCTGGGCTTGCGTCAATCCTCTGGTTAAGAGGGTCGCGTTGTTAACCGTGCTCAGATAGCTGGGGACGGAAAAAACCGCTACGCCGGGGAAATTGCGTTTTTGCTGATCGTAGCTGAAAAAGAAAAATGCTTTGTCCTTGACGATCGGTCCGCCGATGGCGCCACCGAACTGATAGCGAACATCGGGAGCCTTATATGCAACCGGAGTCGAAACGCCACCAATAAGCTGGTTCACAAAACTCCGGGGATTGCGTGCGCCCCATTTGTTGTTGCGATCGAATAAGAACGCAGTGCCGTGAAACTGGTTAGTGCCGGATTTCGTGACCGCGTTGATGACCCCACCCGCCGAACGTCCGTACTCGGCCGAATAGTTCGAGGTGTTGACCTGATATTCACGGATGGCTGCCTGGCTGATTACATAGCCGATGCGGGTTCGCCCGCGCTCCTCAGAGAAGAACGCCTGGTTATTATCGCCGCCGTCAATCGTACTGTTGTTAAGCAGTCCCGAAATGCCGCGAAAACTAATCAGACCGAAACTGCCGTCCGGAACCGTTCCGGGGGTAAGAATTGCCAGGTTGGACCAGCGACGACCGTTGGTCGGAAGATTATCGAGCGAGACCTGGTTGACGTTAGTGGAAAAGTCCTGCTGCGTCGTGTTGATAACGGGCGCCTCGGCAGTGACCTGGACGGTTCCAGTCACTCCCTGAACTGACAGACCCACGTCCAGCGTGGTCGAACGTCCTACTTCGACGACGACATTCTCATTAGTGAACGGCGCGAACCCTGAGCCATTCACAGTCACTGTATAAGTGCCGGGCTCGAGGTTGACGATCTTGAAGCCGCCGTTGTCGTCAGCGGTAGCGGTGGTTTCTTTATTGGTTCCGGTGTTCTTGGCAGTGATCGTAGCGCCGACCACTACCTCTTTATTGGGGTTGGTGACAGTACCATTGATGGCGCCGGTCACTGTGGATTGGGCCATCGTGCCCAGCGCGCACAGCGCCACGAGCGCGAGAGAGGCAAAACTTAAGCGTAAAAATTTAGACATAACTGAAGAGCTCCTTGGCTGATTAGTAACGTTGAGACCGTTTTCCGCGCGAGCTATCCGGCGCAGGTTGGACCGAAAATATCGTAATCGTACTGGATTGGTCGTTCGGGAACGCCTGCGAAGAAGTACTGTGGGCGATCATTATGACGAATGGTAGGCGCTGGAGCATGAAAAGTGCTTGATCGTAATTGCAACTTGCGCTAATCAATTCAATCGACCGGGTACGTTTACAGCGGGCTGAGCAGAATTTGGCAAGTATTGTGCCTGACTGTTGCGTTAGCAGTGACGTTCAATAACGACGCTGTTTGTTACGGTTATCCTTGGCGCAAGTCGTTAGCGGAAATCCGCCTGACCGAGAATTTGGATTTTCTATGAAAATCCAAAGACACATATAGAGTATTCGATCTTGCTTTGACGACACGTTGCGTAACGTGACGTAGACGACTTTGCGTCTGTTACCGATCGACATAAGCGATCCTAAACTCGCTCACAAATAATCGCGATGCCTTGGCCGCCGCCGATACAAGCAGTCGCCAACCCGTAACGTCCGCCGCGTCGTCGCAACTCATGTAGCAATGTCAGCACCAGCCGCGTCCCGGTGGCTCCCAGTGGATGCCCCAGGGCAATCGCACCTCCGTTAACGTTGGTTCGTTCGCGATCGAGACCAAGTTCCTGCTCCACCGCCAGGTACTGCGCCGCGAACGCTTCGTTAACTTCAATCAAGTCGATGTCCGAAAGTTTCAAACCGGCTTTCGCTAACGCCTGCCGAGTTGCGGGCACGGGTCCAATTCCCATGATCTCGGGTTCGACTCCGGCGTAGGCCCAGCTAACGATACGGCCCATCGGTTTGATGTTCCTCCGCTTAACAAAATCCTCACCCGCGATGATTAAAGCAGCGGCGCCATCGACTATGCCCGACGCGTTTCCGGCGGTGACAAATCCGTCTTTGCTAAAGGCCGGTCTTAGCTTAGCCAGGACTTCCATAGTTGTGTCAGGGCGCAGGTGATCATCCTGCTCGAAAAGCAGGGTGCCTTTCTTGGTCTTCACTTCCACCGGGACGATCTCTGCGGCGAAAACGCCGGCATCAAGAGCGCGCTTGGCGGCTTGCTGAGAACGCAGCGCGTACTGATCCTGATCCTCGCGCGGGATCTCGAACTTGCGGGCCAGATTCTCGGCGGTGCCGGCCATCGGAACGTTGCAGTAAGTATCGAGCAGCGCGACCATCAGACTGTCTTCAAGCTTTCCCTGTCCCAGAGCAAAACCGGATCGCGCGCCGCGAATCACGTGCGGCGCCTGCGACATTGATTCCATCCCGCCCACCAGACAAGCCTGGGCTTCGTCGAGTTGGATCATCTGCGCCCCCGAAACGATCGACTGAATGCCACTGCCACAGAGACGGTTGACGGTCAGTGCCGGACGATCAAAGGGAACTCCCGCTTTCAACGCTACGTGCCGCGCACCATAGATCGCGTCGCCCGACGTTTGCAGCGCATTGCCGAAGACGGTGTGATCGATCTCGTCCGGCGCCACGCCTGTTGTTTCCAATGCCGCGCGCGCCGCGATCGCTCCGAGTTCAATCGCCGAAACATCTTTCAGCGCACCCACATATTCGCCCATCGGCGTGCGCTTACCATCAATTACAAAAACATCGCGAGTCATAACTATGATTGCCCTTCGGAGACGAAAATTTCAGCAAGGTCGGAAACGAAGAAGGCTAGCAAACGCCACGAGCGAGGTCAATTTGGAGTGCGGTGGCAAGCGAAGCGCGACACCGCTTTGGATCGTTTTAGAGTCTCAAAGAAAGCGCCGTCGTCGCTTCGCTTTGCCGGCGCACTCCAGATTAATCAATCCGTAAACCGATGCTTCTCGCGATAGCGATGTAGCAACTCTTCCAGAAAACCTTCGTAGGTAAACGTGGCCAGGTCATAACGCGGTCGCAGCTTGAAAAGAATTGGCATGGCCACCCGCCAGGCCATCCATTGCCGCGGATAGTCTTTCAAATCCCAGCGCCGGCGCAGAAAACTTTCGACGACCGAAATCTCCTGCTGGGTCACGTTGTTTACGTCGGCACTGAATTGGACCGGCTGGAATGAACGGCGCAGTGCGGGATCGGAAACCGGAGAGGCAAAGACTTCCGCAAAGGCCGGTGCTTCCGCTTCGCGCTCGCGCACGACCACGGTCCCGGCGACCAGGTCGCCGACGCGCTGGTCCCGGTCGGTTGCGAAAACTGAAATCAGGCCGATCGAGTAGAACGGAAACGGCATGATGTCGAACTCGCGCAGGAGATTGCGCACGATTGCTTCAAAGAAGCTGATCGGCCGACCGTCTTCGCGAATTACCCGCAGCTTCAACCAGCGCTTGCCCGGCGTTTGACCGTGCCAAAGCCATTCGAACATCGCGAAGTAACCAGACATCAGCAGAAAAGCCAGAATGACCAGCAGGGCAATGACCCACTTCGGCGCGGTTGCCAGCCGGCTGCCGAAATCCGCGAAGTTGGCAATGATTGCAAAAACAGTAAACAGCACAATCAGCGCGACTATCTGGATCGTGTGATCGATGGCGCAGGCGATGAACCGATTGCCGATCGACGCCAACGCGAAATGCAGTGCCACGCGCTCAGGCGTTTCGATTACGAGGATTTCGTCGCTGGTAATGACGGCTGACATTGATCAGTAGCACTTCTCAAAGAAACAGTAAGTTATTAATCATGTCATTTGCAGAGTTCAAATCTGCGAGTCTCAGTAATAATCGCAACTGTTCACCAACTGAATAGCGTTGTCTGTAAACGACGATGATTCCCGCGTGAGACTTTCCCTCTGTAAGGTATTCTTTGTGCAAACGGCAAAAGTCGGCCACATTGAACGTGTAGAGCACTCGTTTGGTTTGCCAGGCGTATTCGAGTTGATCTCGATCGCTCTCGCCGACCATTCCTTCGTCAAGAACGGTCGCGACTTCAATCCCGCGAGAGTGAAGGCCTCGAAGCAACGAGCGCGACATGGCGTCCTCATCTATGTACAGACTTATCTGCATCAGACTGGGGGTGCTGGCTTCGATGTTCGCGCTCCAGCTCTTCAGCTTTCTCTTTCTCTTTCGCTAAGTCGGCGTCGATCTCGTCCTGGTTCGTGTGATAGTGAAGCAGCGCGGCATAAACCTGCGCCATGGTGAGATGTGGATATTGATCTGCAATTTCCTCTGCGTTGTAACCTTGTTTATACAAGGCAACTATCTGATTTACAGTTACGCGAGTGCCTTCAATCCGCAATTGACCACCGCAGACATCCGGCGAGCTAATTAGTAAAGCGGCGATTTCAGTACTCATGGTAGGCTATCAGTATCAGACCAGCACTCAACCCAGTCAAGACTCTCAGCGTTTACAAACTCAACGCATCACTCGCGAAAGGGCGACAAACCAACAACGCTTCCCAACACCATCGCCACAGCTTCCGGATACAGTTTGTGTTCTTCTTCAAGTATGCGCGCCGACAAACTCTCAACCGTATCGCCGTTGTGAACGGGCACGGAGCGTTGCGCGATTATGGGTCCACCATCCAACGTTTCATCAACGAAGTGAACCGTGCATCCAGATGAGGTTGTGCCGTGTGCGAGCGCCTGCTTCTGCGCGTCGAGACCGGGAAATGCCGGCAGCAGACTTGGATGGATATTGAGAATGCGGCCGCGATACGCCGCGATGAATTCGCGCGACAGCACTCGCATGTACCCGGCCAAACAAACCAGATCGATGCGAAGCGCCTGCAGGGCCGCGATGACTTCGCGATCGTGTTCCGCTCGCGGGCGGCCGCGACGCTCAATGATCAGAGTTTCAATTCCGAACTCGGAGGCTTTGACGAGCCCGGCAGCGTCAGGTTGGTCACAGATTACGATTGCGATCTCGGCATTCGCGATCCGGCCGTCACGCACGGCTTCGGCCAGCGCGACCATGTTCGATCCGCGCCCGGAGATCAGGATAGCGATCCGAGCGCGCTCAATTACTTCCAGCCTTTGCGACATGACTCCGATCTGCGCTGTCAAAAATCTGGTTGAGGTGGTGCTTCAGGTGAACGATGTAGTCCTTCATCAAAAATTCAAGCGTGGCGGTTTCGGATTCACTGACGGTTTCGAAGGCTATGGTTTGCAGGCTGTGCTGAGCGCAGCGATTCACCATCTTATCCGCCGGAGCGCACGCCATTACGTGGAGCAAATGAAGATTGTAAGCCCGCCATAAATCCACCAGCCCGCTCCAAGAGGCCTGCTGGTACTGTTGAACCTCGACCCAACCATTCTGATCATAGCCGGGAAAGACCAGATCGCCTTTGAGCTGGGCCAACACGAATCGCGCGTGGTTGTTCGTGGCCGAATCGATCAGGTGCCCAATGATTTGCTTTGCGGACCAATGTTCTTCGGTAAGGGGCTGTTCGCTCTCCGCTTCGCCGATTTGCAGCAAGCGCGGCGCTGCCGACTCAATCGTCTCCTTGAAATCATCGAGCCATTCGTTCATTAAGAGTGTCCCTTTACTTAGTGGCACAGACTTCAGTCTGTGATTTCTTTTCTCGGACGCGGAATCACAGACTGAAGTCTGTGCCACTTTTTATTCGATCACGACGTTACGCGGGCCCTCGCTCACGCGGCCGATCTCAAAACAATTGAACTCACGAGCTCGCACTTGCGCCGTGATTTCGGCCACGTCGGTGGGCCCGCAGACGACCACCATCCCGATTCCCATGTTGAAGGTCCGGAACATCTCTGCGTCTTCGATATTTCCGATGCGCTGCATCAATTCAAAAATCGGCAGCACCGGCCACGAGCCGCGCTTGATTTGCACGCTGGTTCCTTCAGGCAGAATGCGCGGAATGTTTTCCAGCAGGCCCCCGCCGGTAATATGCGCCAGCCCTTTTATTGTTCCAGAATCAAGCAGGCCTTCGAGCGCGTGCAGGTAACTTACATGCGGCTTCAAAAGCGCTGCGCCGATCGTTTCCCCAAGATCATCGAGATAAGTGCCGGGCGCACAGCCCGCGTCCGCAAAGAAAAGTTTGCGCGCCAGCGAATAACCGTTCGTGTGCAATCCCACTGAGGGCAGACCGAGCACGATGTCGCCCGGCGTGATCGCGTGACCGTCAATGACTCGCTCGCGGTCGACGACCCCGACGATAAATCCGGCGACGTCGTATTCGCCGTCCGCGTAGAAGCCCGGCATCTCAGCCGTCTCGCCGCCGAGCAAGGCGCTGCCATTTTCGCGGCAGCCGTTGGCGACGCCCTCCACGATCGCCGCCACGGTCTCCGGCGCCAACTTCCCCGTCGCGATATAGTCGAGAAAGAAAAGCGGCCGCGCCCCCTGAACCAGAATGTCGTTGACACAGTGATTCACCAAATCGCGTCCGATGGTGTGATGGATGCCGGTCGCGAAAGCGATCTTCAGCTTGGTGCCGACGCCATCGGCCGAAGCCACCAGGACCGGTTGGCGCAGTCCGGGGAACGCGCCATCGAACATTCCACCGAAGCTGCCAATCTCAGATAGCGTGCGCGCGTTGAACGTCGCGCGCGCGAGTTCTTTGATCTTTTCGGTCGCGCGGTTGGCGGCATCGATGTCCACGCCGGCGTCGGCATATGTTGCGGGTTTGGTCATAAGCGGAGTACGCGGCTTCGCCGCCTGATGTGCGGAAAGGCTCTGCCTTTCCGGTACCATGATTAAAAGAGATCTGGCTCCGCCAGAGCAACGATGAGGCGCAGCCTCGAAAGAACTAATAGAGAATCCTCACGGTAAGGCGAAGCCTTACCGCACATCAGGCGGCAGAGCCCCTAAGGAGACGACTCACTTCTTCTTCGGCTTTTCGGTCTTCGGTTTCGGCGGCGGCCCGAAATCACCGTACGCGATAAAGCCCGAACGTGATGAATCATCTTTCAACGCTTCACGTCCCGCCCACACGTCTTCCTTAGTCTCTTTCGCGGTTTTGATCTCGTACAACTTGCCTGTATCGCCTCTGCCTTTAGTTGTAATCGTCACTTCGCCCTGCAGATCCGTACGCCATACTTTCGCGTTCGCGGCCTTAAGGCGATCAAGGACGGACTGGGCCGGATGCCCGTAACGATTCCACCCGCCATCGGAGATGATCGCCACTTCAGGTTGCACCCGCTTCACGAAGTTTTCTGAGGTCGCGTACTTTGAACCATGATGCCCGATCTTAATCACCTTGGTTTTCAGATCGAGGTCAGACCTGCTCAACAGACGCTCTTCGCTCTGGCTTTCGGCATCGCCCATGAACAGCATCGAGAAGTCGCCATAATCAAGCCGGAGCACGATCGAGTTGGCGTTCGTTTCGTTGCCGCCGGCTTTCATCTGATCCTTGGTGAAGAACGGTTCGGCCGGTCCGAGCACAGTCAGGATCGCGCCGCCGCCGAGATCGTATTTCTTTCCCGGCTGCGCTTTTTCGTATTGCGCGCCGTTCTTTGTCAGCGCGTTCCGGTACTCGTCGAAAAAGCCGTTCACGGTTTTGGTTTTGTTTTTCTTTGGCGGTGGCGGTGCGGCCTTTTTGCCTTTTGCCGGTTTCGTGACTGCGGGCGCGGGCGTGGAAAGATCGACACCGTTATCGATCATGTTTCCGACTTTGATTCCATTCAGCACTTCAGGCGCGCCGCCGAGGTGATCAGGATGCGGATGCGTGGCTATGAAGTAATCGAGGTGGTCAATCTTGTAACGCTTCAAAGCATCGAGCACGACCTTGCCTTTGCCCGCGTCTCCGGCATCAATCAGCACCGATTTACCAGCCGGCGAAATGATCAGAATCGAATCGCCTTCGATTGGCCCGACGTCAAGCACGTGAACCTGCAGTTCGCCCGTCGGTTTGGGGGGGCGCGAGCGCAGCCACGGCAAACCGAACTTGAAGAATCCTACGCCGCCCGCTCCCAGTAAGAGAACGAGCACCGCAATCGCGCAACCGCATCCACGTGTGCTTCGCTTCACTTGGCTCAGCAGCTCCTTTTATCTTTCGCGTATCACTTCCAACCCGGGGTGGGGATCGTACTTATTGGCAAACGCTCGCACCGTGGGAACCAGATCGTGCTGGCCCCGCGAATACGCTCTTAAAGCTTTCTCAGCTCCCGCGGCGCGCCAGATTGTGTCGCGGCCGAACACTTCTTCTATGCCGAGAAAAAGTTGATCCGTGTGGTGCAACTCGACCTTGATCTCCGGATGGAAAGTGAAAGTCTTGATCGAGTACATCGCCAGTTCGGCGCGTTCGGTCCAGGTTAACCGGCTGCGCAAGCTGCCCGCGGGATCGGTCACCAGAAGTATCAATCGAATTCCCAGCAACGGTTCACCGGCCCGGTTGGCCACCGCGCAAGCCAGAGTGAAGTCGCCGTTCCTGCTTAATTTCGGCTCGTCGATACGGGCGGGAAGATCTGTAACATCAAAGAAAACAACCTCGTTCGGCGCGGGTTGTTGCAGGGTCGCGGCCGGTGCAGTGAAGCTAAACAGCGCACCCATTCCAATCGCCAAAAACGCTTGCACTACAACCGGCGGCTTCCTGTTCATTACCTTGCGAGTATGCCGCGCTCTGGATTCTGAGCGCAAACCTTCTCGGTGTGTGAACATTGCTGGCAGTTGAGATTCCTCGTAATCCTACGCGGAAAACATTTCGTTCAGCTCGCGCAGCGCCGTTTCCATATCAGCGCGCGAAACGTCATAGTGAGTGACCATGCGGATCGACGAACCGAAACCCGATGCCAGCACGCCGCGCTCTTGCAGTTGCGCGCAGATACCATCGGCCGTCATTCCCGTGGCACTGACTTCGAAGATCACGATGTTGGTGACGACTCTCTCGGGATCGATTTTGATGCCCGGCAGTTCGGCGAGGCCTTCGGCCAGCAGTTTGGCGTTCGCGTGATCCTCAGGCAGACCTTCTGGCGATTCTTCGAGGGCGATCAACCCGGCAGCGGCCAGCACGCCCGCCTGGCGCATGCCGCCGCCGAGCATCTTCCGCACGACGCGCGCTTCATCGATGAAAGCGCGGGTCCCCAGCAGCATCGAACCGACCGGAGCACCCAGACCTTTCGAGAGACAAAACATCACCGAATCGACAGGACGGGTGAGCGCGGCGACGGTTTCACCCAACGCCGCGGCCGCGTTGAAAATCCGCGCGCCATCCAGATGCACGGGCAAATTCTTCTCATGAGCGCGCGTGCAGAGATCCTCGGTGCGATCGCGCGTCAGAAGCGATCCACCCGCCAGGTTATGCGAATTCTCTAAAGCAATCAGGCCAGTCGGCGCGACGTAGTAAGCCGTCTGCTCATGAATTGCCGGGGCGATTTCATCCCAGTTCAGGATGCCGCTGCCATCGTTGCTTTTCACCGGCCGCGCCAGCACTCCTGAGAACGCCGACATCGTTGCCATTTCAAAATTGTAGATGTGTCCGCGTTCTTCGATAACGACTTCCTGGCCCGGACGTGTGTGCAGCTTGACGGCGATCTGGTTTCCCATTGAGCCGGTGGGCACAAAGATCGCAGCCTCCTTTTCGAAGATCTCCGCGGCCCTTTCCTGCAAGCGATTGACTGTTGGATCCTCGCCATAGACATCGTCGCCAACTTCGGCTTCGGCCATCGCGCGACGCATCTGTGGCGTCGGCTTCGTTACTGTATCACTGCGTAGATCAATCATGACTGCGGAACCGCTTGCGATAGCAAGACGGGTGGAAAGACTATCGTTTCAATTTGAGAAAGCGAGAAGACTCTACCATAGAATCGCGCGCTGATAACGAGTCAAGATCTCGAATTCGTTGTGCCCGAAACTTAAGCAAGTTCTGATCAAGTCGTCGACCTCTCGCCTCGTAAGAGGCGAGATGTTTATGGCCCGGCCTTCCTTTATAATCCGCTCCGCAGGAGCGGTACGGGGTTGGCCGGCTAACGCTCTCATCGCTCTGACTCTCCGCCGGGCGATGAGGATGGTGACGGCAGAAAACGGCATTGGCCTTCTAAACGTGCAACCCGTTTGAACCACGAGAGCCGGAGTTTCGATATCGCCAAAAACTTTGGCGTGCGACTGCAGCTCCACGCGCTCAGAGGCGTAAATATCGCCATGCATAATCCCGTCGATAATCGCGTTGGCCACGAAGACTTCCGACT
>JAWVCT010000048.1:0-9646 GCA_033858155.1 Blastocatellia bacterium
GATTGGCAAAGCGCGTCCGTAGTGCAGTCGAACAGCACCTGCTCGTGATCATCCTGGTGGATCAGCTCCGGCACTCCTCCGGTTCGTGCCGCGAGGAACGGGATGCCCCAAGCCAGCGCTTCGTAGACCGTGCAGGGAGAATTGTCGACGGATGAGGCCATAACCGCGAGCTTGTCGCCCGAGGATAGATACTGCAGCGCTTCGGGCTGGCCCAGATTTGTCACCGTCTTCACCGGGAAGCGCCACTCCCTCGAACGATGGGCGATATACGTCAAGCTGCTCATGCCGCCGCAGGTCTCCGCTTTGCCAAGAAAAGTTACGGAGATGTTCCGATCGGCCAACTCTTCTCTAAGACGGTGAATGGCGTTACAGAAAAGCCGCAGCCCTTTTCTCTCTTCGAGCCGACCGAAGAACACGATTTCCTTCGGCGGCGTGCTGCGGCCGTAGCTAACCGCGGGAAAGGTTGATGGTCCCTCGCCTGATTCTCTCAGGCGCTGCGAAGGAAGGCAGTATTGCTGCACGAACGTCTGCTTCGGTAACTCGAAACCACGACGCTCAGCCCACTCGATAAGGTACCTGCTGGGACTCCAGAGGACGTCGGCACACTTCACGCTCAAGCGCTCGGAATAATTATAGGCGGCCAGTAGCAGTCCGGTCGGCAAGGTCTGGTTCAACTCAAGCACCCACTGAGACGGACTGTGAAGCGCAACCATCAGCAGTGTGGTTTGGAACTCGAGGCCGAGCTTCTTGGCGGCCAGGCACAAACTTCCTTCGCCCCCGCAGTCGTTGAAGTGAACGACGTCGAATTGCTTGCCGGCGAGATATCGATAGACGAGATAGGGAATGCCAAAGCCGCAGTCCTTCAGCGGACCCTCAACCGACTTCATCTCTTCAATCGAGATGGCGGTGAGATCGATACCGAGCTTTGCATAGCGTGTCTTCCACTCCCGGAGTTGGATGTCGGGGCTCCAGACAGCTCCCGTGAAGAGAATGGTCACGCGGCATCCCGTGCCGGCAAGGTGCTCCGCCAGACCGGTCATCGACGTTCCGATTCCGCCGTTCTTGAATGGGCCGATGATTTCACTCGAGACGATGCACACGGACGGCCGCCAATCCCCTGCTTCGCGATCGTGCACCTCACTCATCAGTCGGAGTCCGGGGCGCTGTTCTCGGTCGAGGCGTTCCCGCACGATCTCACCGGTCGATAGAGTGGGCTGGCCCAAAGCGTTCACCAATGCAGCGCGGTCTTCGAAGTTCGCGTCGAATTCCACACCCGAGACCGGCAGCCCAACCAGGTGATGCGGCAACTGCCACGCAACGTCAGGGTCGGGGAGATGACCGATGGGCGTCACATTTCCGCGCCACGCGATCCCCATGATCTGAGCAGTCTGATAGACGAGGACGTTAAATCCTTCGCGTTGCAAGAAGCGAAACCCGGCCGCCACCACGGGCGAGGCCAGATCGTGAAAAACGAAGGCGCAATCCGGGTCGGCGTACGGCAGACATGCGCGGACGTCCTGCTCCGGCGCCGGGTGCTCGTGATCGCCGTCGATGAAGAAGAGAGACCAGGTTTTCCCGTGCTCCGCGGCCAGTACATGGACGCCTTCCGGACTCCGGCTGGCGGCGAGACGCACATTCGCAGACACACCGCATCCGGCGAGCGAGTGCTCCACGATCGCACGCAGCTCGGCTTCAGCGTGAGCGGGATCGATGACATCGAGCCTCACTCCGGCTAACGCGAGGTGGCAGGTGGACCAACCCAGCCAGCCCCCGATTTCAAGAGCTGGTCTACCGGCGAATTGCAGCGCGATGTTGTAAAGAATGGCTGCTTCATCACGATTCATGAAACCCATGAGAGGAAATCGATCGTCGGCGTACCAACGGTGGGGCACTTCGCGACGGAGATACTGCCACGGGTGGCTCCAGCGATCGCCCACTTGCATCCGAGGGAAATGCACGTCCGGCATGACCACGCTCAAGCCGGGCGAAATATAATCTCTGTCTGGAAATGGAAAAGTCATTCGCTCTTAGAGGCACTCCCAAAAATAGTCGCGCAGACACCTGAAGCACGCTGCTCCAATCATCAGCATGCCAAGGCACATGATCCAAAACACGGCAGACTCCAAGGCTGTGGGCGCGGCAAATATTTTCGGCATCAGGGCATGTCGATAGCCGGACACGATATAGCCGGCCGGGTTGAAAGCCAGCAGCATTCGGGCGGGGCGAGGTAGTTGAGTGGCGGTCCAGGCGATAGGCGTCAGCCAGAACCATACCTGCAGAATCGAAGGCAGCATCTGCTGAAAGTCTCGCGCGACGACCGCAATCGACGACACCAGGAGGCCGGCGCTAATCGTGAGCAGGACCGTGCATCCATAGAAGTACAGGACGAGCAGCAGATCGGGAAATCGGAGGTAACCGCCGACCAGGCAGGCAACGCCCACCAGCGTCAGCAGGAACGCGTGCGGCAGAGTGTGCACGAGCACAGCGTCCGCGGGGATGATCTCGACAGGAAAAAGAATCCGCTTGACCAGGTAACGGTGTGCAACGATCGAGCCTGACGCGCCGCTGATCGATGCTGAGAGAAGCACCCAGGGGACGTAGGCCGCGGCGAAACCAAAGATGTATGGAGCACCACCGAGCGGGAGTCTCAGACCGAATGAGAACACTGCGGAGAAGATGAGAATCGGAACGAGCGGCGTTAGGAACGTCCACAATATGCCCCCTGCGGTGCCGGCGTACGTCCTTCTGAGATCGTGGCGTGCCAGCGAGCTGAGAGCGCGCCGATTAGTCCACAACGAAACGATCTCGCCGATTCCAGTGGCCCGCCCAGAGAGAGAGTTCTCCCCACCGATCACCATCTGGCATTCCCCCCCGAGTTCATACGCGATGATTCCCTAAACCATGGGTGCGAGCCGCTGGCCGAGGAGCGTCAGTAAAGCTACTTCACTGGGTTGAGACAGACGTGCACGCGCGGATCGTTACCAACAACGGTGCACTTTTCACGCCGCCGTGGGGACGATCCCGGTGACAGGAAATTGATTTATTAGCAGCCCACGCAAGATAGCATAGAGGTTAGGAAACTCCAAAACAGCAGATGAAGTGTTGGTGCAGTTTAGCGTTCAAGCGGCTTTGCCCGAAAAGAGGGTTTCTTTACAGAAAGTCAGGTCGCTGTACAGAAAGTCTACCGAACGCGCTCCGGTGCAAAGAGACCGCGCTTATTGCTCTTTTTCCCATCTGATTTGCGACATGGCTCCCTCTAAGGCCATCTCTATCGACCAGAGTTCCATAGGTCCTTCCGCCCCGTAGTTCTTTATCGTTTTTCGTTGGTCGCCGTATGCGACGCTGGTAATGATGTATCCCTCGTCTGTTGCTGAGGGCCCATACTGTTCTTTGAAATTCAGGTATTCATTTCTAGATATCAGCTTCGCTATCTGCGTGAAGTAATACTCGTTGTAACTTGATCGGTAATTCCCTTTTCGCTCAGCATACCGTAGTCCAATGTAAGAGGCTGTGCCGTCTTTACGTAAGACGACTTTATACATTGGACATTCACCGAGACAGCCGAAGATCCTCTCATAGGTTATCTCACTTATTTGCTCTATCGGCAGAGTGGGAGTTTTCGGCCCTTTCATCTCTTTGAGCGCATGGCTACAGCTAAGAACCAAGGCAAGCGCAATGGCGGCTAACAGACTGAGATTGCGTTTTAGCTTCATAGCTCTTCCTCTTTGCTTTAATGAACGCTTATGAAGCTGCCGCAACTCAAAAGTCGGGTCAACTCCCAACTCGTACATTGATTGAATCACGCAACAGAGATGATGACATAGCACTTTGCAGAGTGCTTCATTGAATGATCACCCCAAGCGCCATTCGTATGGCTTCCCGTCCTTGATTCGAAAGCCGGCCAGAAAATCGCGGGTGCGAATGAACGAGCGCATCAAGGTGCGAAGACTTGCCGGACTTTTGGCAGCCCATGCTGCCCACAGCAGCAGCAGCATTCGCTCCGCATTCCACGCAGTATTCTTACTAGCCAGGAGTGAAGAGACCACCTTTGGAGAAGTTCCCGCCCAAAGGCGCATCGCGGCCTGCATATAGAGAGCGGACATTGCTGCTCGTTGCGAAATGCGCCCGTTCGACGGTGCATTAAGCAGCTCCTGATAATCACGTCCGGCGCGAACTTCGGCGACACAGCGATTTCGCACCTCAGCGATTTGCCCGGCCTCTTCAAGTGAAAACTCGATCGTTGCGGAATCAACATGGTACCGATAGCTATAGAGAACGTCTGGGACCACAACTATCCTGCCCTTCCGAGACATTCTTATGAACAGTTCCTGTTCCTCCCAGCCGATGCACTGTTCGCTATAGCCGCCCACGTCTTCGAAGACGCTGCGGCGAAACATTACGGAGCCATGCGGAAAAGGTGGAAAAGGCGATCGGCGCAGCAGTCGCCAGCGATCGCGCGGTCGCACCTGTCTGCCATTCGCGTCAATGCCATCGCTAAGCGTGCCTACCAACACAATCGCAGAATCGCCTTGAATTAATTCCCATTGGCGACGCAACCTGTCCGGATGAGCTATATCGTCGGCGTCCATGCGAGCCACCAGAGGCGCCTGAGCTTTTGCAGCCAGCAGATTCGAGCTCGCAGAAAGCCCACTCTTCTGTTTGGTAGCGAATAGATGGATGCGCGGATCCTTTCGAGCCCAGTCGCGCAGTACTTCGGCCGAACCGTCAGTTGAGCCATCGTCGAGAATGATGAATTCAAAATCGGTAAAGCTCTGACGTAAGATGCTCTCAATGCTTGCGGACAGAAACGGCAAGCCGTTGTAAACGGGCATAACCACGCTGATAGCGGGGGCCCTTCGTTTTGGTACTAGCAAAGGCAACAATTGATTTTCTGTCCGGCAAAAGGCTTTCAACTATCAGACTGCGCTGCCGGTCAATTCTGAGCACTCATTAAGCTGAGACTAGACAAATTAATATTAGCTGGGCGGCCAAAGTTCCAACCAGCCGGCTAATCGAATTTTTCTCTGCGTAGTCTCCTCGTTCGCTGCGACTCTAAGCTCGAATAGCGTTCAAGTACAATCGAGCCAGAGCCGCAAAGAGCGCCAAGACCGCGCAGGGAAATGAATCTGCGATGGAACAACTTCCTTGAAGGCGGTTTCGTAAATCAGTAAAGATCATTTATAGTCGCAGACGTTCTCGTGCTCGCCCGCAAGTCGCAGACTCTCGCGCTCGCCCGCATAGTCCCAGACGTCCTCGTTGCTCGCCCGTAAGTCGCAGACGTACTCGTGCTCACTCTTTTGGTTCATGCTTAGCGGTCAAGACTTCGTTATCATCTCCAGCGTCGAGTGGAATTTTCTCTGGCAGGGTCCGCAGGAAATTGCGGCTCGGCTGGCTCGCGCGGGCAACCGTGTTCTCTATGTCGAGAATACCGGAGTACGTTCGCCAAAATGGGAGGATGCGCGCAGGATTCGCCAACGCGTGACCCGTTGGGTGGGCGCAGCAGCGCGGCGCGGCGTGCGCGAGATTGAACCTAATCTTTTCGTTTGCTCCCCATTGGTCATGCCGCCGTTCGGCCCACCCTGGCAAGAGGCGTTGAACCGGCGAGTACTGTTGAAGACAATTGCCCAGGCGGCCCGCCGGCTCGTGTTACGCAATCCGGTTCTCTGGTCGTTTCTTCCCACCAACACAGCAAACGATATAATTCGTCTCTTGCGAACTCCGCGCAGTCTGGTGCTCTACTATTGCGTTGCAGATTTCGCGGAACTGACATCAGATCCGCGGCGCTTGGCGCAGAGCGAGAGAGAACTAATCGAAATGAGTGACCTGGTGTTTGCGCAAGGACCCGAACTCGCCGAGCACTGCTCTCGCGTTCTTCATGGAGTGCGCATAGTTCCCTACGGAGTCGATCTGGAACTGTTTTCGATTAGGGATACCGCGACGATAGCGTCGCCCGACGGCAACCCACAGCAGCTCTCTCTTTTGCGCGATCTGAGGCGGCCGATTATCGGATATGTTGGAGGTGTACACCGGCATGTAGATGTTGATCTATTAGAGGCTATGGCGCGCGCGCGATCGAATTGGTCCTGGGTATATGTTGGCCCAATCCAGATTAAGGCCACAAGACTCAATCAGCTCAAGAACGTTCACCTATTCGGTCATCGTCCACATCGGGAGTTACCGAACTACATCGCGCAATTCGATGTCTGTACGGTACCTTACATGAAAAGCGCTTACACCAGAACCGTGGTGCCGACCAAAATCAACGAATATCTGGCGATGGGAAAGCCGGTCATTGCTACGGCACTGCCCTCGGTGTGTGACTTCAATCGTGAACATGACGTCATGAGCATCGCCGATACAACTCCGCCGAGCTTCATCGGAGCGATCGAGCGCGCCCTCGCCTCACCCGGCGACCCAGCAACAGCCGACCGGCGACGACAGGTGGCGGCCCTGAGTGACTGGCGGATGCGTTTAGAAGCAATGAGCGGCTGGATAGAAGAGGCTCTGGATTTGAATCGACACACGGGCCTCTCCTTTCGGGGCAGCGATGCCTAGACGCCATTCGCATTCCCCTACGTTCCCAATCTAATTTCCCTCGTCTGGGACAGCGACTCCAGACAGTTTCTCTGGGTTGGATCATATTTTGGTACGGCTGGGATTGGGGCGCAGCGGCTGAGTGTCTTCCCTTAAATCTTCGGTTTGAATTAAACGGGCTTCCGGGTTGAACTTTCTGATCGAACTCATCGAAAGAACAGTCGCCCGACATTGAGTCAAGAGCGCTTTGGCGAACTTCAATGAGTCACGTTGATGTGGATACCAGTGACCATATAGACAGCTAGAACGGGCAGTGGTTAGGGGTTCGTTTACCGGTGTGTAGTCAGTGATCCAGGGATAGCGTTGCGCGACTTTCATACTCTTTCATCGCATTGACAGGACAAAGCAAAAACGATGCTGCACTCTTCATTTGCCGTTGCCGGTTTCGGTCCGTCTAAGGCCGGGCGGCCCGCGTCTGCTGCTTCGACTTTCCGGACCGAGGAGTGAATTCGACTTCCGCGGAAGGTCTGATATCGGCCTTCAGGACTTCCTGCATTTGCCGCAACGCGTTGTCGTTGTCTGTTTGGTTTATTGATGCGGTGCAGTCTGCTGGGATGATCAGTTTGTAGTCTCGCATGTATGCGTCGTTCGCAGTGAAGAGAACGCAATTGTTTCCAGCGATGCCGGTAACAACCAAACTATGCGCCCCCAAATATTCCAGGAGGAGATCCAGGGCAGTAGAAAAGAAGCCCGAGTGTTTTGCCTTGAGCACGAAGTAATCTTCTTCTTCAGGTTTCAGCAATTCCGCAATTGGTTGCCCTCGCACCTGATCACGCAGACAGTGTTGGACAGTCTGATTGAAGTCCGAACGCCAGCGCCCGAAATTATCGTTGGCATAAATCACGGGCACTCCCGCGTTGCGTGCGCGTTCTTTCAGGCGGGCGATATTCCTTGCAGCCGGCAAAGCATTCCGCAGGAGTTTCTCGCCGCCTTCGAACTCCAGATCATTAATTACGTCGATCAGAAGCAACACGACTTCCGACTTATCGGGTGCATTGCCGTGTAAATCGCTGTCCTTCTTCTCCATGTGGCTTCGATTTTTGATGGGCTAGTTCAAGTTCGAAAACCGACATACATTTAAGCCTTGCTGCATTCATTCAAAACAGATTGCAGCGATTGCATTAGGTATGAAACAGCTAGAGCAAGAGAAGTGCCATTGGCCCCTTTAAGGCCCGGGTCATCCACGGGGGACGAGGGTCGTGATTTGGGCAGACATGTTGGAAGACGACTTCGCAAACCTGCTCGCGATGCAGGACAGGATCTCGAGACCAGTCCTCTTCCCATCGGCGATTGGGAATGATCTTTGGACGCTCGGGCATCGCGTCGTCGTGTGCGCCTTCTTGTGCCTGCACCGTTGACGCGCAAATGGTAACTGCGGTTGTCAGAAATGCCGCAGCTAAGCAGAGGTCTGGGGGTTCCGCACGCGCCTACCGATCGCTTCAAAACACTTCGGGAATTCTCAGGAGGGCAAACTCAGTTCGCAGGATCGCAATGTTCATCGATTCACCTTAATCCCCACTTTAGAGCTTTGAGCCGCCTCCAAGGCAGCAACAGAATGGATCAACTTCTTATGGCACGCACTGAACTCCAGAGCGCACCTCGATTGATCCAGTCAGGGTACAGCTTCAGCATTTCGTCATATAGTTCCCGCGCGGTCGTCGTCTGCACGGCAAGGCGCTCGAAATCGCGGATATATTTCCGTGTCTCTCCAAACTAAAGAGCCGCCGCATAGCCATTGGCACCACGGGGACGACGGATAACTTGCCGTAGCTACTCATTGATGAGGTATTATGTGGACTCTGCCGCAAAAATCATAAGGTGGGTAAGAACGAAATTTTGAGGTCCGGGCCTCCAAGATGAGAAGACGGGAGCTATCGACACTCAATCCAAGTACCACACGACGAGAACAGCCGTGACAACCATTACCACTCCGTTCGGATTCGACTCGACCGCCACACAGGTAGTTGCCGGGATCGACTTGAGCGGCAAGCGCGCGATCGTGACCGGCGCCTCCTCGGGCATCGGTGTCGAAACGGCACGTGCCCTGGCCGGTGCGGGCGCCGACGTCACGCTCGCGGTGCGCGATACCGATGCCGGCGATCGGACGGCCGCCGACATCACCGCCACTACCGGCAATACCGGTGTCCACGTAGGTCGCCTCGACCTCGCCGACCAAGCCTCCGTCGCCACGTTCGTTGCCAACTGGAGCGGGCCGCTGCACCTGCTAGTCAATAACGCCGGCGTGATGGCGCTGCCCGACCTCCAGCGGACCCCCGAGGGCTGGGAAATGCAGTTCGCGACCAACCACCTCGGCCACTTCGCGCTCGCGCTCGGCCTGCACGACGCACTCGCCACCGCCGGCGAGGCGCGGATCGTGTCGCTCAGCTCCGTCGGGCACCGGCGCTCACCGGTGATCTTCGACGACCTGAACTTCACCTCACATCCCTACGATCTAGGGCTCGCGTACGGACAATCCAAGACCGCCAACGTCCTATTCGCCGTTGAGGCTACGCGCCGCTGGGGTAGCGACGGCATCACCGCCAACGCAGTCCACCCGGGAACGATCGCGACCACCAAGCTGATGCGAGACCTGGCCCCTGGTGTCCTGGCGCACCTCCGCGCCTCAGCCCCGTACGCAGAGAGCTTTGACGCATCACGAGTGAGATTGAAAACGATCGAGCAAGGTGCGGCGACAAGCGTCTTCGTCGCCACCTCACCACTGCTCGACGGCATCGGAGGCCGCTATTTCGAGGACTGCAACGAAGCCCGAGTCCTCGACCCCGGCGCCCAGGATACCACCATTTCCGGCGTCGCCGCCTACGCGCTCGATCCAGCAAACGCGAAGCGGCTCTGGGAGCTATCGCTCGCACTACTCGGTTCATCGACACGGTCGCTTCGACTAGGCGCCCGTCTTGAGAAATAGAAATGTTCCGCGACTGGGAAAATTACTATCTCCTCGTAGGTTCGGCCGCAGGGGCACTCATCGGACTTATGTTCGTGGTGACCACTCTGACGGCCGGACTTGACGCAAGCCGCGTTTCGCGCGGCGCAA
>JAWVCT010000049.1:0-6120 GCA_033858155.1 Blastocatellia bacterium
TTTGGCTGGGAGGCAGGGACTCGAACCCCGATAGCCAGATTCAGAGTCTGGAGTCCTACCATTGGACGACCTCCCAGCAGCGAAATCGAATTTACGAAACTCGGACGATCAAGTCAAACGCGCGTGCCTTCATCTTCAACTCCTATCGCCCGGATAATTTCTTACGATGCCGAATCAGAGTTTTTCAAAAATAGTTCTTGCGCTCGGTGCTTTAATAAACGCAGAATAGGTGTGCTTGGCGGCATCCCTCGCGCTCGTGCCGTAACTTCACGTTCAGCTTTTATCCTAACGAACATTCGCAGGAGCTAATGAGCGCATCACAAACGCCCCCCGAAACGAACGAATTGGCGCGTCTACGCGCGCTGGTTGCCGAATACGAAACAAAACTCACCGACGCCGCGGCGTTGGTGGCACGCGTCAGACACGAAATCAACAACCCGCTCGCTGCCCTGCTCGGACAAGCGCAACTAATGTTGCGTGAAGAGCTGACTGGGAAACCACGCGAGCGCGTCGAAAAGATCGAAAAGCTGGCTTTGCGGATCAAGGACACGGTAGGTGAACTGCGCGACGTGCAGACGCCGGTGGCCGCGATCCATCGCGCGGATGAATAGGACGGTCCGGGTAAGGATTGGTCGAAACCAACGGACCTTGCTTTCAAGTTAAGCGAGATCGAACAGCAGCACCTCGGCCTGATCGTGGGCCTTAATCGTGAGTTCGCTTTCGTCGCTAACCGCAGCGCCATCGCCCTGCTTTAGCTCGACTTCGTTCAAACCAACAGTACCGCGCGCGATCTGTAACCACGCCGACCGCTGCGTGTCGAGGGCATGGACTACTGTCTGCCCAGCTTCCAACACAGCGGCCAGGAGGCGCACATCCTGTTGAATAGTGACAGAACCCCCGCGTCCATCATTCGAGGCAATCACTCGCAGCCGGCCACGCCGTTCTTCTTCGCCGAAGTGTTTTTCTTCATAGCTCGGCGGCAAATTATTTTTCTGGGGCAGAATCCAGATTTGCAGAAGATGAACCGGCTCAGTCTCCGAAGGATTGAACTCGCTGTGCGACACGCCGGTGCCAGCGCTCATTCGTTGCACGTCGCCGGGACGAATGACTGAGCCACTGCCCATACTGTCGCGATGCTCGAGAGCGCCCGAAAGAATGTAGGTAATGATTTCCATGTCGCGGTGCGAATGCGTCGGAAATCCATGTGCCGGTTGGACGCGATCCTCGTTGATGACGCGCAAGCTGCGAAAGTGCATGTGCGCCGGGTCGTAATATTGATCGAACGAGAAAGTGTGATAGGTGTCCAGCCAGCCAAAATCAAAGTGGCCGCGATCTTCTGATTTGCGAATAGTGATCATTTTGGAACGCGGGCCTGCACTGAACCCATAAAGCGCGAAAAATTAGATCATGATGCTGGGAGCGCGGATGTCCCCTCCGCACTGAGCGCCGCCGGGCGCGAACAAATCAGTCTCTCGGAGATCGCCCGAATACGCGTGGCTAACTCGGGAATATCTTCCCTCGTCAGCATTGATAATCCATCAAGATTTAGATTAATCGACAAACCTACGCGCCAGCCATCAAATCGCGCGCGAGATGTGCCGGCCTCGCAATCGTCTACAGTTGAAAGATAGATCGCATCCGCCTTCTCCAGGGTTCGCCGCGCTGAAGTCTTCAAGCGATTCTCTCCCGCGCGCGCGCAGATGATCGCGAAATCAGCCGCGACGAAATCCAGAAAGCTATTGCCTTCAACCAGGACACCCGCGGATTGCACTCGTGACAAGGCTTGCCTGATCCCTTCTTCAACCTGATCTTCGCCGGCGATCACCCAGTGCACGTTCGCCGCGCCCGCGTCCCAGAAGCGGCCCGTGTCTTTGCCGGCTTCGTAATTCTCTTCGCGGCCGGTGCGAACCAGCGGCTCATCGCGGATCAAATCGCTGACGCAGCAGCCCTGCGGATCCTTGCCGCAGGAGCGATAATGCCCGCGCGTCAACTTGATGGCTTCCCACCCCGGCAGACGCTGGAGCAGATCGCACATCAGAGTCGTCTTGCCAGTGTTCGATGACAAGCCACTGACCGCAATGATTGTGGGCTGTGAGATTTTCGTTTCAGTCATCTGCGATAGTGACCGTCTACCTTCGGCCCGAAATATGTCGTCGGCCCGTAGGGCCGAAATATTTGTAGCCCCGCAGCTAAATTTAAATTAATTAAGCTCCTTTAGGAGCGGCATAAAAACCGTGAACATTTCGCTCCTATCGGAGCTGATGATTCGCTTCCCACAAGTTCTATAAATATTTCGCTCCTATCGGAGCTCAAACCTATTGCCATTCGGTCGATTCAACGAACACCGATATCCGCCGGTTCAACCCCTTCGCATCTTCATCATCGAACCGTCCTGCCAGAGGGCTATCGAGATCGAGCACTCCCATCAATCTTTCACCTTTCATCAACGGTATCACGATTTCCGAATTCGATGCGTTGTCGCAAGCAATGTGTCCGGGAAACTCATGGACGTTAGGGACAACCGTGGTGGCGCGCGATTGCGCCGCCGTGCCGCACACGCCTTTACCCATCGCGATTCGCACGCATGCAGGTCGGCCCTGAAATGGCCCGAGCACAAGTTCGTCGTCTTGCAAAAAGTAGAACCCGGCCCAGTTCAAATCCGGAAGCGAATGAAAGATCAGCGCTGAGAAGTTGGCCGCGTTGGCAATCAAGTCACGTTCACCGGCGAGCAGACTGGAAAGCTGCTCCGCGAGCCGGTCGTAGAGATCGCTTTTCGAAGTTGACCTTGAACTTTCTGATGCGATGAAACTCATTTTCTCTCTTGAGGCTTCGCGCCAGCACGGCGCGGTAAGCCTCTGCCTTCCCGTCAAAGGCTAAATATGACACGGCTAACTCAACGATCCTTGCGCCAGCAATTATCCTTACGTAACAATTGACATCTAACCCATCTAACAGTAGTCTGCGCACTGCTTAGTTAGACTCGTTACGAACACCTTAACCTCTAGTCTCGAAGGATATTCTCATGAAACTCACTAGATTATTAACGACTGTTTTCCTCGCTTTGGTTCTGATGTTTTCGTCCGCATTCGGTCAACATAGGCATCGGCGTACCTATAGAAATGTTGAAGGCCGTCGCGTTCAATCACCCATCTTTCGCAAGAGCGCACCTGCCGGAGCAACGGCCCGCTGCCGCGATGGATCGTACAGCTTTAGCCGAAACCATCGCGGTACCTGCTCGCATCATGGCGGCGTTGGTCAATGGCTAGACTAATCTTCTTTTCGGGACAACGATCAATCGCTTTGGTGAACTCGCTCACTCTTTCGGAACCGAAGCCGTGATGCTAATCACCACCGACTTCGAAACCGGCGTATTGCTCTTATCCGCAAAGCTCCGCACAGCCACGAGCACGTTCGTTTCCGGATAATAAGTCGCGGCACAGCGGCGCGGAATGCTGTAGCTCACGATCGTGAAACGATGTGCGATGCGTTCTTCTCCTTCAAAGTGGCTGATCAAGTCCACCGTCTGACCATCATGAAAACCGCCCACCCGAATATCATCAGGGTTGAGAAAGACCACGCGGCGCCCGTTGCGAATTCCTCGATAACGATCGTCCAGACCATAGATCGTAGTATTAAATTGATCGTGACTACGCATGGTCATCATCAGAAACTGTCCCGGCTCCAGGTTGTGCCGCGGCAATCCATGAACGGTGAAATGCGCCCGGCCGTCTTCAGTATTGAATTTCAGTTTGCGAATAGGATTGGGGAGATAGAAACCGCCCGGCTGGCGCGCGCGCTGGTTGTAATCTTCAAAGTCGGGCACGACATGCTCGATGTGTTCGCGAATCCGATCGTAGTTAGCTAGCAGCCCATTCCAGTCAACACGCGTACGATCGCCCAGCACAGCCTTCGCCATGCCGACGACAATTGCCGGCTCGCTCAATAGATCGTTTGAAGCCGGCGCCAGACGTCCTTGCCAGCCCTCGACCACTGACATTGAGTTTTCCGTGGTCAACATCTGCGGCCCGCTCTGCTGTTCATCAATCTCAGTCCGACCCAGACACGGCAAGATCAAAGCCTGCTTGCCCGTGATCAAATGCGCGCGATTCAGTTTCGTCGAAACTTGCACAGTCAGACTACAACGACGCAGGGCCTCGGCCGTGTAGACAGTGTCGGGCGTGGCCGAAAGAAAGTTTCCGCCGAGCCCGAAAAATACTTTCGCTTCGCCGCTATGCATCGCTTGAATCGCGTGCACGGTATCCAGACCATGCTTCCGCGGCGGCTCAAAACCGAATTCCCTTCCCAGGTCGTCGAGGAACTTCTCAGTCGGTTGTTCCCAGATGCCCATCGTTCGATCACCCTGAACGTTGCTGTGCCCGCGCACTGGACACAACCCAGCGCCGGGCTTTCCGAGTTGTCCGCGCAGCAGCATCAGGTTAACGATCTCCTGAATATTGGCCACGCCGTTCTTGTGCTGAGTCAGTCCCATGGCCCAGCAAAAGATCACGCGCTGCGACTCGATGAAAATTCGCGCGGCATCTTCGATTTTGACTTTCGAGACGCCGGATTGTTCGAGGATGTCGCCCCAGTGAATGGAACCGAGCGCGGCTTTAAACTCTGCGAACCCGATCGTGTGGCGATTGATGAATTCGTGATCCAGGACGAGACCAGGACGGCGCTCTTCTGCGTCGAACAGTTCCTTCATGATTCCTTTGAGCAAAGCCACGTCGCCATTGATCCGAACCTGCAAAAAAAGATCGGCCAGCTTCGTACCTTTACCCAACCAGGTCCAAACTTCCTGCGGATGTTTGAAGCGCGCCAGTCCCGTCTCAGGCAGCGGATTGATATGCACGATCTTGCAGCCGCGCCGTTTTGCCTGCATCAGCGATGTCAGCATGCGCGGATGATTCGTTCCCGGATTTTGACCAATAACAAAGATGGCGTCGGCCAGATCAAAATCCGCCAGCGTCACCGTGCCTTTGCCGAAGCCGAGACTCTCTTTCATTCCCGTGCCGGTTGATTCATGGCACATGTTCGAACAGTCAGGCAGATTGTTAGTGCCGAACTGCCGCACGAAAAGTTGATAGAGAAAAGCAGCTTCGTTACTGGTCCGACCTGAAGTGTAAAAGATCGCTTCGTCCGGCGAAGCCAAAGCGTTTAGTTCATTCGCGAGCAGCGCGAACGCGTCCTTCCAACCAATCGCCTCGTAATGATCAGCACCCGCGCGCAGGACCATTGGATGAGTAATGCGGCCCTGAGCATTGAGCCATTGATCGGACTGATGCGAAAGCGCGGCCACGCTCCACTCTCTGAAAAATTCAGGCGTGACTCGCTTCTTCGTGGCTTCGTCCGCAACGTGCTTGGCGCCCTCTTCGCAGAATTCGAAATGCGAGCGCTCGCCGTCGGGCTCGGGCCAGGCGCAACCCGGACAATCAATCCCGAACTTCTGGTTCAATGGCAGCAGCGTGCGCGCCCCACGGATCGGGCCCATCTCTTTGAAGGTGTATTTGGCAGTGCTGAGCACCGCGGGCATGCCGCCCGCAACTTTGCTGATCGGTTTGACGACCGGCGGCGAGGTCTCTTCCGGCGATTGAGCGTCGAGGATTGACGAAGGAGTCGTTCCCTTTGGCGCACCTTCCTCCATGAGATCTTTCCTGGTTTGATCCGCTGCCATTTTGTTCTCGCTCAGTTATTATTTGATTTTAAGACTGCCAGAGGATTTTGCAAGATGGTTGAGATTCATGATCGGCATTAAGCGGTCCCAGTCAGCGAAGCCGACGATATATTAGTAGCCCACAGGGCAAGCGGAGGGTAAGCGTCCGACAATCCGCAGTGAGCCCCAGCGGGGCGACATCACAACATATGCGTTTTGAAGCGGCTGTGCCGCCTGATGTGCGGAAGCCTCCGGCTTTCCGTTACGCTGGTGAAGATTTGGAGAGGCTATGCCTCGTAAGGCCGAGTGAGGCAGAGCCTCGATGGGAGCAAAACGATCGCGGCTCGGAAAGGCCGAGCCTTTCCGCACATCAGGCGGCACAGCCGCAAATCATCTGTCCGGTACCTGGAGACAACTCAACCCTTCATAAATTTGATTTGCCGGATGCTCGCATCAATTCGACGGAA
>JAWVCT010000050.1:0-72806 GCA_033858155.1 Blastocatellia bacterium
ACCCGAGCTTGATTGAGATTTTTCTACTTGCCTGGCGACCCACCGGAAAGGAGCATATCCAGCTCGCGATTTTGATTGTCGAGCATGCCAAAGGTATCCGCGGTTTCTTCGAGCATCTGGCGCGTCATCGCGATCGAATCACTGAGCTCTTCGAAGTGCAGAGCAGAGACCCTTTCGGGAGTGGGGAGGGTTACCACCTGATCGCTAACGAGTCCAAAAAAGTTTTCGATTGATTGCAACTGTCCTTCGACCAGGCGCACCGATCGCTCCAGGTCGTTGAACGCGGCGACCCGGCGTTTGAGGATTTCCGCGTTCGCCTGCTGTACGCGCCGGGCACGATCGTCGGGAGAGTTCCGGATCGCATGCTCCGCCTGTTTCAGTTGGTTCTGCACCGCCTGACGATTAATTGCGCGGAGGTGATGTTTGCGCCGGCGGTAGACATCGAGCAGATCAACGAAGTCCTCCCAACGCTGATCGAGGCTTTGAATATTCGCGGGGACCTGTTTGCTGGTAGTGAATTTCTTATAGTTTGTATAGATCTGATTCTTCATCCAGCGCAGGTACTCAACGGCTTCACGCTCGCGTGGATCGAAACCCTTGATTACCGCTTCGCGCTGGGCGTCACGAAGTTTCCGCGCGCGCTCTTTTTCGCGACGCTCCACCAAACGACGATAGAAAGGAGTAGCTGGCACAACGGAGAGATAAATTGCTTCGGCTCCCATTCCGGCCATCAATGGGATCACATCCTGAAAATACGCGGCCACGATGGCAAAGCCGGCCATGCCCCAAAAGTTGATCGGCTCTTTGAATGCCTCTTTCAGGTACCGAAAATCGATCTTGGGCAATTCCATTTATCTTACGAAACGTGTCTGCTCTTTGTTCGTAACGAGGTTTGTCGTTCCGCCTTTAGGCGGCGACTGTGTCTGCCAGCCACTGCCGCCTAAAGGCGGAACTCTCCAAACTGCAACCCACGCCTATTGCTGCGGCGTAGTCTCGCCCTGGGCCGGTAACGCCTGCTGCGCTGAATCAGAACTCCCGGCAGGCAACAAACCCATTTCGCGCTTGTACTGGAGCAGTTTGTCCTGCAACTGCATGTCCATCGCTTCGCGCTCGATTTCCTGCATCTGGTTGTCGACCGAGGCAGACCCCAGCTGCATCTTGGCCTCAGCAGCGGCGGCGCGACGATCGATCTTGTCTCGCATCTCGTTGAAGGTCGAAGCATCGTCGCCGATTTGGAACGACTCCATGGTTTGCGCCAGTTGCTCTTGCAGTCTCGCCTGCTTCGACTGATTTATGAGTTGCATGGCTTCGGCACTGCGCCGCTGCATTTGCAAAACATAGTTGTCGCGCGCCTTCAACGCCTGTTTTGAAGCCAACTGAGCGTGTTCGTATTGGTGCCCGGTTTTCTGAAGATCGACCTGCGCCTGAGAGAGCTGACCAATGTAGGCCGTGGCAATATCGTCGCGACCCATCTTGACGGAGGCCTTGATCTTCGAGTCCAGGTCAACAACCTGAGTCTCGAGCCGCTCTTTATTCTTACCCAGAAGCTTTTCCGTAGCCATTACCTGCGCGACCGAATTATTCAGGTCAGGAATGCGGTCGCGCATGTCGCGAATCGTCTGTTGAAGGATCAGCTCCGGATCTTCGGTTTTTTCGACAATCCCGCCAAAAAGCGCGCGCATCGAACGCTTTACTCTTGTCCACAGTCCCATTTCATCCTCCGGCCAACTAAGATTCGCAGATCAGGTCAGATCTAAATGCGGTCGTTGAAAACGCTGGCACGCCGTCGAATATACGAAGCCATAACGCGCGCGGTTGCATTTTCAACCGATTTTGGTGGGGAGTATAGCAAATAACCTTAGGCAGAGGCAGCGCGTGTAGGAAGGGCCGGGTCCTGATTTCGACCTGAGTAGGCCCATGCCGTTTGCGCAAGTTGGCTGCCGGAGCGATGTCGAAATCAACGAAAGCGAGAAATCCACAACGTGGCTTCCGGCTCCTCAGCCGCGCCCAATGTCCCTACGGTAATGCATGCCGTCCCAATGGATGTTGGCGATCGCACCATAGCAGTGGGACAAGGCAAGGTCGAGAGTCTCTCCCTTTGCCGTTACTCCAAGCACCCTCCCTCCCGCGGTAAGCCATTCTCCGTTTGGCCCGCGCGAGGTAGCCGCATGAAAGACAGCGACGTTCTCGTCTCCTTCGACAAGATTCAATCCGTTTATGACCGCACCGATTTCTGGTTTAGCCGGATAGCCTCGCCCAGCAAGCACGACACATGCGGAGGGTTCATCAGACCAATCGATCTCAATCTCACCTAAACGCGTTTCGCTAATCGCCTGAAAGATCATTGCCAAGTCGCTCTTCAGCCGCATCATGATCGCCTGAGTTTCCGGATCGCCAAAACGCACGTTGTACTCGAGCACTAGTGGTCCATCCGATGTCAGCATTAAACCGACGAACAGTACGCCGCGAAATGGAAAGCCTTCATCATGCGCTCCCTGTAAGGTCGGTTGAACGACTTCGCGAACGATGCGTTCGCGCACGGTATCATGCAGAATGCCTGCCTCAGTGATAGAGCCCATGCCGCCGGTGTTGGGCCCGGTGTCGTTTTCGCCGACCCGTTTGTGATCGCGCGAGGCCGGCATTAGGCGAAAGTCTTTGCCATCAGAGAACAGGAGCAAAGACACTTCCCGTCCCGTTAGCGCCTCTTCGATAATGATCCGTTGCGTGGCATCTGCGCTGATCGCTCCGCCCATTAGATCCTCGACGGCTTTCGTGGCTTCGAGCCGTGATCCGGCCACAATCACACCCTTTCCCGCCGCCAAGCCGTCGGCTTTCACTACCACAGGAGCGGACTTTCCGCCGAATTCACCTGTCTGCAAAATCCGAAACGCTTCATCAGCAGACGAAGCAATTCGGTAACGAGCCGTGGGAATCGAGTGACGGCGCATGAAGTCTTTCGCGAACGCCTTGCTTGATTCCAGACGCGCGGCTTCCCTTCCTGGTCCGACGATGCTGAGCCCGCGCCTTTCGAATTCATCGACGATACCGGCGGCTAAAGGACCTTCGGGCCCGACCACGTTCAAGTCAATTTTTTTCGCTTCGGAAAAAGATGCCAGGGCAGAGATATCGTCAACGCTCACGGGCAGGCACTTGGCTATCTCGGCTATGCCCGCATTCCCGGGCGCGCAAAAAAGGTCCAGCGGTTGAGTTGCATTTCTGCGCAGCGCCCAGAGCAGCGCATGTTCTCTCCCTCCTGAACCAATAACCAGAATTCTCATTTTGCGAAAAGAGTTCTTGTGCTCATGCCCAATGCCAGTCAACCCCGATTACGATTAAGGAACTCGCACCAAACGTCGGCATCAAAGAGGCAAACACATTTCCCGCGAAAATGCTTGACAGTCGCTGGCCTTAGTCATATAAGTGCAGCCGCTGTGGCCGCTGCTTTTGAACAGCATACGCGAACCGGCACTAGCTGAATTTTTGGCGGCCTCCTCGTACAGCCTGCGCAAGTTCGCGCCTACCTTTGTGGCGTCAGTGAACCGAGGAGGGTAAACCACAATGTCGAACAACAAGCCGCAACAGATCGAAACTCAGCAGTCCTCTGACTTTCAGGATCGACCGATCACGTGCGTCGATTGCTGCGAGCCATTCACCTGGTCTGCGGGGGAGCAGATCTTCTTTCACGACAAGGGCCTGAAGAACGAACCGAAGCGTTGCAAGCCCTGCAAACAAGCCAAGAATGAGCGGCTGGAGGCGATTTCCGCTGCCCAGGTCTCCGGGATCAAGCAGCGCATTGAGGTGATCGTGATCTGCGCCGAATGCGGCGAGGAGACTACCGTTCCTTTTTATCCGTCGCAGGGCCGTCCGGTCTACTGCCGCTCCTGTTTCCTTGCCGGACGAGCCATGACGGCGACTGCCTGAAGTTCACTGCGACGATCCGGCTTAGTGCTCAAGATGATAAGGCACGTTCGTCACGACGACTCCCTTTTTGAAAAGCAGCGCGCCCTTCAGAAACAAAGTATTCTGATTGTGCAGTAAATTCTGCCACCACTTTGCCGGCACAAACTCGGGCAGGACAATAGTAATGACTTCGCCGTGCGAACTGCGCTTCACCCTATCGACATAGTTGAGGAGCGGACGCTGCAGCGACCGATAGGGCGACGCCACCACAACCAGATTCACCCCTGACCCCCACTGCTCCCATTTTTCGCGTAGCTTGCGAGTATTCTCTTCGTCGAGATTTACATACACCGCCGTGACGTGATGGGGCGCGATCGACTTTGCGTATTCAAGCGCCGCAATTACTCCACGATGAATGCCCGAGATGGGCACGATTACTTCGTGGCGAACCGGGCGCAAGCTTTCCAACCCTTCGGTAGAGAGTTGTTCGGCGACTTCAAGATAATGACGGTGGATTCTAAGAAAGAGCAGCACCAAAAACGGAATCAAGACTACAACGATCCACGCGCCATGCATGAACTTGGTGAGAATGAAAACCATCAGCACGACGAAGGTCGAGATCGCGCCGACGCCGTTGATCACCAGATATTTTTTCCAGTGCGACTTCTTTTGAAGCTGAGTAACATCCGCCATGGACTTCGGCGCTGCAGTCGCCAGCGACCTGGCCTTGAGTTTCCCTGTAAGGTTGTCTTCTGATCGAGCTCGATTTTCGGCAGCGGCTGGTGCTGGTGTGCCGGCAGATGCCCGCAGGCCGCGCAACATATTTCCCTCGCGCCACCAATGAACTACCATTCCTGCCTGCGACAAAGTGAATGACAGAAAAACGCCCACGGCATACAGAGGAATCAACCGGCTCGTGTCTCCCCGAAAAGCCCAAACCAGTAGTCCGGAGAAGACTGCCAGGAGGACGATGCCGTTGGAAAACACCAAACGATCACCAAGATTGGCAAGCTGCCGCGGCAAAAAGCGATCCCGCGCGAGGAGCGACGCCAGGCGCGGAAAACCCGCATACGACGTATTCGCAGCCAGTACCAGGATCGCCGCGGTCGTGGCCTGCACAACGTAATAGAACCAACCCAGCTTACCAACGAAAACGATACGCGCGATTTGCGAGATGACTGTCTCGTGCTCATGCGGATGAATGTTGAAGAGACGCGTCAGCACGCTGGCGCCCAAAAACATTATGATCAAAAGGGCGGCCATCCATGAGAGCGTCGTGGCGGCATTTCTTGACTCAGGCTGCTTGAAGGCCTGGACGCCATTCGATATCGCTTCGATTCCGGTAAGCGCGGCGCAACCATTCGCAAACGCACCCAGCAAGAGAAGCAGACTTAACGGGTGAGCCTGATAACCTTCAGCGATCTTCAGGTCGACATCGTTGGGCGCCGGAACAAGGCCTGGACTGGTGTAATAACGGAATAGACCGTACCCGATCAAACACAGAAAACTAAAGATGAATGCATAGCTGGGCGCGGCAAACAACGAACCTGCCTCGCGCACGCCGCGCAGATTGGCGACCGTTATGAAGCCAATGAAAAAGAGGCATAACAAGATGCGATGATTGTGCAGCTCTGAGAAACGCGTCCCCATCATCGCTGAAGTAATGGCTTCAACTCCAGCCGCAACCGAAACGGATACCGTGAGAACGTAGTCGACCAGTAGCGAGGCGCCTGCGACCAGTCCCGGTAAGGTACCCAGATTTTCTTTGGCGACGATGAATGCACCGCCCCCAGAGGGGTAGGCATAAATAGTCTGGCGATAACTGATGGTCACGATCACCAGCAGAATGGCGATGGCAATCGAAATGGGGATTACGTGGCTAAAGGCGTCGGTCTGGCCGGCGACGTAAGCCGCGGCCAGCACCAGGAGAATCTGTTCCGTTGCGTATGCAGTGGACGAGAGTGCGTCCGAAGCGAAGATCGCCAGGGCAGTCTTCTTGGTAAGTCGTTCGTGTGCTAAGCGTGCCGTTCTGATCGGACTACCGACCAGCAGACGCTTTAATGAGGCCATTTTTTATCTAAGGCAAATCCCTCGTTAATCGCGGCGCTAAAAATGCCACAGCGTGCGCTCCGAAAGCGGCGACTGTGGCGAAGCGCCCACCTACGAGGTGGCCTGATGCTTCATTTATTCCAAGACGGACAAGTTCGAGTTCATTTGTCGGGCCGTATTTTATGCCACTTCCTGGGAAAATCCAACGATGCAATTTTTATCGGGACAGTGGCGGAACCGAAACGGCGCTCAAAAACTCGGCCCTAAAAATAAAGCGGGCGGGGCCCTCCCACAAGCCCCACCCTAAGGCCACGTGTCCTCACCCCACGCGACCACTTCGCCCAGCGGGGAGCCGGGCGCGGGATGATTATGCACAAACCACATTAAAGATGCAACCGAAACTTCCGGTTTTTTTTCGGCTTCGTTGACGCAATTTTCGTTGCGTAAAACAAATCACTTTTCGTGATAGATCCCATCACTTTGTCTGAGGCAAAACCGACTCAATACCGTGGAGCAGAACGATGACTAAATCGTCTCCATCGCCCTGATTCTTTGCCTTCAGCGAAACGTAGTCGTTAGTCACATCACTGATCGTTCCTTCGTAAATGCCGCCCGAGATAGTCTTGATAATGACTGACTGGCCACGAAAGCGAATCAAGAGATTTTCGATGTGTTGATAGTTCATTTTGAATCCCTTCGGCGACGAACAGCGAACTCACTTTCACTATGACGCCCGCTTCTGACTGTCCCAGGTGACGAAAAATAAACGATAGCCATCGGGGTCTTGCAAGCTGACAAACCGCCCGCCCCAACCTTCATCCGTCGGTTCGCTGATTTGCACTTCGCTCTTCTTCAATCCGTCATAGAATTGATCCACGTCGCGGACACCAATCACGAAGTGCACGCCCCGACCGCGTTTGAGCATCGTTTCGATCTGCTGCACCAGAGTAATTCGCAAAGAACCCGCGCGCAGCGAAGCAATAGGCGGTTCGGCTTCGGGATTGTGTGATTCGATTTCAAACCCAAGCCGTTCATGATAGAACGACAGCGAGTCTTCAAGGTTGTTTACCTCGAGAAACAAAAGATCAAGACCTGTAACCATGAACGCCTTTTTGCCTAGATAAACGTCAGAACCAGATAGACAACATAACCGCCCGCGCAAATAAGCGACCAGAAGGCGATCTCCTGTAGGGTCCGAAAGCGGAACGCCGGATGTCGAGCCGGAAGTAACGCGCGCGCGTTGGTCATCGCCGTGTGCGCCATGATCACACCGAAGAGAACTACTCCCGCTGCCAGGATCGAGAGCGGCCAAAGAAACCACAGGCCATTAAAGTGCACCAGAAACAGAAGCATTAACCCCACCAGCATGCACAGCAAAGCGCTCAATAATTGACCATACACGCCAACTTCGCGCGCTGCCGGCGTCGCCGCAATCGGGGCAGTTCTGGTTACCGGACGCGCTCGCCGCGAATCGTATTCTCTTCGCCTGGCTTCATCGCGCAGTATTTGATACGCCTCATTCAGCGCCTTCATGCCATCTTCCGAACCGCCGCGATCAGGGTGATGCTGATGGGCCAACCTCTTGTAAAGACGTTCGATCTCACGCGGCGAAGCGGTGTCGCTGGCGCCGAGAACATGGTAGTAGTCTTTATTCGCGTTTGATGGATCCAATCTGGTTCGGCATTGTAGAGTCGCGGGTACGGATTTTCAATTGATCGTGATCGGTTTGGTGATCAAATAACGGCTCCCACCGGCAATCAGTTTTAGCCCGGCAACCTTCTCATTAGCACCGCGGCTTTAGCCTGGTGATTGGTTGGGAGACGAGGAAGAGAAACCGTTTCAAACGGTTTCAGAGTATCGCGCGTACTGGATTCACTGGGCTAAAGCCACGGTGCTAATGAGAACTGGCGCCACAAACCGCATGCATAATTCTCACTAGGCTTATGCCCTGGTTGCTGATACCTTTTGAAAGTCATGGCCCAGTCCTTCGCACCCGGTGACGATCTAATCTTTCAGCTTGAAAGCGGCTTTGGGTTGCTACGCGTAATTGCAATCGACCAAAGCGACTCCGCAACCGTCTGGCACTTGCTTGCCTACGAAGAATTCTTTCCGGACGTCGAGTCTGCCGAGCGAGCTCTGACTGAGCCACACGCGCTTCACGTGCGTAATCCACACATGGCCCTGACCGATCGAGCGTTCGAGCGCACCCCGGCGGCGCGCCTGGGAAATCGTCCCGTTACCGAGGCCGAACGCATTGCTTATCTCGAATGGAAAAACGTCGGCGAGGTCTCGGATCGTTCGGCGCTCTTAATGTTGGGTATTCGTTAACCAAAACTTTTTGAAGATAGCGCTATGCATAACTCAACCACCTGGAAATTGTTGCGTCGTAGTCGTAGTTTAGTTCTGCTTGGCGCCGTCCTATTTTTCCTCGGTCTTCCTTTGAACCTCGCAGCCCAGCGCCGCGAGCGAATCGTCGACTCATGGAAACCTACCCATTACGATGTTTCGCTTTCCTTCAACGATCAGCTCAGTGAAATCGCCGCGGCCCGAACGAAGATTACTTTGGAAGTCTTGGCTGCTGGTTTAACCAAGATCGATTTGGATTTTGGAGAGATGCCTATAGACGCCGTGACAGTAGATGGTTCTCCAGTTCGATTTGAGCGCAAGCCGGACATGTTGGATGTCTTTCTGCGGCGCGCCGCGAAGCGCGGCGACAAACTCAGCCTGACGATCACCTATCACGGGCGGCCAAAGGACGGTCTAATCTTCGCGAACGATCGCGATGGCAACCCTTCAGCGACAGGCGACAACTGGCCCAACCGCGTCCATCAATGGATTCCCTGCCTCGATCATCCGTCCGCAAAGGCACCCGTGTCGTTCACCGTCTCGGCTCCTAATCGTGAAATCGTGGTCGCAAACGGCAGGATGGTGTCGATGGATCGCACGAACAAATCTATAAGGATATGGGGATTCGAAGAGACGAAACCGATTCCGGCCTACTGCATGGTGATCGCCGTGAGCGAGGGCTTAAAGATCGACGCCCAGGACCAGACCGTTACTCCACTGTCTTACTACGTGCCCAAGAAAGATGCCGCTTATGCGCCGAAGGGGTTTGCGCCGGCCGCGCCGGCTTTGGCCTTCTTCAGCCAGACCATAGCGCCTTACCCTTATGAAAAATTAGCTTTGATTGTCGGCGCGACGCGGTTCGGCGGAATGGAAAACTCCAGCGCTATCGTTTTCGCCAGCACGATCTTTGAACCGCGCAGCAACGACCTAATGAGCCGCCGATTCGATATTCCGACGAGGACCGAAGACGTCGTGGCCCACGAAATCGCGCACCAATGGTTTGGTGACTCGGTAACTGAATCCACCTGGTCGGACCTTTGGTTGAGCGAGGGCTTTGCTACTTATTTCGCCGGGCTATTCATCGAAAAACAGGAAGGCGAGGACTCCTTTCGCGAGTACATGCAAAATGCCGCCGCCCGCTACTTCGCTTACGAACGGCAACGCAACGCTCCCATCCACGATAGCGAAACGCAGGATCTGATGAAGCTGCTCAACCCCAATAATTATGAAAAGGGCGCGTGGGTCTTGCACATGCTCCGGCGGCGCCTCGGCGACGAAGATTTCTTCAAAGGCCTGCGCGCGTACTACAACGCACATCACGAAGGCAACGCGACCACGGACGACTTGCTTCTTGCTCTGGAAAAATCATCAGGCAAAAACTTGAAGGAGTTTTTTGCGCGCTGGGTTTATGGCGCCGGTCATCCGGTCTACGAGTTATCCTCACATCTGACCGGCGACTCGTTGACTATTGTGCTCAAGCAGACACAGAGCAGTGAGGCCTTTCTCGATCCTGTGCCAGTCGAAATCAGTGACGGCGAAACAAAACAACGGATCACGATCTCGCCTAAGGGGAAGCTGGCGTCGGTGCGTGTGCATACGAAAGGACAGCCCACGTCGATCCAAATCGATCCTGACGGGACTCTCCTGAAAGAGGTAACGACTGCACCTTAGCGCAAAACTAGTTTGCTGCTTGAAGATCAACGCTGATAAAGCGATCCACTAATCCACACGAACCAGCACGACAAAAAACCGGGTTTTCGTTTTCGACCTATTTCGTGTGGATTCGTGGATCGCTTTCTTTTTACGTCGTTCTCACTGTCCAAACCGTTGCCTATATTCAACTGAAGAAATAAAGGCCTTGACCATGTCGGCGCTGACAAAGTCGCCGTTAAAGCTGTTCAGCTTATTTAGCCAGAAGTTGTAGCCCTGATAATCTGCGTCCGGCGCGTCGTTCGGATTCCTGCGCAAGTAGCCAAAGTACTGCATCAAGACAAACGCCCGATTGAACTCCTGCTGCGCCAGGGTTGTGTTCTCTGCTATGCGGCGTAAGGCGCGCGACCGCGCCAGCGCATCGGCAGTGTTCGCCGCCGCACCGAATTCATTAATTGCCGAAGTGCGTTCACTCGACGAAGCCCCTACACCGGCGTTCGTGAAAAGGCGATCAACAAACTCGGCCGGACTCAGCGAAGTCGGAAACGCCGACAGGAATCGGGATCGCTGCACAAACTCGGCAGCGAACGCCTGTTTATTATTCTCCAGGACCGTCTCCCAACCCGCTTGATTGACGACGACTCCCTGCCCGATCTTTTGTGAGTCAGGCAAGAACTCGCTGAGCGTCAAAGGCACGGGCGCGCCCGCCGGATTGCCGTACGCCGACTTGTAGAAGCGATAAATCAGATAGCCGCTCTGCTGAAATTCAATCGAAAGATAGAACGCGGCTGAGACATTGGTGCGCTTGGCTTGAATGCAAGTCTGGTCACTGCCACACGAAGCGATCTGACTGGTCCAGAATGCCAGCCCGCTCTGGTCCGGCTCGCGATTAAGAAAGTCCCTGTACTGCTGAGTCACATAGGTCTGCGTATCATCGATCGGGTTCGGCCCGATTGCAGTCGCCTCGCCAAACACGGTGAACTTGAACGCCGGCGTGACCGCGACGCCGCCGATTCCGCTCGCGTCCTGGACATACCAACGGCCGAAAAAGGTCGAGCCAATCAAGGCCGGATTAGCCGGAATCAACAGGTTAACTGAACCGAAGCCCTGCCCAGCGCCGGTCCCGGAAAGCTGCACCGCCACACGCGCGAACGACGCCGTCGCCGGGATCGCCGGCCCTGTGCCAGGATCGTTACTGTCAATCACAAGTACCGCCGTTGCGCCGCCGAGAGCGTTTGAAACTCCAACTGCAAAACTGGGATTCCCGGCCAGCGGAGGCTCATTGGCAGAGGCCTGTGGGACGTTGCCGCCGCTTCCCTGTGTGCCGCTGCCCAAGACCTGCGGAACCCGAGTGGACTCAGAATAGAGCGTCGGACGATCGAATGGAGCGGCGCCGGCGGCGACACGTGGATCGGTTAATGCTCCTCTTAAGAAAGCAAGGAGATCGGATTTCTGCGCGGCGGAGAGATTCAGCGGCCTGATTAGATTGTGATCGACGTTGGGAGCATCAAAATCGCCGCCGCGGTTGTAGAACTCGACCACCTCTTCGAGCGTCGCGAAATGACCGTCGTGAAAATAGGGACCGCGCAACCCGACGTTGCGGAGGCTGGGCGTGCGAAACTCGCCGATGTTGTTTGCATTACCGGTCACCTGGAAACGGCCAGTATCTTCCGTCTGTGGCCGCACGCCGATGTTGTGAAACGCGTTGTCGCTGAAGAGAGTCCCAGCATGGCAAACATTACATCTCGATTGATTGAAGACGCCTTGCCCACGCACTTGCTCAGGCGTGAGCTGACTAATTCCAGCGACACTCTGATCGAAAGGCGTGCGGTCTGAATAAACCGTCCGCTCAAACGTCGCAATCGCCATCGCGATTCGCGCCGGCGTTACTTCGGGCGTGCCAAAGGCTTCTTCAAACAACTGTGGATAGCTACGACCGCCGAGCCAGTCTTTCAACCCAGCCGGTACTGAAGGTGAAAGGGTCAGAGGCCTGGCTACCGTAACGCGAACCGCCACGTCGTTCCAGGTCCGGCCCGCATGGGCCATCTCGGTGGAACTTACGGGCGGACCGAGCACCTGGCTTTCGAGCGCGGCGCCATTAGGTAACACGATCGCCCCGCCTATTGGATCAGAGAAAGTCCCGTTCGCTCGGCCGTCCCAGAAGAGCAAGTTCGAGTATCCCGCATCGATGTACGATCTCGATTTGCGAGGGGTGACCTGCTCGCGAAAGCCATAGAGCGGCGACCAAATGTAGGTCCCGTCGCTGTTGTTGCTGACCACTCCGGGTGAAGCAAAGACATCATCGCCCGTGCCGAACACTCCGTCGGCCCCGGCGTTTCTCGACCGCGCGCTGTTAACTATCGCCCGCGCATCAGAGCCGCCATTCGAAGCAAAGTGGCAAGTGCCGCAAGCAACCGTCCGCGTCGAAGAAAGTTGTTCATCCCAGAACAGCGCCTTGCCCAGATACGCTTTCGTCGCCGTGACCTGGTTCCCTGCCGGCGCTGTTGGTGGATTGAGCGGAGCTACCGGTCCATTAATGATCCCGTTTGCGCGGGTTCCCTGGTCGGGCGTACTCAAGCCGCTGATCACGCTCCCGTTCTCAGCGCGCACCCAATAGAAATAAGTCTGTCCGGCTATTCCAGTCGGATCAAAAAACGTTCCTTCGGCTGTGGCGCCTACGACCACCGCCGAGGCAGAGTCATTCACCGTGTTGCGGAAGATCCTGTAGAGCGTTGCGGCACGCACCGCATCCCAGGAAATGCCGACCTTGGTCGAGTATGCATTGTCCGACGCCGTCACTTCCGCGGGCGCCGAGAGCGTGACGGCTTGTCCGATAACCGCAAAGCCCTGAAAAACTCTGTTACCGAGCGCCGTCAATCCGAGCACGGCCAAAAGCAAAACCATCGAGAGCTTGATCGTTCGCATTGTTGAAATCCTTCCCTTCTGCAGGGAGCCTCAAGGAACTGCTTAGCCGAAATTCTTTTTTCGAGACGTGAATGAACTCTGGCGGGTTAGCGCCGGTTTCAGACTATTAGTCGCTTGAGTGGGTGATTCATATGACGCGGAGACAGCACTCATCGCGGACATCCTATCCGCATTGAGATTCTCGGCGGCCAATAGTTGGATTTCATTCCGAGGGTGATCACGGTGGGCACAGGGGGGGTTACTTCTTCACTGGCCGGGAGCGAAAGCCAATTTGCTTGCCACCCGAGAGCGGCGGCGACATCAGTTGTCGAATCGCGTCGAACACAACCTTGAACTGGCGATCATACTTATTCTCAAGCTCATCAAACCGCTGCGATAGTTCGGCATTCGACGCGAGCATTCGTCGCAATTCAACGAAGGTGCGCATGATCTCAATGTTGACCTGGATAGCGCGTTCACTGTTTAGGACGCTCGACAACATTAGTATTCCATGTTCGGTGAATGCATACGGTCGATACTTGATATTTTGTCCTCGTTTCAAGGTCACAGATTGTGACCTAGAAAAAACGCCCTCGGCCTCCTCTTTAGTTAGCTGATACATGAAGTCTGCCGGGAATCTGTCCGTATGGCGTTTCACTGTCTGATTGAATACCTTAGTGGGGATGCCATAAAGCTCCGCGAGATCGCGATCCAACATCACCCTCTCGCCACGAATCAAGTAAATTGCCTTTTCGATTCTTTCGATAGGAATCATGCTTGAAGGTTTCACTTGGGTCTCTCCCCTCACGTAGCCGAGGGCGCATAATAAAGGTAAAACTTGAAACGCGAAAGTAATGAAAGTTGCAAGGCATCCGGCGATCTTAATAAAGTTGGTACTCTGAACACCGTCTATAAAAAGTAGCTTTCCCACAGCCTCGGAACCCAATCCTTCCGTGCCCCGCCGCGTTTGAAGTAGAATGGCCTCGAAATCCGAAGCAATTAAATCGTCGCAGGATCGTACGGGGTAAGAGAGTGGTTACGACCGCCCAACCGTCTCGGCTAACACAACCGCAGCAATCCGCTTTTAAGCGCTGGCTGTTCGAAGGCTATGTTAAAGAGATCGAAGGGCCCTTCGAGCGCGAGAAGGAGCTTCACCGCCGACACCCCTGGTACAAAGTGATGTGCTTGACGGGCGTTGATTATTTCTCGACGCTCGGCTATCAGCCAGGCATTGCCTTTCTGGCCGCGGGCGCCCTGGCGCCGGTGGCGACGATCATTCTCGTGCTGCTGACCCTTCTGGGCGCCTTGCCGATTTATCGTCGAGTCGCGGAAGAGAGTCCTCATGGTGAAGGCTCGATCTCGATGCTGGCCGCTCTCATGACCTGGTGGAAAGGCAAGCTCTTCATCCTGATCCTGCTGGGATTCGTCGCCACGGATTTTATTATTACCATCACGCTCTCGGCGGCAGACGCCACCGCCCACATCGTCGAAAATCCAGTGATGCACAATCTGCTTCATGGCTTACCTGCGACGCCTGTGAACATCGGGATCACGCTCGCGCTCGTAACTTTTCTTTCAGGTGTCTTCATCAAGGGTTTCAAGGAGGCCATCGGGATCGCGGTTGTCCTCGTGTTCGCGTATCTACTGCTTAACCTGATCGTAGTTGCCGTGGGTTTGTATCACGTGGCGCAGCATCCGTCAGTGATTTCGAATTGGCAGTCGGCGTTGCTCAATCATCCAAGAGTAGGCGGCAATTGGACGATGATCATATTCGTCGCCCTTTTGGTTTTTCCGAAGCTCGCGCTGGGACTCTCGGGATTCGAGACAGGTGTCGCGGTAATGCCGCTCGTTGAGGGCGATGCGAACGAGACTGAGGAGGAACCGCTCGGACGGATACGCAACACGAAAAAGATGCTCGTCGTCGCGGCGCTCATAATGAGTGTAATGCTCGTCGCCAGCAGCTTTATTACTACTCTGCTGATACCGGCGGAGAAGTTTCGCCCGGCGCTTGGTGACCTGCCGGCCGGGGCGGCGTCGGGCCGCGCCCTCGCCTACCTGGCGCACGAATCCCTCGGCAATGTTTTCGGCAGTGTTTACGACGTCAGCACAATCTTAATTTTGTGGTTTGCGGGCGCGTCGGCGATGGCCGGGTTGCTCAACATCGTGCCGCGCTATTTACCGCGCTATGGGATGGCGCCCGACTGGACGCGCGCGATGCGTCCGCTCGTCATCGTCTTCACGGCGATCGCTTTTGCCATCACCCTCATCTTTAAAGCGGATGTGAATGCACAGGGCGGGGCTTATGCTACCGGCGTACTCGTCTTGATGAGTTCGGCCGCGATCGCGGTGGCGGTTTCGGCCTTACGGCGAAAGCAGAAGTTTTGGGGCGCAGCTTTTGGAGTGATCGCGATCGTGTTTGCTTACACGACTGTTGTCAATGTCATCGAGAGACCGGACGGCATAAAGATAGCCGGCTTCTTCATAGCGCTGATCATCCTGGTTTCGTTTCTCTCACGAATTGTCCGCACGACCGAACTGCGAGTCGAGAGTGTTGAGATCGACGAGACCGCAAAACGCTTTCTGGACGAGGCGGCTAGCCAGGGAACGATTCGCCTGATCACCAACCATCCCGAGGACAGCAGCCCGGAAGAGTATCGGCGAGAAATCGCCGAGAACCGCGAGGCACACAACCTCCCGCTTAAAGATCCAATCCTGTTTCTCGAAGTCGAAGTTTGCGACGCTTCCGACTTTGCCAACAAGATGAAAGTAGAAGGCCTTGAGGTGGGCGGTTACCGCGTGCTGCGCGCGGAAGGGCCGGCCGTCCCTAACGCCATTGCTGCTTTCCTACTCTATCTACGCGATCGCACGGGAAAGATTCCGCACGCGTATTTTCACTGGGGCTCAAAAAACCCAGTGGCGTACCTTTTCGACTACGTCGCGTTCGGCCGCGGCGACACCGCCCCCGTCACTCGCGAAGTCCTCAGACAAGCCGAGCCCGACGAGGAAAAGCGGCCTTCAATTAATGTGGGCGGTTATTGAGCTCGGCGATGCGGACTGCGCACCGATGCAGTTGGAATCTTAGGATGTTTCTCATTAGCACCGCGGCTTTAGCCCGGGGATCCATAGTCGACCAATCCAGTAGTCGCCCTTGCTTACGCGCGGGCTTCTGACACCCGACGCTACGGTCCAAACCGCTGCCGGTATTCGCTGGAAGAAATGAACGCCTTCACCATATCGGCGTTTTGGAAGTTGCCGTTGAACTGGTTCAGTTTCGTCAACCAGAAATCGTAGCCCGTGTAGTCCGAATCGGGAGCGTCGTTCGGATTTCTTCTTAAGTAACCAAAGTACTGCATCAGCACAAACGCGCGGTTGAACTCAGCGCTGTTCAGGTCGGTATCTTCCGCCACAGCACGCAGCACTTGCGCTCGTGTCTTCACATTCGTCGACAGATCAGTCACTAGTTGATTGCGTTCGGATGGCGACAAAGGGTTACCCGCATTCGCGTTCAGTGCATCAACGAACTCCGCCGCCGTCATCGAGGCCGGAAAGACAGCGGTGAATCGCGAGCGCTGCACAAACTCAGTCGTGAAGGCCTGCTTGTTGTTATCCAGTTGTTGCTGCCAATTCCCCTGACCCACGACCACACCCTGACCAATCTCCTGGGTGTCTGGCAGAAACTCATTCAATCGAATGATAGGTACAGGAAGCTGGTGTATTCCCCCTAAAGTTGAATTCCCGTTCGCGTTACCGTAGGCAGCTTTGTAAATTCGCTCGACCAGATAACCCGTATCCTGGAATTCTATCGAGAGGAAGAACGCCGCCGAGACGTTGATCCGCTTTGCGTCAATACAACTCTGGCTGCTGCCGCACGAAATAATTTCGTTCGTCCAGAAACCGAAACCGCCCGAGTCAGGCTCGCGATTTAGAAAGTCCAGGTAGTGCTGATGCACAAAGAAGCTTGCCTGGTCGATTGGATTGGCGCCCGTCGTGATCTCGTTGTCCGCGATAGTGACGGTGCTGGTCGCCGGTGAGCCCAGAGTCGCGCCAATCGGGTTACTTAAACTTACCGTGAAGTTTTCGTTGCCTTCAGCGTAAGCATCGTCGGTAATCGGAACGTTGACTGTCTTGAACGCTTCACCTGTAGCGAAGTGAATCGTGCCAATCGTTGCAGTGTAATCACAGTGAGACGATGCGTTGCCTGACACGACGTTACAGTTGCTCGCGCCCACTGTGTTGCTGGCGTCACTGGTCGCGTAATCGACGCTGGCCGCAGCCGAAGTGTCTCCAATCCTGGTAAAGGTAATCGTAGCGCGGCCCGACGACTCGCTGGCCAGGTAACTTGCGCTACTAAATTGAATACTGCTGGCTGACGTTGACGTGCCGAACTGACCCCGAATTTCGCCGCTCAGGAAATTGCTGCTGTGAACATTGATGTACAACTGTCCGCTCTTGAGATTTTGCACGTCGGTCGGCGAAGGCGAGATCAGAAAGTCAGAAAAGCTGCCGTTCGGTAAGGGGAAAAGAATGTTACCGGAGGCGCCCGGCGCGGCCGGACCGTGAATGTGGGCGGCGGTCTCGGCGCTCGAGAGTCCATTGAAGTTAAGCGAGACTCGGGCCGTCTGTTCGTCCGGACTCAGCATTAAGGTCGCGGTGCCGGTAGCAGTTGAGTTGTTCGGTGGGGTTTCTTGCGCGCCATTCAGGCTGGCAGTGAACACCAGCGGCTGCTTGCCTGAAATTTCATAAACCGCGCTGTTGCTGTTAGAGACGACGAAGAGATTGCCGTTCGGTCCCGTCTCGATGTCAGCGGTAATGCCAAAGTCGCGTCCAATCAAAAGGCTTTCGCTTTCGGTAATATCGAACTTATCCAGATTATCGGCGACCAGATCGTTAAGCCGCGAATCAGTAAACGCAAAGTGCAAACGATCCGGCGTCAGCTTGAAGCGAAAAAGAAAACCGCCCGACAGAAACGTGCGCGCCGCACCCACAAACATGTCGCCTTCGAATTGCGGACCGAGTCCCCTGCCCTGGACAAAACCCAGAGGCGACGCCGGCGTTGGATACTTCCAACTAAATTCGGGATCGTTGTAATGCGCGCCCGGCAACATGTACAGACGCGCGAGCGCTGCCGCCGGAGTATCGGCTATCAAAGACGGCGGCCACCGCACCTGTTGTAAGTCGCTCGTGCCGTAGGTCGATTCGATCTGCTTGAATTGGGCGATGCGGCTGACCGGACCCATGGTCTCTACCCAGCCATTGTTCGATCCGGCGGTCACGCGATTCATCTCGTCAAAAGCGTCGTCGCCGTTCTCCTGGTCCCAAAGATTTCCTGACAACGGATCGAAAGCCAAACCAAACCCATTGCGCACGCCATAGGCGTAAAGCTTTTTGATATTCGCCGCGGCCTGGCCCGTAAGCGATGTGGACGCATTGAAGAACGGATTGTCGGCCGGCGTCGAGCCGTCATCGTTAAGCCGCAGGATGAAACCGGTCAGGTGCGCATCGTCCGGCTCTGGCCCACCAAACTGATCGTCGGGGACTGGTCCAAGCTGATTGTTCTGGAGCAGGCCGCGACGGCCATTGTCTCCCATCAAAACGTATAGCTTGCCGTCCGGACCAAACCGCAGGACGCCGCCGTTGTGATTGCCGCGCAATGGCTGATTCGCATCGGCCTGATAGGCGCGCAGCTTAATCAGGTTCCGATCAAAAGTCAGCGTCGTCCCATTCCACAGGTAACGGTCGACGCGATTCGACAGCGGTTGAAACACGTCCGCTAGATTGGTTGAATCCGCACCCGTACTACTCTCGGTCCAGTAAAGATAGACATAGTTGTTGAGCAGAAAATTCGGATGCAGGGCGATGCCGAGTAGTCCACGTTCCGATCCGCTGTTGACTGCCAGATCGAGTGGAGCCGAGTTCTGAATCACGCCATTGATAACTCTTTGGACTTTGCCGGTGTTTTTCTCCAGCACAAAGAAATCGTTGTTGCCGATGAAAGCCATGCTGGTTGGCTGTGACAGACCGCTGACAACCGTCTTTACTGAAAGATTGGGGTCCAGCATTGAAGGTCCGTTGGCGGGCGCATTGACGGTCGTTTGGATCGTCGTCGAGTTATCGTTCGTGTCGGGATCGCTTTCAGTAGCGGCGACGCTCGCCGTGTTCGTCAACTGTCCCGCTGTCTGCGGCGTTATCGTAACGTTCACAATTGCGATCGAACCGTTCGCTATCGAGCCAAGGCTGCAGGTAATCGTGGGCGGGCCGCTGCACGTCCCCTGCGTTGGTATAGCTGAAACAAATGCGGGGCCGGACACTAATTGATCGGTGACATTCACGCTGGTCGCCGGCGACGGTCCATTGTTCGTCACTGTAATCCGATACGTGAGATTGGCCAGAGATGTCGCCGGGTTAGGTGATGCTGTCTTGGTAATCGCTAGATTCGCGCTCGCGGTTCCTGAAACAAAAAGTTGGGCCGAGCCGGGGTGCTGCAAGTTTCCGCTCGTGGTGTTGATGTTCAGCGAGTAGCTGCCCGGTGGTGTCACCGCTGTCGTAGTCACCGTTACTGTCGACGACTTAGCCGACCCGTCCGTGATAACGATTGTCGTGGGATTGAAAGTCGCGGTCGAATCATTTGAAAAGCCGGAGGCGCTCAACGAAATCGTACCGGTGAAACCACCGACCGGCGTAGCCGTCACGGTGTAGGTGGTTCCGCCGCCGGGAATCACCGTGCGTGAACCGGGCAGCACCGAGATCGAATAGTCAGCCGCGGGCGTGGCGTCTGTAATCCTGGCGACAAAAGCATCGTGGCCTCCGGCATTAGCAGGCTGCAAGGGCGACGCCGTGGGAAAATTTGTGGACGCAGTAAAGCCTGTGATGTATGCGTCGCTCGAGGAATCAAGCGCGATCGGATTCGTCGAGGTGCCTGTCGTCGTGTTGCTCTCGTTCCCGCTGCCACCGAGGTAGGTAGAATAGAGAAGCGCGCTTCCGGCGGGATTTATCTTCGCAACAAACGCATCAAAGCCTCCTCCATTGGAAATCTGCAGCGGCGACACCGTAGGAAAATTTGTGGATGAAGTGAAGCCCGTTACGTAGGCTGCCCCCGCGGAGTTGACCGCGATTCCGGCGCCGCGGTCGTCACCAGTCCCACCGAGATAGGTCGCATAGATTTTCGTGCCGCTACTCGAAATTTTTGCGACGAAAGCATCAAACGATCCGCCGAATGCAGGTTGCGCGGGCGTTAACAAAGGGAAGTTGTTCGAAGAGGTTTGGCCGACTACGTAAACATTATTCGCGCCGCTGTCGATGGCGATGCCGTAGGCTTTGTCGTCCCCTGTCCCGCCGAGATACGAACAGAAGAGGAGCGAACTCCCACCGCTGCCGTTGGTGTCAAATTTAGCGACGAACGCATCAAAGCTTCCGCCAAAGCTATTCTGAAAAGCAGTCTCGGTCGGAAAGTCACTGGCACTGGTAAACCCTGAGATATACGCATTCCCGTTGCTGTCTATGGCGACGCCGCTGCCGCGATCTGTTCCAGAGCCGCCCAGATAGGATGAGTAGAGTAAGGCCGATCCGGTCGAGTTGATCTTAGCCAGGTACGCATCAGTATCGCCGGCCCGGGTCGACTGGTAGGCGTTAATAGTTGTGGGAAAGCCGGTCGACTTGGTGCCGCCGGTCACGTAGGCGTTTCCGCCGGAATCAACCGCGACGCCTTCGGTCGAATCATTCTCTTCGCCGCCCATGAAGCTCGAATAAATCAGAGCATTGCCTTGTCCATTCAGCTTGAAAACAACTCCGTCAAAATCGCCGCCCCGATAGTTTGGCCCAAAGGAACCAGGCGTGGTCGGAAAATTAACTGATGAAGAATCAACCCGGCCCACGACGTAAGCGTTACCGCTGGCGTCAATCGCGAGGCCGTCGCCGCGATCCTGACCGCTGCCGCCGATGTAGGTCGAGTAGATGACGTTTGCGCCGGCCGCGTCGATCTTCGTCACGAAGATATCTGCCAAGCCGGCCTTCGCGCCGAACGCGGCGCTACGCAAAGGGAAGTTGGTTGAGCTCGTCGTCCCGGCAACATAGATATTGTTGCTGCTGTCGACCGCGATGCTGCTGCCGAAATCATCACCGCTGGCGCCTAAGTAGGTCGCGTAAACCAGAGTCGGATCAATCACCAACGATTTGGTCCGGTCGTATGAGCCAACTGCAAACCCTGCCTGTCCGCCGAACAAGCGAAAGCTTCCCTCCACTAACCGGCGCTGTCCATTGATCTCTTGATAGAAAACCGGCTTGCGTTGCCGCACCTCACCGCCGGCGGTGCGCAGGACCAGATCGCCTCCGTCAGAAATTCGCGGTCGCACTCCAGCCTCGAACGTCAGCCGAATTGCTTGGGGATCAGCGCCCGGCGCAATCGCAAAATCGTATTCGAGTTGTTGTTGATTGCCGTAGTAAGTAAGGCTGATGCCCGGATAGATTTCTTCATAGCGCACGGCGCGAAACGTCGGCACATCCGTGCGCCACCTGGCGGGATCGTTGCCGATGAAATAATTCCTTCGGCCGGGAAGTTCGTCGACGCCTTTGGCAGAAGCATTGGCATTAGCACCTTGCAACTTCAAACCCAGCAGCGTGGGTGGTTTCTCTTGATCACGATGAAAATCACGCGGTGACTCGCTCCGCGTTCTCCCAATTCTCCTCGAAATACTTTTCCGCAGTTCAAGAACGGCGCCGGTGGCAGTAAGAAATAAATTGTAGCCGGCGCCGCGCGCCGAGAACTGGGCCCGGCTGTCCAACTGGCCAACGTTCCGCTCAAAGCTGAGCGGAAGCTTTGCAACCAACTCCTGCACGGTAGGTCCCGGACCGCCAGGGCCTGCTCGCTCCGGTTCGACAGACTCCGCCGCGGCTCGGGCACGGCTCGCGTCGACTCTGATCGCGAGAGCTGACCAAAAGATTCCGAGCAGGCCAGAAGAAAGCACCAGACAACCTAAAATGATTTTCTGCCTTAAGCTCAATGTGTATTACCCATCTCGATTAGAGCCCCTGGGTTCGTGCTGGTCGAGCTAGCCCCCCCGACAGGATTCGAAACCGTTTTAAACGGTTTCCCTTCCCAACTCGATTACTATCACCGGGCTAAAGCCGCGGTGTTAATGGAAAGTCCTCGGGATTCAAAGACGACCAATATTGCGTCTCGCCAACTTCAAAAAAACCGAGCGCGGGCGAACGCTCAATCCCATCGTTCAACCCGCGCTCGGTCCACCTAACATTCCGACGTGAACACTAAGATCAACCGCTTTCTGTTCTCACCCCAGGAAGGGCAGAGTCGGTGTCGCAAACGTCGCGAGATTTGGGAAGACCGATGCGCGGTCGCTGAGCGCGAGGCCGTACCAAGTCGCCAACGTGGCGGCATATTGATCGATGGAAGTCGTCGGGATCCACTGGCCGCGGTTACTGCTGGTGTCATCCGGCCCTGCGAGTTGTAACGCAGGATAGCCATAAGGAAGACCGGAACCATCCGGCCGCGTTGATCCGTAGAAGGCGCCGCCCTGCACTGCTCCACCCATAATAAAAGCGTGACTGCCCCAGGCGTGATCCGTACCCACGCTGCCCGCGCCCGAACCTGATGGTTGCAGGGTGCGGCCGAAATCGGAAAGCGTAAAAGTCGTAACGTTGTTGCTCAATCCCTGCGCGACCATCTCATCATAGAAAGCGCGCATCGCCTGACTCACTTGGGCAAGCAACGCGCCTTGCGTTCCTGATTGATTCCCTCCGCCGGCTGGATTCGTCGGGTCGCTTCCCGTCTCGTTGGTATGAGTATCAAAGCCGCCGAGGGAACAGAAAAAGATCTGCCGCCCGTTCGCAAATCCCAGAGTAGACTTGATCTTGAGTAGGTTGGCGATTTGCTTCAACTGATTTCCCAACGTGGTGTTCGGGAAAGTAGCGCTAAGCGCCGGGACACCCGCTTGGTTCAAAGCGGTATCGGCCGTCATCGCCGAGGTCGTAGTATCAGTCGAAGCTTTAACCAGCGTCGTGCCTTGATCGAATCCCAAAAGCGTCCGAAAACTGCTGCCGTTATTAAACGGGTTAGATCCGGACGGACCACTCCAACTAAGGTTTAGCAGATTGGCCAGCGATGTGGGCGCAGCGCCGATGGCCAACTGGCGCGAGTTAATTCCGCTGGAGAAGAGGCTCGTGCCGGCCAAAGAAATATTCATCGGCAAAGCCACTGGGCCGTTAAGCGTGTTCGATTTATCAGCGATTCGACCGCCCCATCCCGATTGGCCAGTCGTGTTGGCAATTGACGTCATTTGCTGATTGACCTGGTCTGAATGTGAAAACAATTGATAAGGCCGTCCAACGTTGGCAATGTACTGCGCCCGGGTAATCGGCCTAACCAGCGAGCCAACGTTACAGAGCACTGCGAGTTTTCCATCCGTCCAGGGTTTCAAGAGGCCCGGCGCGACTCCGGCGTTGTTTGCCTCAGGCGAAAGATTTGGATGGAAGGCATAAGCAACACCGCTCGTGTTCGACGGAGTGATCTTCGTGTTTGTGATCTGCGACTGAGTCAACCCTAGTTGGGACGTGCCGCGCACGGCGTTGTAGCTCGCATAATCGTCAAACGGAATCACCATGTTGTTGCAGTCGGACCCTCCGTTAAGGAAGATACAGACCAGCGCTTTGTAATCTGGCGCCACGTCCGGCTGTTGTTGCACCATTGCATAAACCAGGTTGAGCCTATCCAAACTGGCGAGCATCGCGGCCCCGGTCAAGCCACACAAAGACGTTTTGAGAAAGTTCCGACGTGATTCACTCATTTTTGTTCTACCTCTCCACCTGGAACTGCGCTGAGGTTGCTACTAGATAAATTGCCGTCTGCGTCCGTTGCTGGGCCTGCGTCGTCGCGTTCGCGTTGGTTATCGCATTGACCGCCGCGACGATGTTGGCATTCATCGCCGACGACATCGTCCCATGCATCAGTCTGGCATTCAGAGCGTCAACCAATTGCTGCCCGGTAGGGTTGCCGGCCGCCAGAGTCTGGTAGGTCGAGTAATTGACTTGCGTGCCCGAGGGCCGATTAGGGTTGCTGACGGGAATGCCATTGCCGGCGTTAGCGAGGAACAAGGTGTTCATAAAGTTCGCCCGCTTATAGGTTGTCGAAGTGTCCAGCAACCCAAACTCGGGACCAAAGAGGCTGGTTCCCGGTAGACCGTAATCGGCGGGGTAATAACTGAATACCGTCGGCGGATTGAATAGATTCTGACCGAGGTCGTTGGTGTAACTAAACGGCGTACTCGCCAGCACCCCATCGCTGGTCGCGTTGAAGGTGCGAAGCAGATGCGCAATCAGTAAGACGGGTTCGCGCAAATGACCGTAGATTGGATCGGTCTTCGCGTCACCGCGAGCTTCGGGGTCCAATAGAATGGCGGTTACCACCGCTTTCATATCTCCCCGCACGTTCGATCCGTTGTTGGCGAAAGCCGCCGCGCACCGACCAATGTAAGGAGGACTTGGATTACTGGTCACCAATTGACGAATCAACTGAGTGCAAACGTATGGCCCCGTGTTCGGATGATTGAATAGATTGTCGATCGCGGTATTGAGCGAAGCGATCGCGTAGTTTTGAGCATTCGTTAGGTTCACCGCCGAAGTATTGCCGGTGCAGTTCGCGCACGCGGGAATGACTACGGCAGTTCCGTGATTGATGTCTGTCAACAGCGTCTTCTGAGCAATGTCGTATCGGTTTACATTGGCGTTCGGAATCATCGGGTCCAGGTAATTCACGACCGAGATTGTGGCGTCAACGCTCCACGGCTTGGGAGCAGCAAGATCCCATCCGGTAAAGACTCGCGCCAAATTAGCGATAGTGGTCTGGTCGTAACTAGGGACACGATTGCCCTGGCTGTCGAGTACTGGAGTTCCGTCCTGGTTCAAAGTGTCTACACCTATTGAGAACAACTGCATGATCTCGCGCGCATAGTTCTCGTTCGGCGTTGGGTTCGCACGGTTGACGACCGAGTTCCCTCTCATGTTCAGGTACTCGCCCATGCCTGGGTTGAGCGTCACGTCAAAGAGTAGTGTGCGGAAGTTGCCGAACGCGTTGCGATCGATCGTCTGTAAGTAGGGCGCATACCAGCTCGTTTCGTTAACATTGAGTTGCACGCCTCCAACCACGATGAGCTGGTGCAACGCAAACGCTACTCGCTGTCTCAATTGATCGGGCTGGGTCAAAGCGTTAGTGAAGAACTGCTTTTGTAGTGGGTAAAGAGTGTAGTTATCCCGAAAACAGGTCGTGGTCGAGTCGCAAGCAGCCGCGGGCGCCGCCGGATAGAACTGCGGGTAAAGCGGCGTCGCCGGATAGTCAGACTGCACGCTCGGGAATACAGGCGGCGTACTAAACTGCTCGTTAATCCACGCTTGCATGCCGATTGATTGGAGATGAGCGAGATCGGCATCGCTGGGACCCCAGGTCGCTTGTTCAAGAAATCTTAGACGGTCCTGGTCTGATGGAAATAATGGACTACTGAATTGCGCCTGATATTGCGCCAGCGTTAACGGCGTCACTGCCGGCGGCGGTGTTTGCGGCGCGGGCGTGCCTATCGCACCCTGATCATCAGCCGGTCCGCCACCGATCTGGCCAATCGCCACCCGCACTCGATTGCTGCCCACACCGTGCAGGTTCAAACGAATCAGCACATCACCGAGATTGGCGGTCATTGAGTCGTTGAGTCGCATTACGACCATGTACACGCCTGCGAAATTCGGCACCTGGCCCACATACTCGACGTTCAGCGGATAATGGACGTGCGCCGCATCCTCCGCCTCGGCTGTCAAAGAATTCTGTGTCTCTCCGGCGAGCAGATCGAGATTCATCACGAACAGCGTGATGCGTGTGCGCGGGTCGTTGGGACTAAAGTTGCTCTCAGACGACAGCGAAAAAGGCTCAGCTCTCATCGACACTGATTCCAGCGCTACGGCTCTGGTTGAACCGGCCGAGACAGTAATCAATGTTGGACCAAGGCTGGGCGCTGCCGAGGCAATGACGGCACAAAAAATCACTGCCAGACCTGTGCACACAAATGCAGCGAAGCGCTTGCTTGGCGCATAAGCACTATTTCTCATAGGGGTATGCTCTCTCTACCAAAAGCGATACGAACGAAGCGATATGAGGCTGAGCCAAACAGAAAAGCTTGGTGGAGGGGCCACCGGGCGATCTCACCCTGGTTCAATTGAATATACACACCGCGTCGGCGCGGGGTCAACAACTTTAAGACGAAAGGAGAGGGAGATTAGACGAAGCTTTTTGACCGACCAGCTTCCGGTGGAGAGTCAGCTAGGTGAGTTTCGAACTGACACGAATGAACTGGTAAAAGCCAGTAACGGCTCCGAGCACGATACCTACCACGATGAGCCAGGGTCGTGTGCCGAGCCAGCGATCCAGCACCCACCCGACGATTAACCCGGCAACCACTGCCGTGAAAAGAGAAAAAGCCGCGGCATAAGCCAAGCCGGACTTGCGATTGATTTCCTGCTGATCGTCTTCGGATTTCATCAGTGACTCATCCCGCACGCATAAACCTCCGAGGGTTTGCCCTTCAATTGCCGATGCAGTTCCGCAAAGATATTCGCGGTAATCAGGTTGTGCTTGTGGCTAGCGACGGTCATCGCAAATATCTGGCCGTGCAGATACTCGCTTCTGTACTCGGCCTTGCGCTCACGCGCAAGGTATTCTTCCGGCGTTAGATTTGGCTTGAATTGTAGAGACATTGCTGACTCCTGGCCGCCAGTCTACCACTTTTCGCGAGTCAGATAATTCTTTGGTCCTTCATACAGCAAAGCTCGCCGCGAATGTCGCATCGAGTCGTGAATGAAGCACACGTGGGTACACCAGCACGCCTTGCCGCCGTCGATGGCGTTCAGCTCCGTTTGCCTCTCTTGCGCTGCCCACAACGCGCCAAAGTCGTAATCATAATCGGCGAGGGTGCCGAACTTTTCGCGCAACTCGCAGGCGCGCACGTCGCCGTTGTAATCGATCACGGCAATCGTTTCACCCGCCGTGCACGGAAAGGGCCAGGGCGTCGAGCGATCGAAGTTCGCACGTTGAGTGCGATAGTGAGTGGTAATCGTGCCGACGTAGGCCACGTTCTTGGCGAAACGCTTCGGGCCGTCGTCATCGGCAAACATTCGGTCACCATAGCGCTTGGTCAATTGGGAGACATAGGAATACATCGGCGGCAAAGAATCCGGTGGGACCTGCTTGATTTCATCGCCTACCAAAGTCTCTCCGCGCACAATGTTGAAATATTGGCCATCGAGCCGAAAGTTCGCCCACATAAACTCGCCAAGTTTTTCTATCTCCAGATAATTGTCAGCGCACACGACCGTGTTGACGTTTAGGCGCAGCCGATCGCGATACTTCTCTTTCAACGGATATAGGCTCTCGATGCAATCGAGCGTCTTCTGCCAGTGCCCGGGCACGCCACGAACGCGATCGTGAGTCTCACCCAAACCGTCAAGAGCAATATTCAAATAGAGATCAAGCGACGGATTCTGGCCGAGAGCCTCGTCGACGATTTCGTAAACCCGGGCCTTCACCAATCCGTTGGTGGGAATAATCACGCGCCGCACGCCGTTTCGGCGCACGAACATATCGATGATCTGTGAAGCATCATGACGCAGGGTCGGCTCGCCGCCGGAAAGCCAGAGATCGGTTATGCCCGGCATTGTGTCCGAGACCTTTTCGATCTGCGCGAATGTCATATCGCCGGGACGATTCAGTTCCTCGTGATAGAAACAGGTGCGGCAGAAAGAATTGCAGCGCGAGGTGACAAACAGAATTGCGGTGCCGAGACGCTTTTCGCGTTTCGTCGACCTCAAGAGCTGGACGAGTTGAGTGGCTTTATTCGGCATCATATGTCGTGGCACAGACTTCAGTCTGTAATCTTAACGGAGCAATCACAGACTGAAGTCTGTGCCACTAATTCTTCAGCGGCAGTGGGTCGGCGACGTCGATTACCAGCTTCCAATCGCCCAAAACTTTCTTCCAGACGCGCGCATAATTTCCTCGTTCGGAAACGGCGCCGGCCTTCTCATGCAATTCGTAGGCGCCATAGGTGTAACCTAAATCACCCGAGACGGAAACTTCAGCGAACGAAGGCGTCCATGTCCATCCGGCGGTCATTGGCGCTAGCGCATCAGCGGCGGCCATCTTCCCGACAAAAGGAAAGTGGTCATTACGAAACAGTCGAACATCTTTGGCGGCGTACAAAAGGAATGATTCACGCGCACCCAATTCGGCGGAGACCTTCGAGAATTTGCGCTCGGCATCCAACAAGCTGGACCGAGCAGTCTGCCGATCGACTTTCACCGAGATGTCGTGTTCCATTTGGGCCTTGTCCAGTTGCCACACCGGCATCGGGCTTTTCGGTTCGGGATTGCCAACTCCAAGGTCGAGTACAAACTTCCAGGAGCTGTCGGCCTGCTTCTTCCAAACTGTCATGAAGTTGCCGAAAGCACTGGGCTGAGCGTCTTTGATGTCCTTCTTATATTGCCAGGGCCCGGTTGTGTAACCGAGATCTCCCGCACTGGAAACAAAGGCGAAGATGGGTTGCCATGCAAGCAAGGGACGCGTCTTTGACGGCGGCACCGGATTTTCCTGCATCCATTTTTTCCCCAACACGGGCGTCGGACGAAACAGGATCCCGTCGTCGGCGATGAAAGCAGCGAAAGCCTCGCGGGTCCCCTTTTCGTCCGACATGCGGGCAAACGCGCGCTCGGCGTCGACCATCGACTTCAAATCGCCAGCCTGCTTCTTGTCTTGAGCGACCGAAGGCACAGTGCAAGCGCAAACGATCAGGAGGGACAGAAGCAGAATTCTCATATCAATTTCCTCACTGCCGCGCTTTAATCCTCTGTACTTTTTCATTAGCACCGTGGCTTGGGTGAGCTGAAACCGTTTGAAACGGTTTCACGTTTTTTACATCAAGGGAATGACACCGGGCTAAAGCCACGGTGTTAATGAAATCACCAAACCCTACTCGAGCTAATCAGGCTCGCGCGACAGGATGACAGTTTCAGTGGGTGATTTCAATTCGTAGGTAATGCCGCGCCAGGTAATCCGCCGGGAAACCGCGGCAGCCAGTCCATTGTAAAGATAGAGGACTGAAGCCAGCGGCCAAAGCGTCAGATGCGCCAACGTAGTTCCAGAAGATCTTAATCTGTGGTGGGGAATCAGGACCGAAACTGCGCGCAAGCGAAAGTGCGATTTCATCGACCCCAGCGCGAAAATGATCAGCAAGAGCACCAGAGGCGTCACGAACGAGAGTCCCAGCAGGGCACGCGCGATGACTAGAGCGATGCCGCCAAAAAACACCAGCACAAAAAATGTGCTGCCGATGAGCACGCCTCTCCACAAGTGCGAGGCATAAGCGCGAGTGATTTTAAGTTGCCGGGTCGTGAATTCGATCAACTCCCCAAGGCTGCAATCCTCAAACGACGCGGTCAGACATTGCGGCACGAACTTTATCGGCAGGTCGCCCTCATGAAGGGCGCGCGTTAAAGCGAAGTCATCCGAAACCGTGCCGCGCCAATACTCCGGGACTTTGCGTTCATAGAATGTCTCGCGCCGGATCGCGGTCGAACCACCCCAACAAAAGTTTTTCTCCAACTTCTCGCCCAGGGCGGAGGCAATCGCCGCGTTCCAGACTGATCGAAGATGCGAAGCGACTCCACCGCGCAGCGGAATGAACCAGCGATAGCCCGTCGTCGCGCCCAGATTAGGATCGTGGAGGGGCCTAACCAAATACTGCAGCCAGTTCGAACTGGGCCGCGCGTCGGTATCGACAAATACAAAAACTTCGCTTTGAGGATCGGCTTCCGCGACCGCCACGCGCAGATTGTGGACCTTTTGCCCGTTGTCAGTTGCCGGTCCAGAAATTACAAAGCGCATGGTCGGGCCCGATTTACCCGTGAACGATGTGCGCGCTGCCGCGATAACCGCGAAGGCCGGATCGTCCGCGCGGTCGCCGACGAAAACAATCTCAAACGCCGGATAGTCCTGCGCAAAGATGGCGTTGATATTTTCTTTCAGGCCCTCGTCCACTCCGCGACAGGGAACAAAGACAGTGACGAAGGGCGTGAACTCAGCATACTCCCTCGCCAATTCGGCTTGTACATAACGCACGAATCGCACTCCGCCCAGGAGCGAGATCAAGCCTAACCAGATTGAGATTGCGGCGAAGAAATAGAAGATGAGAATGGTGGCACCCGGTAACAGAGACACTCTTAGTCTCCGTTCGCCGGGACAGCTTTGCCGCCGCTTATCTTGACGTCTTTACGCTGGTAAACGGCCGCGTCTCTTAGTTTTGTGGCAGCGCCTCTGAGACCGAATGTGTGAGTTCGACCGCCCCCTCCCGTTCCCGCGGTGCTCGCTTCATATTTCCAGTCTTCCTTGGTTAGGAAGACCACATCCACTCGCCAGATGATAACGGGCTTGTTGGCTTCAAGTGACATGGTGGGATCAACCAAATATCGCCAAACGATGTACCAGCCAGAATGATCGTAGTGAGATTGTAACGCCCAGGGACGTTTGCTCGCTTTCGATTCCAACGACACTAACGGTCCCGGATTCGAGCCGCTTCCTTTTTTTCTCAAGTCGGGGAACCTCTGTTGAGCAAGATCCTGATGGCGATGCTTTTCATAGACGCTGGTTGCGTCGAGTGCCTTTGCTCCATAAATCCCTACGAGCGCGCTGAAGACATTAGCCTGCTCAAAATAGATTTCGACCAGATCGGCCAATCCTTTTTCGATGTAGTCTATTGCTTTCTGAATAGCGGTGGTTGTCAAACCGGAGGGCAGTGGCACCTTGCGGTTAAAGTCTTCTTTTCGGGCCATGAATTGTTTCTTCTTTAGACTTCCAAATCAGCGAGCCGAGGAATTGCTGATTTCGCTAGTGAGAAATACTCTGCCCGCAGCTCGAGGCCTATGCTCTTGAGCCCACAAGCCGTGGCCGCCGCAACGGTTGATCCTGAGCCCATGAATGGATCGAGGATCCTACCTTCCCCGAGGGGGAGCGCTGCGCGCACAATCTGTCTGAGAAAATTCTGTGGTTTCAATGACGGGTGCGGGGCGATCTCTCTCTCGCGGCCCCTGGCTGGTGAAGACAGAATGAGATCTTTGAACGGCTCGGACTCTGAAATACGCCGCAGACCACCAGTTTTCCACTTTCTCAAATTGTCCTGAACCCTTCCTTCGCAGGGCTTGCGAAAGAGACCCCATGGTTCCCAACAGGATTTGGGCATAACGCTTACATCGGAAAATTCATCATGAGCATTTTTAGGCCGGTCTCCACCGCGGAGGGTATAGACCGTGCGAATTATTTCCGCTCTCTTCTCAAACCCGTTCTTCAGGAAACTGTCGTAGACCAAATGAGATATGAGAGGATTAGTTGCGATGAAAACATGCGCACCCGGAACGAGGACGCACTTCAATAAAGTTGCCAGCCGAAAAGAAAAATCTCGCAGTGATTTTTGATCAGACTCAGTTAACACCGTGAAGCGAGGTAGAGGCATTCGCTTGCTTCCATCGAAGGCAGGAGGAAGACGCCAAATCCCACCCTTGCCATTCTTAAGCTTGGTTAGCTCCTTATCGGAATACTCAACGAGGCCGTAAGGTGGATCGGTCACAACGGCTTCAACCGAATTCATCGGGGCACTATTGAGCCACTCAAAAGCGTCAACATTCTCAATCTCATAAAGACGCTTGCGAGAAGACGTTTTCGCAGACGTCGATAATTCGCGGACTTGTAAATCTCTTAGTGCTTTGTGGGGCTGCATGGGATTCGAACCGAAGGTATCAGGACTCCAATGATGGCGCAACCGCGGCGCTCTGCGCGCATTCGGCTGCTCGTTCGAAACTTACCAGTCTGCGAATCAAAGCATTGTAGCGCGAATGCGCGGAATCAGGCCCGTCTTTCGCCAACAGGTCATACAGAAGATGCTCAGGATATTCCGGCAGCGTGTCAGGCAGTTCAATGCCAAGTCGGCGGAGTCGCGGCGATCCGACCGCCACCAACAAAGCTGCGATCGTCTCTCGTCCTTCGCGCAGGTCTGTGACGCCTTCATCAATCAGATCGCCTCCGGGTAAAGCTTCATGCATGAGTTGAGTGTAGTGCTTCGAAAACAACTGTACAAACTGGCAGGTAGTGGTTCGGTTAAGGAAGAGACCTCATGAAGGTGCGTTCTGTGTTTCGTGATAATCGTGTTCGATTGCGAATCGTCTTTCGCAGACGGACTCGCTCCGCGAACTCACACGAAACATGAAAAAGAAAAAGCTCTTTGCGTCTACTTTGGGACGTCGATGGCAGTCGCGGGTCGTGCGATTGAGGCTGCCGGCGCGGCGACCTGCGAGGGAAAAAGTTTTTGGGCGAGGACTATAAACGGCTGCGGGTACAGGCCGATGAAGAGAATGCCCACCAGCGTGGCTACCAATGCCGTCCGCAACGCCGGCGACAGCGTTAAGGGTTGTGCATCGGCCACCCGATCACCCAGATACATTACCCGGATGAAACGAATGTAGTAATAGAAGGACACGACGATATTGATAACCGCCCAACCAGCCAACCAGTAATACCAGGATTTGTGGTCAGCATCACCGCGTTGGATTAGTCCCCCGATCAGATACCACTTTCCCATGAAACCACCGGTGCCCGGCAATCCGCCGAGCGACAGCATAAAGATCGCCATCATCGCCGCCATGCCCGGCGCCTTTTGCGCCAGGCCCGTCATATCGTCGACGTTGTCGCCGATGATGCCACGCCGGCGCAAGCTGATTATCACGCCGAAGGCCCCCATGTTCATCAGCGTGTACACCAACAAATAGATCACAAGGCCGATGTTCCCATACGCGTTGTTGGCTATGATTCCCAGCAGCAGATACCCGGCGTTCGAAATCGACGAGTAAGCCAGCAGACGCTTTGAATTCTCCTGAGTGATCGCGGCCCAGTTACCCACTACAATTGTCAGGGCTGCGACGATACCCAGCAGCGGCGCCCAGTCAATCTGCATGGGCGCCAACGCCACGAAAAAAATGCGCGCGTAGAGCGCGAAGCTCGCGGCTTTCGATCCGGTAGAGAGAAATGCCGTGACTGAAGTCGGCGCGCCTTCATACGCATCGGGCGCCCACATATGAAACGGCACGGCGGCGATCTTGAAGAACAAACCCGCGGCCAGCGCGATCATTCCCAGCAACAGCATGGGCCGCATCGGCGAGCCCGCGCCGACCGTCACGACGCTGCGACCGATCTCGCCCAGATTTGTTGAGCCGGTAACGCCATACAGCAGAGACATGCCGTAGAGCAGAATCCCGGAAGAAAACGCGCCCAGCAAAAAGTACTTCATGCCGGCTTCGTTTGAACGCCGCTCGCGCTTGGTGAAAGCCACCAGCACATAGAACGTTACGGCCATTAGTTCGAGCGCGATATAGAGTGAGATCAAATCATAGCCGCTGCCGAGGAACATCATCCCAACCGTCGCAAACAAAACGAGCGCGTAATATTCGCCATGCTGCTCGCGCTCAATATCCAGATAGCGCATGGCAATCAAGATCGCCAGAGCAGCCGCAATCAGGAAGATGGCTTTGAAGACGATCGCGAAGCCGTCGATCCGAATCATTCCATAGAAGCCGTCGATCGCGGTCAGATTTTGCAAAGCACCCAGGTTGAACGTGCCGTTCATGCTCACGAACTGGGCCCCTAACGAGATCAACGCCAGCGCGACTCCGGTGAGTGAGAAGTAGGCCGTCCATTTACTCAACTTGTAGGGAAGGATGACTTCCATTACGAGCGCCACGCAGGCGGCGACCGTAAGGATTAGCTCAGGCGCAATCAATTGCAGATCGCGCAGGCTGATTAGAGTGGTTTGAAAAAGGAGAAGCATTCAGTTAGTTAGTCGACATTATTGATAAAGGGCTGAGTCCGCGCAGCGGACGACTGAAGTTACAGAACCGGGAGCGGTAGCGACCGGATGCAAGCACTCAAGTTGCGCGCAATTAGTTCGTGGCATTCTCGGCAAGTTGACTTTCGCATCCCCTCGCTACCGCTCAGGGTTCTGTAACTTTGGGCCGTCCGCTTCGCGGACTAGACCTCGTCTACTTCTGCGCCCGCAGCGGCGCGCGCGTTGCCGGCTCTCCAGGTATTGGATAGTTCGGCCGTAGTTGCCTTACCACAGCATTGACGGGCCTCTCGATGTAACGAAGGAACGGCCCCGGATAGATACCAATCCATAGAGACATGATTACCAGCGGCAGCATATAGGCCCACTCACGCACGCTCAGATCCGGCAGCAGCTTGTTCTTCTCGTTTTCAATTTCGCCGAAGAACATACGCTGGTAGAGCCACAGCATGTATGCCGCGTTCAGGATAATTCCCAGCCCGGCCCAACCGGCCCAGGCCGGATTGGCTTCGAACGCACCTCGCATCGCCAGAAATTCCGAAATGAAAACCGCGAGCATAGGCAGACCAATCGCGGTCATTGCCATGATCAGAAAGACCGCCGCATATCCCGGCATCACGTGCGATAGCCCGCCGAACTCGTTTACTTTGCGCGTGTGCCGGCGCTCGTAGACGATTCCCACCAGGAGGAACAACGCCGCGGAATAAATTCCATGGTTGATCATCTGCATCACCGCGCCGTTAATGCCGTTGGGATTCAGGGCGAACAGGCCGAGCATGACCATGCCCATGGAAGAGACTGACGAGTACGCCACCAACTTCTTAACGTCGCCGTCTTTCTTCACCACAAAATACATGGCGGCCAGGGCGCCGTAAATAATCGAGACAATCGCCAAAAAGATCATCACGCTGCGTACGCCGAACTGATGACCTGTGCCGCTGAAAAAGAAGCTTTCATCCGCGGACGCTTTGGGAAACATCGGCAGGTTGAAACGATAAAAGCCGTACGTGCCCAGCTTCAGCAGGACGCCGGCCAGCACAACTGAACCGGCGGTGGGCGCTTCGACGTGGGCGTCCGGCAGCCACGTGTGAAACGGAAACATTGGCACTTTGATCGCGAAGCCGAGAGCAAACGCAAAGAACAAGAGTACCTGTAGTGTTCCCATCGGCAGGGTCGACCCGATCGCCTGCATGTACAGAATGCTGAAGTTGCCGGTGCCATGCTGGGCGGCGGCTTGCACAGTGTTCGCCACCATCGCGCTCGCCTGGGCGTTGCCGGCCAACAGATCCAAAGTCGCCTGGGTCACCTTGGAAGTCAGCGCGGTGTCCTGGGTCAGGAAATACATCTTCAAAACGCCCAGCAGCATTACAACTGAACCAACCAGCGTGTAGAGAAAAAATTTTATCGCTGCATACAGGCGGTTCTCTCCGCCCCAGATTCCGATGAGGAAATACATCGGCACCAGAGAGACTTCAAAGAACAGGTAGAACAGAAACAGATCCATCGAACTAAAGACGCCGAGCACGAACGCCTGCAACAGCAGCAACAGAATGTAGTATTCCTTCTCGCGCTTTGCGATGTACTTCCATGAAGACAGGGCCGCCAGCACGCCCAGGAAGGTGGTCAGCACCAACAGTAAAACCGACACTCCGTCCGCGCCCAACTGATAGCGCGCGCCGACCGCCGGTATCCACTGATGGTCTTCGAGGAACTGCATGCCACCGACGCCGCGGTCGTAACCAAGCAACCAAAGCGACGCGATAAAGTCGAGCACGAGCCAAACAGTCGCGAACTTCTTGATGAGATCGTTCTGCTCTTTGCGGAACAGTCCCAGGATCAGAATCGCGCCAACCGCCGGCAGCCAGATGACAATTGAGAGAATGTTATGAGTGAACACGTTAATCCTCGATCACCGAGCCGTAGATTCCCTCGGCATTTCGTTTAAGGCCCAAGGACCGGCAGTTAATTGCATTGCGGCTATGCCGCCTGATGTGCGGAAAGGCCCCGCCTTTCCGTGATAAAACCTTTATTGGTAGCGAGGCTGCGCCTCGCGTCGGAGGCCGGAGCCTCGTAAAACTATTTCGCAGCCGGATGGAAAGCCATAGGCTTTCCGCACATCAGGCGGCAGAGCCGCAATGCAATTAACTGCGGGCCCTCGGCCTTAGCCCCTAAAAGGCCTTAATCAAATAAAACGCCACCGCCAACAATAATCCAATGACCATTACCAGCGCATAATTCTGGGTCAATCCCGTCTGGGTTGCGCGTACAATCGGCGACATCAGGCGGACTACAAAGTCGGCCACTGCATTGACCAGGCCGTCCACGAAGTACTTGTCGGTACCGCCCGTTATCTTGCTCGACAGGCGCGTCAGCCACGCGGAACCGTTGACACCGCCGTCGACAATCTTCGAATCAAACTGAAAAACCCCGCGCGCCAAATCCATCGTGCGCCGCGTTACGGCCCAGCCATAAAATTCGTCGATCCAGTATTTGTTATAGCTGGCGCGATACAAAGGCGCGAGACGCGCGGCCCAGACATCCGCCAGCCGCGTGTCCTTTATATAGAAGAGAAAACCGAGGCCAATGCCAATCGCGGCCACTAAGAGCGAGATAATAATGAACACCCATTCCGTAAGAGTCTCGCTGTGCACCATTCCTTCGACGGCGTGGGCCAGATTGAACCCGGTGTGCTCTTCAGATGGAGGCTCAGCGCGCAGGACACTCGTGTGAGGAGTCTCAGCGATCTTTGCTTCCTCGGCTGCTGAAAGCGGCTCATTACGGTGGAACGACTTGGTTGTCGGATTCCAGATAACTGGTTCCAGCCAGTTCACGATATTCATCCGGCCGCCCAAGTGCTTGCCGCCGGTAAACGCCGTGCTGATCCCTACCAAGCCGCCTACTGTCGCCAGGATCGCGAGCACGACCAGCGGCACCCACATCGACTTCGGCGATTCATGCGGCTCGTGAACGTGCCCTTTCGCGGTGGCATGATCCTTATGAATCGCATCGGCTTCGTGCTCGGGACTATGCTTATGAGCCTTCCTGAACTTCTCTTCACCCCAGAAAGTCATCGCCATTAAACGCGTCATGTAAAAGGCAGTGCACGTCGCCGCGATCGTGCCGACTATCCATAGTAACCAACCCACCGGAATGTAAGTGGTGGAAGCCGTGCGCCAGAGAATTTCATCCTTGGACCAGAAACCGCTGAACGGAATGATGCCGCAGATGGCCAGCCAGCCGGCCATGAATGTGAGATAAGTCCAGGGCATGTACTTTCGGAGCCCGCCCATCCGGCGCATGTCCTGCTCGTGATGCATGCCGTGAATCACGCTGCCGGCGCCGAGGAACATCAGCGCTTTGAAGAACGCGTGCGTCATCACATGAAAGATCCCGATCGTAAATGCGCCGACCCCACAGGCCAGAAACATGAAACCGAGTTGAGAGACGGTCGAGTATGCCAGGACCTTCTTAATATCGTTTTGCGTGATCCCGATGGTCGCGGCAAAGATCGCAGTGAACGCGCCGATCACTGCCACCACCAACATCATCGTCTGTGAATGCTGAAAGATGACGTTGGTTCGCGTCAGCATGTACAGCCCCGCCGTGACCATCGTCGCCGCGTGAATCAACGCCGACACGGGCGTGGGCCCGGCCATTGCATCCGGCAGCCAGACATGTAAAGGAAATTGTGCCGACTTACCGCAGGCTCCGATCATTAAGCCCAAAGCGATCCAGGACATCAGTCCCCAATGGCCGAGAGGTTCGATCGCATAGCTCGCTGCCTGCGACATCACATTCGTGTATTGCGCCGTGCCGAAGGTCGCGATGATCCCAAAGATAGCGAGAATGAAACCAAAGTCGCCCACGCGATTCGTGATAAATGCCTTGCGTGAAGCATTCGCCGCCTCAGCCCGGTTGAAGTAATAACCAATCAGCAGGTAAGAACAGAGCCCGACGCCTTCCCACCCGACAAACATCATGACGAAGTTCGAGCCCATCACCAGCACGAGCATCGCAAACATGAACAGACCCATGTAGGCAAAGAAACGGTAAAAGCCCGGGTCGTCATGCATGTAACCAGTCGCGAAAACGAAGATGCACAAACCCACGCCCGTGATGATCAGCATAAAGATCGACGAGAGCGGATCGAGTTGATAGCTCCACTCGACATTGAGCAGCGTCGCGCGCGAAGCCGAGAGAGTCACCGGCTGGTTCGCAATCGGAATCGTCGTTGATTCGCCCGGGCCGACCTGTCCCAGAGTTTGCTTCACTGCGCCGCCCGGAATCCACATGAAGGCGGTCTGCGTAGTTATGTATGGATTGGGCCAGAGAGAATTTCCGCTGAAACCGTACGAGTAAACAGCGGCGAGACTAATCAGGAATGCCAGGGCTACTGAGCCGACGGCAATTCCGCCGATCAGCTTTTCGGGAAAGCGCAGCCAACGGCCGAAGATGCCGTTAGCGACAGCGCCGGCAAGCGGCAGCAATGGGACTAGCCAGATGTACTTGTACATAAGACGTCAGTTGTCAGTTGTAAGTGGTCAGTTGTTCCTAATTGGAGGTCTCGCCGATTCCTGGCTTGCGCCTGCAACTGACGACTGACAACTAACCACTGACAGCCTTACCACTTCATCAAATCAATCTCATCTATCCAGATCGTCTCGCGATTGCGATAGAGCGCGATTACTATCCCGAGTCCGATGGCCGCTTCAGCGGCCGCGACGACGATAATAAAAATGGTGAATATCTGGCCGGCCATTGGATTGCCGGCGCCGGTGTCCTGCAAGTAACGGGAAAACGCGATGAAGTTCAGATTGGCGGCATTTAAGATCAGCTCGATCGACATGAAGATCACCAGCAGGTTGCGCCGCGTCAACACGCCGGCGACGCCAATGATGAAAAGGATCGCGGCAATGACCAGGAACTTCGAAAGGTCCGGATGCTTTACGCCTTCCATCGCGCTCGCGAGGCGACCGTTCGAGGTCTCCTGAAAGAGCAGTGCAAACAATGGCGCCAGATGATTCATCGCTTCTGATTCAACTACGTAGCGGCAAGATGTTTATCGATGGCGAACTTCCCGGAGCAACTCAACTCCGTAACCCATCGGATCGCGGACATCCTGTCCGCCTAAGCGCGCAGCTCGAACCGACCTCCGAGAGCAATGCTTCGCGCAAACCTCAGCGGGCTTGCCCGCCGGCGGACAAGATGTCCGCGCTCCATAACGGCATTTCATTCATTTGCCTCAACTTCAAGACTCTGCACCGAAGCAGCAGTTAGCAGCGTGTCGGGATCGACGTCGTCCGCGGCGGCTTCCTGCTTCAAGGTGCGGGCCAGCATGACCGAACCGATGATCGCTACCAGCAGCAGCACGCTGGCGATCTCGAACGGCAGAGACGCATAGGTATAGAGACTGTTACCGACGCTCTCAGTTTGGGTCGAAAGCCGACTGACGCCGGTCGCCGCGGTCTGCATCTGGGTTTCCTGAGCGGTGCGGGTGGTTTCCGACTGTTTCAATACGGCCGCGTCGCGGTCCCGCAACCCCGCATAACCCTTGTTGATTGCCGCGAGCAAAGCGACGACCAACAGCAGCGAGAAGATCAAAGCCGCGGCAACCTGTGCCGGGCGATTGAAGATGGCGGCGCGCCCTTCTTCTTCGGCGCCTACGTTGACCAGCATGATGACGAACAGAAACAAAACCATCACGCCGCCCACATAGACCAGAATCTGGACCCCGGCGATGAATTCCGCGCCGAGCAGAATGAACAGCGCGCCCACCGAGACCAGCGAAGAGATCAGAAACAGCGCCGAGTGCACCGCGTTACGAGCCATCACGGTCAACAACCCCGCGAGAATCGCAGCGATCGAGAAGATCCAGAAGAAGACTGTTTCCCAGCCGGAGAGAGTCATTGCCGTTTCTGCTTTACCTTAGACCATAGTCAAAAATCATTTTCCATTTCTCATTTTTCATTTGGAACCCGGCAGTCTTTTTGAGTGAAGGCCCGAGCAGGATAAATGGCAAATGAAAGATGTCAAATGACCAATGGAAAATAATCTGATTTCTAACTTTCGTATTTCACCGTTTCCCTGCCCTGCTCGAGCATCTCGCGGTTCCAGACAAACCCGGCGCGCGAATACGTGGCCAGCTCAAAGTCCTGCGTCAGCTCGAGACAATAAGTCGGGCAGGCCTCCTGACAGAGAGCGCAGAACATGCAGCGCGAGGTGTCGAAGATGAACTCGTCGAGAACTTTCTTGCGGCGCGGCTTGCCGGCCACCACGACCTCAACATCCATGGGGATGACGTCTATACAATCTTCAGGACAAGCCAGCGCGCAAAGATTACAGGCGATGCAAAGCGTGTCGTGCGTTTCCGGATCCATGTTCAGCCGCGGCGCGCCGTGAAAACGCGGCGCTACGTCGGGCCGTACCGATGGATATTGCTCAGTATAGATTCCCTTCCCCGCGACTGAGTCCTTCGAGGTCAGCGCACCCAGATTGAATCTCAGGGTGAGGCCGAGCCCTTTCAACAGATCGGCCATGAAGAAGCGTTTCAGCTTCTGCGCGAATGTCGGTTTGGGAACGGCAACTAAAGGCATGATGAAATCTTAGGTTTCAAAATTTAGATTTGCAATCAGTGGCACTTACTCGCTCACCACCGGCGCGACTGCCGGCTTCCCTTTCGCCAGAACCGCGAAACGAATCTTGCTGCGCTGCTTCTTTAAATTGAAGTCACGCGAGCGCCAGTTAATCAACGAAAGGATTCCCGCGGTCAGGAATAGATTGGCCACGCCAATCGCAATCGCAATCCACTTTCCGGTGGCCGTCAGATCCAACCCATTTGTTATCGATTGGATCGTATGCATGCCATGCCAGCCGTCGAGACCCTGGAGCGTGACAATTGCGATCGCGGACACCACGATATTCACCAGCGCCGCCGGCAACAACCACTTCCAACCTAAATCCATCAATTGATCGTAGCGAAAGCGCGGCAGCGTCCAACGCAACCAAAAATAGAGGTACAGCAACAAGCCGGCCTTTGCCAGAAAGACAATCAAACTGACGACTACGTAAGCGTTGTGCAAACCCTTCGCCTCAGTCAGACGATAGACGAAGGGAAAATACCAGCCACCGAGATAGAGCGTCGTCGCGACCGCGGTCACCACGACCATCGCCGCATACTCGGCCATGAAAAAGAGCGACCAGCGGAAACCCGAGTACTCGGTATGGAAGCCGGCCACCAATTCTGATTCCGCTTCGGGTAAATCGAACGGAGCGCGATTGTTTTCGGCGATGCCGCTGATCAGAAAAATTATGAAGCCGATCGGCTGATAGAGCAGAAAGAAGATCGAATCAGTTTGCTGTGCCGCCACGATGCCGGAAAGTGAAAGCGTGCGTGCGAACATCAACGCGCCGATGATTGCCAGGCCCATCGAAACTTCGTACGAAACCATCTGCGCGCTGGAACGCAACGCACCCAGCAAAGCATATTTCGAATTCGAGGCCCATCCCGCGAGAATCAATGCCAGCACGCCGACGCTGGAAACCGCCAGCACAAACAAGATGCCGATGTTGACGTCGGTAATTACCGCCCAGTCGGGTCCGAACGGAATCACCGCCATCACGATAAACGCGGCCACGACCGCGATGTACGGCGCGAGAAAGAAGACCCAGCGATCGGCACTCTCGGGAATAAAGTCTTCCTTCACCAGCAACTTCAAACCATCGGCAATCGGCTGCAGCAGTCCCCATGGCCCGACGCGCATCGGCCCCAAACGCGCCTGCATGAACGCGGAAATTTTTCTTTCCAGATAAGTCGCATAAGCAACCCACCCCGCCGTGATGGTCACGACCGCGCCCACCTGAATGAACGGCCAGATGACATAGTTCACCGTCTGCTCGCTGAAGAATTTCAGCAGCAGGCTGTCGACAAAGTTGAGGGGTGCCAAAAATCCAATCATGCGTTTCTGATCAAATGGAGCGCGGACATCCTGTCCGCCCGCGCGTAGCGCGCAGCCTTTTCCAACCGAGTCTTATGAGAGAAGAGAGCGGGCTGCGCCCGCTGGCGGACAGGATGTCCGCGCTCCGCCGGGTTAATTCTGATCTGTGTCGACCTGTGTTCATCTGTGCCTCACCAATTCATCTATCGATCTCTCCCAAAACTATATCCAACGTCCCGATAATCGCCACGACGTCCGCGACCAAATGGCCAATGCTCATCTGCTTGAGCGCCTGCAGATTAATGAAGCAGGGCGGGCGCACACGGACGCGCCAGGGCTGTTGCGTGCCGTCGGAAACCAGATAGCAACCAATCTCGCCTTTCGGACCTTCGATCGAATGATAGTAATCGCCGACAGGCGGCTTGATCAGCTTGGGCACCTTTGCGTTGACTGGTCCGTCCGGCAGATTGTCGAGCGCCTGCTGGACGATTCGCCGCGACTGTCGCATCTCTTCCATCCGCACCAGGTAACGATCGTATGTGTCTCCGTTCTCGCCCAGCGGCACGTCAAAATCCATGTCGGCGTACGCCGCATAGGGCCGCGACTTGCGAATGTCCCACGCCACGCCGGAGCCGCGCAGCGACGGGCCCGACAAACCGATCGCCACCGCTTCTTCACCAGAGATCACGCCGATGCCGACTGTGCGGCTTAACCAGATCCGATTTTCCGACAGCACCGTTTCGTATTCATCGATGCGCTTCGGGAAATTGTTAATGAAGCGACGCACGTCTGCTTCGAAATCGTCGTAAGCGTCGTTGGGCATGCCGCCGATGCGCCAGGCGTGACAAGTAAGCCGGGCGCCAAACTGCCGCTCGAAAATCTTCAATATCTCTTCGCGTTCGCGAAAGGCCCACAGCAGAATCGTCACCGCGCCAATGTCCAGCGCGTGCGTGCCCAGCCACAACAGGTGCGAGGCAATGCGATTGAGCTCAGTCAGAATAACCCGGATGTAATGGGCCCGCGGCGGCACGGCGAGCCCCATCATCTGTTCAACCGTCTCGACCCAAACCAGTCCGTTGGAAACCGCCGCGATGTAATCCAGACGATCCCAGTAAGGAGCGATCATCGAATACGTGCGGTTCTCGGCGATTTTTTCCATGCCGCGATGCAGGTAGCCGATATCGCAGTCGAGATCGATCACGGTTTCGCCGTCGAGCTTCAGAATCACCCGCAGCACGCCGTGCGTAGACGGATGCTGCGGCCCCATGTTCAGGGTCATCTCGGGGCTGTCGAGCAGCGTCCGTTGAGTGGTGGCGATCTCTACTTGATGCATAAGCTGGGAACGCGGACGTCTCGTCCGCACAGGCGGGCGGTAGCCCGCCTCTAAACATCGCTAAGATGAACTTTCATTCGGAACATAACAGCCGGTTACGCTCCACGGCTCGATCACCAGACCGATCTCTTTTACTTCGCCCTTCTCTTTTCTCTCGCGCAGTTTCAAAGCGATCGATTGAGCAGCGCTGGCCTTGTTCCAGACATTGCGGGGCGCGAGCGTTTCAGTCAAAGCAAAGCCGGCGCTTTCCGCCGCGGTCGGGGAATCGAAAACTCTTGCTTCGTAATGGGCTGCGATTTCTTTTGGCGACATCGATCTTTACCCTGCCAGGATCACCCGCCCGCTACCGCAGGCGGTTCTGACTTCTGCTCACTGCTCACTGCCAACTGCTCACTTGTCTTTAGGCATCACTTCTTTGCCACTCTTGAACAGTTCGCGCACCTCACGCTCCGGAGACGCCGACAAAATTTCTAATCCGTACGCGCGTCTCTGCTCTGACTGTTCCTTCTGCACGTCGGTAAATTCGGGCAGATGATCTTCCGTCCACTTGTTCTCGACAAACTCCAGCGGATAATCCTTGCGCAGCGGGTGTCCGTCCCAGTCCGGCGGCAAAAGGATGCGCCGCAAATCAGGATGATTACGGAAATTCACGCCAAACAAATCGTAGACTTCGCGCTCGGGCCAATCAGCCGCCGGCCACACGCCGGTCACGCTGTCGACGCCTGCGCCGGCGCCATCGCCATTGGCCCAGACCTTCAGGCGCACTCGTTCATTCGCCGAAATTGAATAGAGATTGTAAATGACTTCGAACGGCGCTTCGCGATGATCGGGATAGTGGGCGCAAGTCAAGTCAGAGAGATAGTTGAACGGTGTTTCCGGATCCTGCTTCAAACTTTCGCACACCTGCACGACGTGCGATGGTTGGATGCGAATCGAGAGTTGGCCCAGAAACTCCGACGCCTCGAGCACCGCGGCGTCGAACTTGTCGCGCAACTTCTTAACCAGTGGATGCGCTGAGGCATCGACTGGCTTTGGGCCTTCTTCTTTCTTCTTTACGGGAGGTTTAGGCGCGCCCGGCGCGGCAGCTTTCTGTGCTGCCTCTTTCGCCGCGACCACTCGCGCTTTGGCAGCTTCGACTTGTGCGTCTTTTTCGGCGTCGGCGCTTAACGACGAAGGTTTTGCAGCGCCCGCTTCATCCTGCGGGCGCTGTTCCGATGTCTGATCCGATTGTGAACCCGGTTCGGTGGGTTTACTTTCCTCTGCCATGACCCTCGGTTAATACACTCTGACTTTGGACACTCTGGGGACGCTCTGGCTTCCGGCCGACGGGCGCGCGAAATTTCACGCGCGACACTTCAAAACGCCATGCTCACGTGTTAATGCTAAGTGTAAATCAGGTCGGACAAGTGACTTGTAGCATGCGATTTGCGCCGTTGTCAATTCAGTTATTTTACAGGTTTGAAGCGACCAGGGCCGCGCGTGTTCATGGAATGATGAGCAACATTTTCAAATAGCCACCGGCTTGACGCAGCACAGTTACGCCCCGTATCATTGGCTGTTTGAGTGAGAAGAGTAAACGACTACTATAGCAAGTGAGAAATAAAATGAAGCCTGGAATTCACCCTGAATATCAAGAGATAACCGTGACCTGCGCTTGTGGCGAGACTTTCAAGACGCGCTCGACCCGCAAGGGCGACCTGCATATCGAAATTTGCTCGGCCTGCCATCCGTTCTTTACGGGCAAGCAGAAACTGATCGATACGGCCGGCCGCGTGGATCGGTTCAACCGGCGTTATGGTAAGAAGAACCCTGAAGAAGCCGCGCCAGCCCAGTAAGGCTTTCGTGCATTGATCGAAAGTATCGAGATGATGCTGAAACATTAGCCATCAGCAAAGTAAGAGATGCCGGCGCCGTGCGACGCTGGTTGCCGTTAGTGCGTTACGACGTGGCAGCCAGCAGCAAATCGCCGGCATTGTTGTAAGCAGTGGCACAGACTTTAGTCTGTGATTTGTTCGTCACCATAATCCATCACAGACTGAAGTCTGTGCCACCTGGGAAGAAAATCATGAGCACTAACGAAAGAGATTTAATAGTTGGCGGCCAGGCGGTCATCGAAGGTGTGATGATGCGCACTCCCAATGCTTACGCGATCGCGGTACGGAAAGCCGACGGCACAATTGTCAACACCGCGGCTTCGCTGCCGAAGTGGAGCGACAAGCTTCCGATTCTCAAACTGCCGGTGCTGCGCGGCGGCGCGGTTCTGCTGCAGTCGATGGGTCTGGGAATCAAAGCTCTGAACTATTCCGCGAGTGAAGCGTTTGCCGAAGTCGAAGACGCGAAGGCTGCGGAAGTACAAGTCGCTTTAACGCCCGCAATCATCGAAGGCGAAGGGGACTTTGCCGGGCTAACCGGGGCCGTGCCGGGTTTGTTTCCATTGCCGACTAAGAAGCGTTCCAAAGATGAGTTGAAGAAAGGCGGCACGGCAGCCGCGGCCAGCTCGATTGTCTTTGCATTGATTTTCAATGTGCTGCTTTTCATCGCCGCGCCATTGCTGTTGACCAACGCTTTGTTCATAGCGACAGGATGGGCGACGCCGGCCGCGGTTGTCAGAACCGGGAGCGGTAGCGACCGGGCAGCGGCCGGCGCGGATGCCGGCGTACCGCAGGCTGGAAAGCCGGCGCTCCAGGAAGAGGCGTGGTACAGGCGCACTTGGAACTCAGTTCGCGGTTACCTGCATCCGGTGCGTCCTTCCATCAGCTTCAATCTGGTGGATGGACTCATTCGCATGTCATTCTTTCTGATCATGATCGTCAGCTTCTCTTTATTGAAAGATATCCGGCGCGTGTTTGAATATCACGGCGCTGAACACAAGACCGTATTCACCTGGGAAAAGGGTCTGGCTTTGACGGTTGCCAACGCCCGCCCACAGCCGAGACAGCATCCGCGTTGCGGCACAAGTTTCCTGATGGTGGTGATGCTCGTCTCGATCATCCTGTTCTCGGTAATCAAATTCGATTCGCTGCTTTTCAATTTTCTGGTGCGCATCGCTTTGATTCCCGTCGTAGCCGGTCTTTCTTACGAAATCATTCGCTTATCGGCGCGCAAAGAAAGCGGCGCTTTCTTTAAGACGATCACGAAGCCCGGCGTCTGGTTGCAGAACGTAACGACGAAAGAGCCCGATGACTCGCAATTGGAAGTAGCGATCGAAGCCCTGAAGGCATCTTTGAAGCTGGAGCCAAAACCCGCGGAAGGCGAACCGGTACTGTTATCGTAACGACTCGTTAGCGGCGGGACTTGTCCCGCCCTGGATGCCGGACAAGTCCGGCATCTAAACGGTTAAAGACTTGTGATTGATCATGCTCGATAAGCTCGCACAAATCGAAACACGCTACGAAGAGATGACCAACGAACTCTCTTCACCGGAGTTGTTGTCGAATCCGTCAGCGTACGGCAAGGCCGCAAAACAACATCGCAGCCTGGGCGAGATTGTCGAGAAGTATCGCGCGTGGAAAACACTCAACGACGAACTGACCGGTGCCCGCGAGTTGACCGAGCATACCGAAGACGAAGAAATGCGCGAGCTGGCCCGGGTGGAAATTGAATCCCTCCAGGCCCAGCTTGAGCAAGCCGAAAACGATCTCAAGTTCTTGCTGATTCCCGTCGACCCAAACGATGAGAAGAACGTCATCCTGGAAATTCGCGCCGGCACCGGCGGCGACGAGGCTTCGCTTTTCGCCGCTGATATTCTGCGAATGTACGCACGTTACGCCGAGCGCCAGCGTTGGAAGATGGAAATTCTCGATGCCTCGGAAACCGGAGTGGGCGGGCTCAAGGAAGCCGTGGCGCTGATCGAAGGCGACAAAGTCTATTCCAGATTGAAACACGAATCCGGCGTACATCGCGTCCAACGCGTACCGCAAACCGAGGCCAGCGGACGCATTCATACTTCGGCGATTACGGTCGCAGTGCTGCCCGAAGCGGAAGAGGTCGACGTTAAGATCGACGCGAAAGACCTGCGCATCGACACGTTTTGTTCTTCGGGTCCGGGTGGCCAGTCGGTGAACACGACTTACTCTGCGGTGCGCATCACTCATCTGCCGACCAATGTTGTCGTCTCGATGCAGGACGAGAAATCGCAGATCAAGAATCGTGAAAAGGGAATGCGGGTGCTGCGCGCGCGGCTGCAGGAACTCGAGGAACGAAAGCAGCACGACGCTGAAGCGAGTGAGCGCCGTTCGATGGTCGGCAGCGGCGATCGCTCAGAAAAGATCCGCACCTACAATTTCAAAGAGAATCGCGTCACCGATCATCGCATCGGCCTCACCATCCACCAGTTGAATCTGGTGATGGACGGCGCGCTCGATCAAATCATCGACGGGCTCACCACTCACTATCAGGCCGAGAAGCTGAGAGAAGAAACGGTCGCCGCCTGAACGATCGAGAGAGCCTCCACGACAACGGTGAGAGAACCCTCCCTCACGCTCGGGCTAATGCCCCGCTCCCAGCCTCCCTACTTAGCCACACAACTACCGAACTAGCTGGCTGCCCTAATGGTGGACAGCAAAACTGAATTGTGCGACATTACTCGCGAACCCCCTCAATTTTTGGAGTGCGCCGGCAGAGCAAAGCGGCGACGGCGCTTTGGATGTTATTTGCAGACCGATCCAAAGCGGTGTCGCGCTGAGCCTGCCACCGCACTCCAAAGCGACCCCATCGGAAACATTCCAGATCACGGCGAAACGAGTCTCTCGCATAATTGCGATTCGATTTTGATTCAATGATTAAATCCAGTGACTGTTGAGGAGCGTCAATTCTCAAGTTTTCCTCAACCAGCCACAACTATTATGGAAAACCTGGGGGAAGAATTTTTGTTCGCCACGCACCCTCAACGCGGGGTGTGATTGATAACATATTTGCCTTGAGTCGTATTAGCGACAACCTGGAGAGTCGCGCACCAGGCTTTATCATTTGCGCGCCTAGGAGATAGCATGTCCCGAAAACTTCACGTGCGGATTCTGTCGGCCTCGCTCAGCCTGAAGATCACTCTTGCGCTTGTCGGTTGTTTTGCCATCGCAGCGTTAGTGGCGACTATGCCTGGTTCCGCCGCCAATCCGCCCAAAGGAAGTTTGAGCGGACCCATGACGTACACGGCCGCGACGTTCAGTTCGCCCGCTGCCACTTGTACGTCCCCACACTCGGGTACGCTTTCGCCGTCGAGCGGCAACCTTTTGTATTGCGGCGGACCCTTCGCCGTCTCCAATCCGACCGCGCCGCTGGGCAATACGCCGCCCGCGTGTGCGTCGGGAACATGCGATTTCTATAACCTGACGGTAACTATTCCGGCGGGCGACACTCATACTTACGCGGCCACAGTCACCGTCGGCTGGACTAACAGCAGTTCGCTTACGACGCAGGGAGCCACGACATCGGATTTTGACGTCTATGTCTATCAGCCGGACGAGACCGGCGCCAAGGTCGGTCAGGGCGGCGGATCGACCAATCCGGAGATAGCGACATTCACGGCGACCTCAGGGACCTACACTGTCTACGTGGTTCCGTACGACGTGCAGCCCGACGTACAGTTCAGTGGGACGATCACGTTGACTCAACTCGCGACGCCAAGCCCCACTCCCCCACCCAGTCCATCTCCGACGCCGGAGATCCCGGGCGTTCCGAGGTACTTCAACTATCCAGCCCCGAACGGGTTGGGCACCGACGCAGGCGAGCCGTCGATTGGCGTGAATTGGAAGAGCGAGAAGTTATTTAGCAATAGCATGTTCTCGAACATTCCCAATGGCGGAACGTCGATGTTCGAAGCCAACACGCAAACCTTGCGCGTAACCTTTGACGATTGTCCGTCTCCGGCAGGTAATTTCTGGGAGGACAAGAGCGCACCAAACGCTGCTACCAGCCTTGATCCAATTCTTTTTACGGATCATGGCTACAACCATTTGCTGCCGGATCCGTTTAGGACATTCTCATCGCAGTTAACCGGCGCCGATAGTCTGTCGGCATACACTGACGACGACGGTGAAAACTGGACTCCGAGCCAGGGCGGCGGGATCCCTTCAGGCGCTGACCACCAGACCATTGGCGCCGGCCCATACAATCCGAGTTCGAGTCCGGCGCCTCCGGCGCATCCGCTTTATCCAAATGCGGTCTACTATTGTTCTCAGGAAAACGTCACCGCTTTCTGCGCGCGCAGCGACAATGGCGGGCTTACCTTTGGGCCAGGCGTGCCAACCTGGAATACGACGCAATGCAGCGGCGCCATTCACGGTCACGTAAAGGTCGCGCCTGACGGTACTGTCTATGTACCCAACGCCAACTGTGGATCGAACGGTCAAGGCGTCGCTGTCTCGACCGATAACGGCCTTACCTGGACGGTGCGTACTATCACCGGCGCCGTCAAGGCGAAAGGGTTGGAAGATCCGTCGATCGGCATTGGTTCTGACAGCACGATGTACTTCGGATATCAGAATGGCGATGGCCATCCGCACATTGTGGTCACTCACGATCGTGGACTTACCTGGGAGCACAACACCGACGTCGGCACGACGTTCGGCCTCCGCAACGCAGTCTATCCGGCAGTCACCGCGGGCGATGCCAATCGCGCCGCGTTTGCCTTCATCGGCACTACCGAACCGGGTGACTACGTCGCTCAAACCAACTTCAATACGGGCCAGGGATTTCAGGGTGTGTGGCATCTATATATCGCCACAACGTTTGATGGTGGTGTTTCGTGGACCACGATAGATGCGACGCCAAACGATCCGGTCCAACGCGGCTCGATCTGCGATCAGGGAACGATCACATGCAACCGAAGTCCGAATGACCGCAACCTGCTCGACTTTATTGTTGCGGATACGGATAAAGAAGGTCGTGTGCTGGTGGCTTACGCTGATGGTTGCATCGGTACCTGCGTTAATTCTGCGCCAAACTCTTACAGCGCCCTGGCCACGATCATTCGCCAGTCCGGCGGTAAGCGGCTCTTCCAGGAGTTTGATCCGGTTGAGCCGGCGAAACCGAATGCTCCGAACGTCTCCAGCCTGATACGCAACAACGACAATTCGGTTACGGTGAAATGGCTCGCGCCGGATGGTAATGGATCATCGGTTACCGGATACAAAATTTATCGGGGCGCCAGCTCGGGTGGGGAAACACTGCTGACGACGGTCGGCAACGTCCTAACCTTTACGGACACCACGGCAACCGCGGCCGGTGTTACTTACTATTACCAGGTCTCCGCGCTGAACCCGTCGGGCGAGGGGCCAACTTGCCACGAGTTTACTCCGGCCATCGCGCCGCCTACTCCTCCTTCGGATCCGTGCGCGGCGCCGGGTGTTCAGGTTGTGGACGACACGTCCGATTCCGGCGCAAACACTCCCCCGGATGGGCGCGTGGACATTCGGAAATTGTTTGTTAGCGAGCCGTTCTTTGGAGCGGGAATCAACAAGCTGGTATTTCAAATACGCGTGGCGCCATCAAGCACGAACGCCGCGCCGCCCAGCAGCCAATGGTACATCGTTTGGGATAGACAGAACCCGGACACCAATTTCGACCGCTGGTATGTCGAAATGAAAACTGACGCGGCTGGCGCGCCGACGTTCAAGTACGGAAAATTCGGCGTAGCCTTGAACGCCACCAGCCCGAACCCGAACGCCAACATGCCGGTGGAAATGGGAGACGCCGACAGCGGAAGCTATGATCCTGCATCCGGGGAAATAATCATCACGCTCTCAAACGATAAGGTTGAGAGTCCGGCGACGGCTATCCATGCGGGGCAGCACTTGGCCCACATCAACGTCAGGACCTTCTTCGGTCGGCCTGACGGCGGAGCGAAGACTCAAAATAGCGCCTCGGATATTACCAACGACAGTGATTACGCTCTCGTCGGAAATGCTTCCTGCGCAGCGACGCCATCACCGTCGCCTTCACCATCACCATCACCGTCGGCTTCGCCATCACCATCAGCGTCGGCTTCGCCATCGGCTTCGCCTTCGCCTTCGCCGTCTGCTTCACCGTCGGCTTCACCGACACCAACGGCGATTTTCCAGTTTTCGGCGACATCTTATGTTGCCTCAGAGGCCTGCACGGCAATTAATGTAATGGTTACTCGTGCGGGAGTTACGACGACGAGCGCAACTGTCGACGTGACCAGCACGGATGCCACGGCCAAACAGAAAGGAGACTATACTTTCGTCATTGCTCACCTGGTCTTCGCCCCGAACGAAACCCAGAAGACTTTTCAAGCACTGATTAGCGACGATGGTTATACGGAAGGCCCCGAGTCGGCAAACCTGCTCCTGCAGAACCCGACCAACGGAACCCTGGGCGCTCCGAACGCCGCCACGCTGCAGATTCTGGATAACTCGCCAGAGACGGCGAGTAATCCGATCGACATCTCGCGCACCTTCGTCGGACAGCACTATCACGACTTTCTCTACCGGCAGAGCGATCAATCGGGCGAGGATTTCTGGACCAACGCGATCGAGAGTTGTGGCACTGACGCCGGTTGCCGGCAAGCCAAGCGCGTGGATGTCTCGACAGCCTTCTTCATTTCGATCGAATTTCAAAATACGGGTTACTTCCTTATTCGCGCTCACAAAGCCGGTTTCGGAAATGCGAAGAGCAACCCGCGCTACCTCACCTTCCTGCGTGATCTGCGCGAGATAGGAGAAGGAATAATTGTCGGGCAGGGCAACTGGCAGCAGCAGCTCGACGACAACAAACAGAAGTTTCTCGAAGACTTTGTTACGCGACCTGAGTTCGTGACGCAGTTTCCGCAGGGGAGCATGGCCGGCATTTACGTGGACAAACTATTCCAGAATGCGGGTGCTTCACCTACTACTACCGAAAGGAATGCGGCCATCTCGGCCTACGGCAGCGGTGACCTGGCGGGGCGTACTGGGGCTTTGAAGAGCGTTATCGATTCAGGCTCAGTCTTCAACGCACAATACAACCCGACCTTCGTGCTCATGCAGTATTTTGGGTACTTGCGACGCAACCCGGATGACTTGCCGGATGCCAACTTCGACGGCTACGACTTCTGGCTTAACAAGATGAATTCGTTCACACCGGCAGGGGAGGATGCGCGTGACGACAAGGTGGCCCTGGCACGCGTTAGGCGAGCAGAAATGGTAAGGGCATTCATCGAGTCCAGGGAATATCGTGAGCGGTTCTTCGGCGCGGCGAGTGGTAACCAACTGGCGCCGCCGGAAGCGGGCCTGACGACCCGTTTGCGAAACTTTGCCGGCGTGATGTTGCGTTATGCCATGTTCGGCAACGCTTTTGGATGAAGAGATAGTTAACCCATTCAAATCGGAATCGGCTCGGCTTGGTTGCTCGTATCTCGGAACTGCTCCTCGAAGTGCGATCACCGGTTGTTCCGCGTAACGTTAGACCTTGGAACTTGGCTGATCGCTTTGCTCTGGAAAAAACTTGCTTACCATAGGAATGCCATACTCCAAAACCATGTTCTGACCCAAATCGTTTGTGAGATTGCCCGCCGCATCATAGCTGAAGCCGTCGCGCCGATTGTTGGTATAGCTGTAGTAAATGTGGCTGCTCTGATCGGCGCCGCCGCCGAGGTTTGTGCTTAACAATATGTGTGCGATCGGGGGATTCAAGCTGCACGAGAAGTAGCTTTCAAACGACGACAACCCAACATCGGGTAAGCCATTCGCTGCACTCGTCGATACAAAACTAATACCCTGGCGCTCCGGCTTTCTTGCCGGGGCGTTACTTTTTTTGTTCGCACGGTTTCAGCTCCGAAGAACTCAGCCTCCAGGATTAGTGCTTCCGCCGTAACGACTTCGGGCCTTCGTTCCCGTCTCCGAATCTATTGCATTTTCGTTGCCCTCAATTCTCAAGTCCCTTCTCAAGCTTTACTCAAGAATTCCTCAAGGACGCCTCTTTAATCTGCCACCCGTTGCAGCAGTCCTACTTTTCTTTGAAGCACCCGAGGAGGTCCATCATGATTCGATTTCTGCGATTTGCCGCTCTGACCGCGATAGCGAGTTGCGTTCTTGCCATACCTTTTCTTAACTCGAGAGCGGTCTCGACCCATACTGTTTCGGTCATCGTTGAGTTTAACGGCGACCCGGCTGCCGTCTACTCCGCCAAGCTGAAGAGAGCAGGGGCCCTACCCTCGACTGAGCAGGTGCAGGCTTACCGCAACAACCTGACGGCTGCGCAAGATCAGTTTCTGGCCGCGCTCAAGAGCCGCGGTATCAATGCTCAGGCGACAACGATTTCGGTTAAGGATGCGGCTGGCAATGTAGCCGGCAACGTCGCGTTGCGCTACACGCTGGTGTACAACGGTCTGACGCTAACCGTGCCGGAAACTGCCATCCCTACGATCGCTGGCATGTCGGGCGTCAAGAAAATTCACGACGACTATGTCTTTCATCCGAACCTCTTCAAGAGTGTTCCTTACATCGGCGCCACAAAACTTTACGGAAGTGATCGTACCAACCTGACCCCGTCCCCAGGCGTACCGGGTGGGAACCAGGGAGAAGGAATCTTTGTGTCAGTGATCGACACCGGAATTGATTGGACCCACCCCATGTTTGGCGGCGATCAGACGCCGCCCCGGCTTGGCGTCCTAGGCGATACGACGCCTTCGAATAAGAAGGTCGTTTACCAATTACCGCTGGCCGACGTCGTCACCGATGGATTCGGACACGGAACGCACGTCGCATCGACTATTGCCGGCTATCTTACGTTCGCGCCTGGACCCGATGCCGTACTCGGGACTCACAACAACTCTATCGATTCAGCAACAGGTTTCGGCGCTGACGATATTCAGCTTAACGGCGTCGCGCCGCAAGCGAAGTTGATGTCCTACAAAGTGTGCAGCGATTCGGTGTCGACCGTTGGCGGTGTCAGCGGGCTAGTCGGCGGTTGCGTAACATCGAGCATCATCATGGCGATCGAAGATTCTGTCAGCCCGATAACGGTGACGGGATATCCAAAGCCGATTGCCCACGTGATTAGCATGAGTCTCGGCGGCGGGGGCGGCCCGGAAGAACCGACGGCCGTGGCTTCCGACAACGCAACCTTGCCGACGCCGTGGAATTCGACAGGGACTTCAGTCGTGGCAGCGGCCGGCAACGACGGTGAAGCGGAAGACCCGCAAGCCCGGATACTGGGAGCGCCGTCAGCAGGCCGCCGCGTGATCGCGGTCGCCGCTTCCAATGATCCAGGCACGGGCGCTAACACAGTAGACGTCACCGACGGCAGCATTAGCGGCGTCATTGCATATCCGCTTGGCGGCTCTGCACCGATCAAAGCGAACATCACAAACAATTTCGTTTTCTGCGGCCTCGGCGAGACGGCCGCGGATTTTCCGGCAGCCGTGCGCGGACGGATCGCGCTGGTCCAGCGCGGCAGCACTGTCGATACGAATGATGTCGCTGCAATGGTGCCGGTGAAACCGCCGGTGCCCCCTCCCGGCGCGGGGACGGGTTTGTTCGCGACCAAAACAGCTAACGCGACTGCGGCAGGCGCAGTTGCCGTCGTGTTTTATAACAACGTCGCCGGCGAGATTACCGCGGTTACAGCGTACAAAACAGCGATTCCTGCTCTCGGTATATCCAAGGCGAACGGCGAGCGCCTGAAAGCGATCGCGACAGATGGAACGGGCGTTTCGGCCAAGCAGATCCGCATCAACAAGGCGCTATTTTTCGCGCCGGCGATAGCGAGCTTCAGCTCGATTGGACCTGTTCAGGGATTCGGACAGGTGAAACCCGACGTGGCGGCGCCGGGTGTAAACATTTTGGCGGCTGCGCCGCCGGCGAGCGCCTTGGCCGCCCTCGCGGCCGGTGAGAATGGCCTCAACTATATCGCTATCAGCGGCACGAGCATGGCTACGCCGCACACCTCTGGCGCAGTCGCCCTGCTGAGATCTGCGCATATAACCTGGACGCCCGATCAGATTCGCACGGCGATGATTAATTCGTCGACGAACCTGCGCAGCGAAGCTCAGGTTCCGCAGGCGGAGGGCCTCGTTTCGATCAATTCACAAGGTGGTGGATTAATCGATATCTACCACGCGGTCAACCTGAAAGCTCTGATGGGTGAGACCGGCGATGGCGTGACCGCGCCGGAAATTCTCGGTAGTCACTCGTACGGCGAAGTGCCCGTGGTTAACAATCGCGTCACGAGCACGCAGAGCGTCACCGTTACGATTCAAGATCTTTCTGGACAAGGTGGGACATATAACCTCGGTGTTGCCGATAGTCAGGATTCGCACATGGACGGCGTCAGCGTCACGACGTCACCTTCAAGCGTGAGCCTTCCGGCAGGCGGCTCTGCCACGTTTACCGTTAATGCAACCTTCGACGGCAACTTGATCCGCGATCCGAATGTCCTGGAACCGATCGTCAACGGCTTGTCAGTTAGCATGGTGCCGAGACCAATTCAGATGCAGTGGTACGTCACGGCCCAGCGCGCTGAAGGTGGCGAGTCACTGCGGATGCCGTTCTACTACAAACCGGTATTTTCACAGCCCGCCTACGCGATTGACGAGCAGAAATACACGGGCACCGTCGCCGTGGGCACTCTTGGCTCTGAAGCGGCAAACGGAGTGGATTACGTAGACGTACCATTCACGATCGCTGACGGCGCCTTCAAGCTCGATGCAGACATAACGTTTCCGCAGGTTGTCGACGGACTGTATTCGGACCTCGATGTCCAGCTGCTCGACTCCGCAGGCAATGTCGTAAAATCATCCGCGCATAGCGGTGGACCTGAGCACATTACGGTTGACAATATAAGCGCCGGTAACTACCGCTATCGGGTTGATGGCTTCCTCGCACAGGACACGAGTTTCGAAATTATTAGCAGGCAATTTCGGGGAAACACTGTCCCGGCGCCGACGCTGGCAGCACTACCCGCGGATGCCACAAATGCCGCCGGAGACCGACTCGATTTTGATGGAAATGTAACCCTTAACTGGACGCCACACGGCGCCGAGCAGGGCTTTGAGATCGAACAGTCGACTGACTACAAAGATGTCAGCGGCAAAGTGATACTTGACGACGAGAAGACCTGGCAGATCCTGGGTGACGTAAACGCCGCGAGCACCAGTTTCAACGTTAGTGGCTTGGCGGATGGCCGATATTTCTTCCGCGTTCACGCAATCTATCCCGGACAGATTGGCCAGTATGTAAGTGCGGGAAGCAGTGCCGTCAGCATTGTTGTCAGTGGACGCACTAAGGTCGATATCACGAGCCAGCTCAGACAACCGTGGCCGGTATCCAATGTCTCGTGCTGTAACGGCGGCGTGTGGCAGGAAGATGTGGTTCTGATCAACGACTCGGGACAGACCTTCTTGCCGTTCGTTGAAATGAATATCATCGGCATTACCTCAGCTTCAGGCAACGTTCGAGTCATTAACGCTGAGAATGGTAAGGACGGAAGGAGTCCAGCAAACGCAGCCCTGTTTAGTTACACACAGAAGTTGGGTTCCGATGAGCAATTTACGCCCAACGAAACGACAGGCTCGCAGACTATGCGTTTCCAGGACACTGCGTCTGAGGGTTTTTACTTCGACGCGGTTGTCACGGCATACGTTGGAACTGGCTCACCACCTTCCGGTTCCAGCTCATCATCACCATCAGGAGGATCGGGGTCTGGAGTTTCAGCTTCAAGCAACCCATTAGATCTACTGACTAAACCGAAGGCTGTGATGCGCTTCACGGTCAACCCTCTTACCAAGACAGTAACTTCGAAGCTAATCAGTTTGAAGTAAGCACGCTGCTTCGAAACGAGCCAGGCAGAAGTAAATTCTGCCTGGCTAAAGAGCCTTTTGTGCGCCAGCCATTATGGGAACCGACACTAAGACAAGTCAGGGCAGTCAGCGATAGGTAAAGAAGGAGACTCGGACATGTTCAGCACGCTAACAATCGCACGCACCCTTACAACGTTCACGCGGTCGAGATACGCGCTGGCCGCGGTGCTTTGTTTGTCGGTGGCGGCCTTGGCAATTGTAAGCATTCCCACCGCGCGCAGTGCCAATCCGACCTTGGGAACGGTTTCGGAAACCAATCCGCAAATAAATTGGACGGGCGCCATCATGCCCGCCAATCCCGACTTGCTGAATTCGCCCAGGTGCGCCGGCGCGAACGCGACTGCTTGTGACAACTTCGCTCTTACGGTTAATCCTCCGTCCGCCGCCTATGGTCCTTACATTGTTGAAATTCGGCTTCAGCCACAGGGCGACTGGGACATGGAGATTTACAATCCCGACGCCAAATACCGGACCAGCTCGGGCAACGGGGTTGGCGCCGCTGAAATCGTGACGTTGTTCAATCCTGCCGCGGGCACTTACAGGATCGCCGCGTTTCCATTTACTCCAGTGGTCGGTTCAGACGGGAACAGTTACACCGCTACCGCCAAACTGATGCCGCAGCCGCCAAGCGGCTCGGCTCCTCCGGGAACGGCGACCGTTGGCTACACAAATTTCGCGTGCCCTCCTGGCCAATCTTGTACCAGCGGCTTTGGCGAGCCTTCGATTGGAGTTAACTGGAAAACAGGCAACGTGATGTTTGCCGGCGGTGGCACGCTCAAAACATTTCGCATAAATAATTTTAACGATCAGGTTAGTCCGCCGAGCGCCACATGGACCAACGTCAGCGGAAATCAACATATTGCCACTTCGCCTCGTGCGGCGGCGGATCCAATTCTTTTTGTTGATCCGCAGACCGGTCGCACATTCGCCGATCAGTTGGAAGGCCTGACACCTTTCTCGACGTTGGAGTACAGCGACGACGACGGCAACATATTTGTTCCCAGCCAGGGATCCGGAGTCGTCTCCGGCGTCGATCACCAAACCATCGGCGGCGGACCGCTCGCTCAGCCTCTTACGCGTGATCCCAATCTGCCGAGACCTGCATATCCGAACGCACTCTATTACTGTGCTCAGGCTTTAGGGCCGGCGAATTGCGCTCTAAGTCTCGACGGCGGCGAGACCTTTGGTCCCGCGGTTCCGATGTGGACCACCGAGTGCGGCGGGCTCCACGGTCACCTGAAGGTGTCGTCCGTCGACGGCGCCGTATATGTGCCGAATAGAGGCTGCGGCGGTCGTCATGGGATGGCGGTCTCCACCGACAATGGCATTACCTGGACGATTCGTACCGTTCCGAACACGGCGACGGGTGAAAGCGATCCGTCGATTGGAATCGCGACTGATGGCACAGTTTATTACGGGTTTGTAGACGGCGATGGCCATCCGAAGATCGCTGTCTCACACGACAAAGGTGCGACCTGGGACACTTGGAATTCCGACCGCGGCACCGCAACTTTTATCGACGTTGGGGCCACGTTTGGGCTTCAGAACGGAGTGTTTGCAGACGTCGTCGCGGGCGACCCTGACCGAGCTGCCTTTGCATTTCATGGCAGTCCGACAGCAGGTCCGTTCCAGGATGCGAGCTTTGACGGCGTCTGGAATCTGTATGTGGCGCACACATACGACGGCGGCAGAACATGGACGACCGTTAAAGCGACGGACGATCCGACGCAACGTGGTTGCATCTGGCTGGGAGGTGGCACTAATCCTTGCCGCAACCTGCTCGATTTCATGGATGCCACGATTGACGCGCAGGGCCGTGTGCTTGTGGGGTTCGCTGACGGCTGCACTGGAGCGTGCGCGACCAATCCAGCTAACACTGCCAAGTCGGTATGGGCAACCATCGCCCGTCAGTCGAACGGTCTCGGTCTATTCTCGGCGTTTGATCCGAAAGGACTCACCGAACAAAACGTGAATTCGCTGGTTGCTTTGCAAGCGAGCAATCCGGCCTCAGCTTCCGGCATCAGCTCGTTCAATCTGGCAATCAAGGACACATCGACGCAGGCGATTTTCACTCCCTTACGCGCTGAGGTGGCGCAAGTCAGCTCAGCCTCGGGCCGGGTCACCGTCGCAAACGCGGATAACTCGCTGTCAGGAGCAGGCGCGAGCTGGAACTACAGCAGCCTTGTTGGCAACGACAACATGCTTTCCTCCACCGAAGTGTCGGGCGCGCGGTCTCTGAAATTCCGCAACCCAAACAACGAGGCGTTCACTGTTACTTTCAGCGTCATCGGCAACTTACCCTACACAGGCCCCAGTTGTTGCTCACCGACTGCCTCTTCAAGTAGTGGCGGCAGCGGGGGAAGCGGCGGCAGCGGCACGGCCAACTCATCGCCGTCAATCAGCAGCGCGACAAATTTGGTTTACCAACTAACGTACAACCCCCTCTTGAATTCGATAACGGTTCAGTTGATTGGTGCGCGCTGAAAATTCTCAGCGGGCGCGCCGTGGACGAAATGTTTGGACGCAGGTTTTTCTTCACTTGAAGAAAGGGAGACTCAGAAATGTTCAGCAAGCTAACAGCACGCACCGTTACAACATTCACGCGATCGAGATATGCTCTGGCCGCTGTGCTCTCTTTGTCAGTGGCGGCCGTGGCCATAGTGATCATTCCAATCACGCGCGGCGCCAACCCGTCATCGGGGACAGTCTCTGAAGCGAACCCGCAAGTCGCCTGGACGGGCCAGGTCAAAGCGCCCACCGGATCTTCCGATTGCGGCAGCGGGAACAACTCTGGCTGCGACAACTTCACCGTGAACTTTCAACCGCCCGCAGCGGGATTCGGTCCGTACCTGCTCGAGATTAAGTTGCAGCCGCAGGGCGATTGGGACATGCAGGTCTATGGTCCCGGCGGCAACCTCCTGGATGGATCGGGAAACAGTCCGGGCGCGCTGGAGATCGTAACTCTGATCAATCCGGGCGCCGGAAACTATGCCGTTGCAGCAGCACCGTTCGCGCCGCTGGTCGGCGCCGATGGCAACAGCTACGCAGCCAGCGCCGAACTCAAACATTACGTCGTCAACACTGCGGCCCAGGGCCCCGACACCAATATCAGCTATCACAATTTCGCCGCGACCGGCAGCCTGGGCAACGGCGCCGGCGAGCCTTCGATTGGGGTCGATTGGAAAACCGGCCGGGCCATGTTCATCGCTCTCCAGCAAACGCTGCGAGTTACTTTTGACGACTCAACGATTCCCGCCCGAGCGACCTGGGAAGATAAGAGCTTTGCCTGGACCAATCTGATTACGATGGATCCGATCTTATTCACCGATCGGACAACCGGGCGCACGATTGTTTCCCAGTTAGTAACTCCGGCAGCCGCGAACAGCCTTGCCGTCCTAACTGATGGCTGCAGCCTGTCTGCTTACACGATCGATGACGGCGACACCTGGGTTCCCGATGAAGGTTGCGGCCCGCCGAGCGGCGCCGATCACCAATCGATCGGCGGTGGACCATTCCATGATCCTTTGCCACGCGAAGCGCCCGCGCCTGCTTATGCGCACGCCGTTTACTACTGTGCGCAGTCAGGCGTAACTGCCTACTGCTCGCGCAGCGACAATGGCGGATTGACTTACGGTCCGGGCGTGCCGGCCTACACCAGCGAGTGCAGCGGCCTGCACGGACATCCGATGGTAGGCCCCGACGGAACGGTTTATGTTCCCAACCGGAGCTGCGGGGGAAAACAGGGCGTAGTGTTGTCCGAAGACAACGGCATTACCTGGAATGTTCGCACAGTGCCTGACAGCATTCAGGGAGCCATGGATCCCGGCGTGGGAATTGGCGCCGGCGGGACAGTTTATTTTGGCTATCAAAATGGAGACGGACGCGCTGACGTAGCAGTGTCCAACGACAAAGGTCTGACCTGGACCCAGAGCAAAGATATCGGCGCGGCCTTTGGAATTCAAAACGCGGCGTTTCCTCGCGTACTTTCGGGCGACGACGATCGCGCCGCATTCGCATTCCTGGGCACGCCAACAGGCGGACCATTCCAGGAGGCAAACTTCCAGGGCGAGTGGCATCTCTATATCGCTCACACATTCAATTCGGGACAGACGTGGACCACGGTCGATGCGACGCCGACCGATCCGGTGCAACGCGGTTGCATCTGGATGCAAGGCGGCAGCAACCCGTGCCGCAATCTGCTCGACTTCATGGGATCAGCAGTTGATAAAGAGGGACGCGTTCTGATCGGCTATGCCGATGGTTGTCTTAACTGCTCTGGCCCGTCAAGCTCGCACGCGAGTAAGGCTACCATCGCGCGTCAGGTAAACGGACGGCGCCTGTTCGTGGCTTACGATCCTTCCGGCGATCCTTCGCCGACGCCGACTCCAACCCCGAGCGCGTCACCAACTCCGCCGCCTCCGGTTTCAAACGTTCTACATTTTCACGGCAATCCGACCGATGATTCAGGCACAACCGGGATGGGCATGGCTGACGTCGTCGGCGTCAAAGGACCGTTCCTGTTAGCGAAAAGCACTCTGGGCACTGGGCCGGCAGCCCACTGGGATGTTCCTGAACCAGCGGCGACTGGGACTGCGGATCAGAACGCTTATGATCCAAGCTGGATTTGGACTCTCGATGCGCCGACTACTCTGAATGGCGACATGACGATCAAGTGGTGGGCGGCGTGCAGCGGCTGCGGCTCGGCGGCGGGTCAACCTGCCGACTGGAATATCCGTCTGTGGGCCGATGGCGTGAAAGTATTCGAAAAGAAAGTCACGAACGTGACTCCTGATTTGCCTAACGTTCCACAATTGCTTCAGGCAACCGTGAACGTTCCCAACATCTCCGCAACGACGAAGTTTGTGCTGCACGTCGATCCGGTTTTCATCGACACTCAGATCAACACGCACATCTACTACGATTCGCAGTCGGCTTGTCCGGGAGTTACGGGCAGCGCGCCTTGCGACTCGCAGGTGATCATGCCAATCGTCGGCGCTAATCCGAACCCGACACCGACACCTACGCCGAGCGGCTCTCCAACTCCGAATCCGACTCCGACTCCTGGAGGATCTGAAGATTCTTGCATCACGCCAGGAATCACGGTGGTGACCGACGCCTCCGGCGATGAGTTGCCACCAGGCACCTCACAGAATGACATCCAAAAGATCTCGATCGCCGAACCGAACCATGGAGCGGGCGACAGCCAAATTGTGTTCACCATGAAGGTCGCCGATCTAAGCGGCACGCTGCCCGCTAACGGCCAGTGGAAGACTTACTTCACCGGACCCGACGCGGTGGTTTACTGGGTCAGCATGGATACCGACGGCAACTCAGTAGTGAGTTACAGTTACGGCACGGCTGCCAATAATCTGGACACGACGATTGGATTTCCGGATTCCGGCACTTACTCTCCAGACGGAAACATTACCATTGGAATTGCCAACGTTAAGGTTGGCGGCCCGACCGCGGGTCAAACTCTGAGCCCAGTCAATGGCGTGGCTTACCTGCTGGTCGGCGTAGTGCTCAACGATCTCGACGACACGAGCAACGGCAGTTACACGCTCCGCGGCAGCGCATCGTGCAATGGCGGCGGAACACCGACGCCAACTCCGACGCCTGCGGGTTCGCCTACGCCAGCTCCGACGCCAATTCCAAATGCGCCGCAGTACATCAATTACTATCCGCCGTCGGGTGTCGCTGAGAGCTTTGGCGAGCCTTCGATCGGCGCCAATTGGAAGACCGGGAAGGTCATGTTCTTTGGCGGGTTCTCGCCTTACGCGCTGCGCGTGAGCTTTAATGATGCTACGTCTCCGGCAACGGTAACGTGGGATCAAACTGCGTTGACTTTGGCGGCGACACCGCGAGTTGCCGGCGATCCGATTCTGTTTACGGATCACGATACAGGCCGTACGTTCGTTTCTCAGTTAGTCGGCCTGACTCCGTTCAATGGAATGGATTTCACCGACGACGATGGCACAACTTATTTGCCGAGCCAGGGATCAGGTATCGGCGCGGGTGTCGACCATCAGACGGTCGGCGGCGGACCTTTTCATGCTCCCGTTCCAACCGGAGCCGCCTATCCGCATTCAGTCTATTACTGCGCTCAGGAAGGCCTGAACAGCGGCGGCACCGGAATCGCGAATTGCGCGCTGAGCGTGAACGGCGGACTAACCTTTGGGCCGTCGATCCCGGTCTACGCAATTTCCGCCTACAACTCGTGCTTCCCGCTCCACGGCCACATCAAGATTGGACCGGATGGCACCGCCTACTTGCCCAACAGAGGTTGCGGCGGTGGAGCCGGCATGGTCGTTTCCGAAGACAACGGCGTCACCTGGACCGCGCGAACGATTCCGAATTCGAGCGTGGGTTCCAGCGATGCGTCAATCGGCATTGCGACTGACGGCACAGTCTTCCTCGGTTACCAGGCTTCTGATGGTCACCCGGGTATTGCCGTCTCGCACGATAAAGGATTGACCTGGATCAATCACACGGACGTGGGTGCTCAAGTTGGCGTTAAGAGCGGCATCTTCCCGGCGGTGGTCGCCGGCGACGGCGGCATGGATACGGCTCGCGCAGCGTTTGCCTTCTACGGCAGCGCCTCGGCGGGAGACCAGGACTCGACGAGCTTCAAGGGCGAATGGTATCTCTACATCTCTTCGACCTTTGATGGCGGCAAGACGTGGACGACCGTTAACGCCACGCCCGGGGATCCGATTCAACGCGACGGCATCTGCACTCGAGGTTTCCAGGGCTGCACCGTGCCGCGCAACCTGCTCGACTTCTTTGACGCAACCGTCGACAAAGACGGCCGCGTAATCGTCGGCTACGAAGATGGCTGCATGAACGGATGCGTTCAGGGCGGTTCCAACTCGAATACTGAGAAGGGTGTGATCGCCCGCCAGAGCGGCGGCAAGCGCATGTTCGCCGCCAGCGATCCAAACCCGACTCCAACTCCAACTCCGACGCCGTCACCATCGCCATCGCCGTCGCCTAGTCCGTCACCGACGGTTAGTCCGACGCCGACTCCGACTCCAACGCCGGCCGGCATACTGCCAGCGCCCGTCGATCCGGGAGCAAAGGTGGGTTATCAGAACTTCGAGGCGCCCGGAATCCTGACCAACGTGACCTCGACCAGCCAGGGTCCGTCAGCAAAGACGGTTGAATATCTTGGGCATGATGCGGGTGAACCTTCGGTGGGAAACAATTGGAAAACGGGTACCACTGTCTACCAGTCTGATCTCCAGACATTGTTCATCACCTTCAATGACAGTTGCCCATCGACTGGGCAGGCAGCGACGTGGGTCAACCGCCCGGCCCCCACTTCGCAGTTCGTCGATTCAGATCCGATCGGCTTTACGGATCGCTACACTGGGCGTACGTTCGCGGGCGAACTTACGTTGACTTCGCCGACGTGCAAGACATCTTTCACGGACGACGATGGCCAAACCTGGGTGCCAACTCAGGGAAGCGGCCTCGGCGCGAGCGTAGACCACCAAACAATCGGTGGTGGTCCATTCCACGCGCCGCTGACTCGACCTACTAATGTTCCGGGCCTATATCCGGACGCGATCTATTACTGCTCGCAGCTCCCACACGAGGCGTGCGCCAGAAGTGATAACGGCGGGGCCACCTATGGTCCCATCGTCGAAGTAGATCCGGTCGCGGATGCACACTGCGGTGGTCTGCACGGTCACGTCAAGGTCGCACCTGACGGCACGGTGTACCTGCCGTTCAACTATTGCGACGGCGTGGGAGCGACGATCGTGTCACAGGACAACGGCGTTACCTGGACCATCCAGCACGTTCCCAACACGCTCACCGGCCAGAGCGATCCGGCGGTGGGTATCGATAACAACGGCCGCGCCTACTTTGCGATGTCCAGTGCCACCGGCGATGGCTCGCAAGCGATCGTCGCCACTACGGATAACGCTGGCCAGACCTGGCAAAACGTCTACGACGTGGGCGCCGCGTATGGACTAAAGAACATCGCGTATCCGGCGGCGGTCGCAGCCGATCCGGGCCGGGCGGCGGTTGCGTTCTACGGCACAACTACCGCCGGCAATCTGTCGGCCAATGGCTTCCGAGGCGTCTGGCATCTTTATGTAGCTGAGACGTTCGACGGCGGACAGTCCTGGACTACCACTGACGCCACGCCCAACGCGCCGATGCAGCGCGGCTGCATTTGGACCGGTGGCGGCGCGAACATCTGTCGCAATCTGCTCGACTTCTTTGACATCACTGTCGATCGAGAAGGCCGAGTCGAGGTCGGCTACGTAAACGGTTGCGCCGGAGGCAATTGCGCGCAGGCGTCTTCAAGTGCGACCGGCAACGCGTACACGGCAACGGCAACCATCGCGCGGCAATCAAGCGGGCGAAGGCTGGTTGCTGCTTTCGATCCATCGAACGCGATGAACGCCACGTCCGCGCCCGGCATGCCGTCAGTAACGGCACGACGCGTCGGCAACGTGGTTCATCTCGCCTGGTCTGAAGCAGACACCGGCAACTCATCGATCCTGAATTACAAGATCATGAGAGGCACCGCGAGCGGCGCCGAGACTCTGCTCACCACCGTGACGGGAAGTCAGATGACTTACGACGATACGACGGCAACTGACACGAGCAAGACTTACTACTACAAAGTGCTCGCGTCGAACGGAGTCGGCACCTCGTGCGCCGCCAACGAAGTTGCCGCGCCATACGTGGGTGACACTTGCGGTGGTCTGATCCTGCAGCGCAACGATCCGGCTCATCCGGAGAGTCTGCTTGCCGGTCAGAATCCGTCGTTGGCAATCGATTACATCGCCGCGGGAGAGCCTTCCGGCACGAACAATCTGATGTTCCGAATGAAGGTCTCGAGCCTGGCGAGCGTGCCCGCCAACAGCAGATGGCGCATCGTTTGGAATTCGGAAACGGCGCCCGGCCAGCAGTGGTACGTCGGCATGCGCAGCGATGCGAACAGCAACGTCAGCTTCGATTACGGAAGCGTCGCCACGGCCGTAGTCGGCCTGGTGATTGGCGTACCGACCGAAACAAACCGGGGGACAATCAACGGCACGTTCGCCGCTGACGGCACCATCACGATGTTCGTGCCGAAGACTTTGGTCGGCAATCCGCAGCCGGGCGATTTACTCGGCGCGGTCAACGGCCGGACGTTTACGGGCGACACGTCGCAAACCAACACGCTCCAGCGTTCGACCCTGCTGATCGATCACACCTTCGTCAAAGCCCAGAGAGACAACGGCTCTCCGGCGGCGACCTACACCATCGCAGGCAACGTCGACTGCTCGGCCTTTATCGAGCAGAACGTGAACTCGCTGGTTAGTCTCCTAACCAGCAATCCTGGAACAGCATCGGGGATCAGCTCATTCAACCTGGCAATCAAGAACACGTCAGGCCAGACGATCTTTACTCCGCTGCGGGTTGAAGTCGCGCAACTAACTTCGACGTCAGGCAAGGTCAAGGTGAACAACGCCGACAACAGCGGCACTGGGGCGGGAGCCCTGTGGGATTACAGCAACACGGTAGGGATAGACAACATTCTCTCCGCGGCTGAAGTTTCCGGAGCTCGCACTCTGAAATTCACCAACTCTGGTAACGAGGGCTTTACCGTGACCTTCAACGTCATCGGCAATCTGGCCCGTCCTTCGGGTGGTAGCTCGCCAGGCAGCGCACCCGCAGGCGGCGGCAGCGGTGGCACAGCGCCGGCGTCGAACCCGACGAACACGGTCACGAATCTGGTGTTCAGCGTTACGTACAATCCGTTGCTGAATACCCTGACGTGGAAGCTGAAATAGTGATGAGGTGAAATCATTCGGGTCGAAACCATGAGGTGATTCACGAAAGGTTTCTCTTGCCCACTTAAACGCCTCTCCGAGGATGTGAGACTCGGAGAGGCGAATTTTTTTGAGACAGGCGCTTAGGTGTATCAGAAGCCCGACCGTGAGGGAGGGCGCCCCTCGCAACATTCTTGACTAGAAATCGGCAAGAACGATCATGTCGATAAACGAACGTGAAAACGCAAAGCGCGCTGGGACATTCGCAACGGTACAGAAAGGAGGCCTTCGTCTGCGCTCCTTTGCGAAACCCTCTGCGTCCTCTGCGTTGAAATCTCTTTGACAATCACCCATCCGCAGTCTTGACAGACCCTCTTCAGGGTTTTCCACTTCATTGTTGAGAGGTTATCCAACGCTTTCAGCATAGTGATGAATAAATCGAATCGGACCCAGGGTGATACCCTGGGCTAAGTTAGATAACGCCTTCGGCGTAAAGAACTCAAAACTTTTGACACACTGCTTTTTCCGATGCTAGATTATCTCCCCCCAAACTGAAATCTCCCCTAGCAGGGTGCTGTAAAACTCTTATTTGATGTCTCGAGCTACAAATTTGGAGTGCGCCGACAACGGCGGCGCTTTGGATTTCTTAGCATTTTCGTGATCATTGAATCCAAAGCGGCGTCGCGCTACGCTTGCCGCCGCACTCCAAATTAGTTTTTCAGCACCCTGCTAGAGCCCTTCTGGGCTTAATAAAACGTTAATACTGAGTTCGGCGACGAAGGTCGCATTCCGAGGATTGTGGCCGAGATCATTTTGAGTCTTGCGATTTGCTTTTGATTCGGTGACAGAGTCGAGCGCGAGCTTGGCGACGACGATCCTCAAGTATTTCTCAACCCCCTGGTCTGATACTGAACATGAAAGATAGGGTTGAATCTCGACACGACCAGCCGGCATAGCCACTTTGAAGTGGAAGGTGCTGCTGCTCATCGAGGAGGGTTTCATGGGGAAGAAACAATCACGCCGACATCAATATTGGGTCCTCTTTATCTTTATTGCAGTCGGGGCCTTAGTCTCAGCCTCCGCACTTTTCCGCGGGCATGCGGCCACGCCGGCATCAGGCACCATTGCTCCGACCCTGGGAGCGACTACCGCTTGGGCCGGTGACCCCACGCTGGCAACGGGTGCGACTGGAGGCGAGTCCCAGTGCATCGATAGTGGTCCAGGGAAAAACTGTGACAGCTATGCGCTGACAGTCTCAGGCAATCCAGGTGATTGGACTGGGAAGCTCGTGCAGGTGCAGGTTGCCTGGACTCTGGGAACTCATGATTACGATCTTTATATTCACCAGGGAGACCTGAACGGAAAGGTCGCTGCCTCGGGAACGAACGGTGGCCAACCGGGGACCAGCGAGACCGCGTATCTGGATCCCAGCAGCATGGGCACAGGTCTGTATACGGTGCACGTGGCTTATGCGGTCGTGACGCCGGGTCAGGACACCTATAACGGCACAGCGACAGTCGTGACGGGACTGGCTCCCGCGCCGCAGGGAACGGGATTAGCGCCTCGCTTTCAAAATCATTACCCATCAGCAAGTTTGATCGCCGCGGGCAAAGGCGTCGACGCCGGTGAGCCGTCGATTGGCGCAAACTGGAAGACCGGAAAGGCGATGTATATTTCTTACCTCACAACTTTCCGCGTGACTTTTGACGATAGCTGTCCGGCGAACGCTCAGACATCAGTCTGGGAAGATAAGAGCGCGCCTAATAATGCAGACAGTCTGGATCCAATTCTCTTTACCGATCATGGGTATAACAATACGACGCCCACTGTGGGACGAACGTTCTCATCGGAGCTGTCCGGACAAGATAGTTTGACGGCATTCACGGACAACGACGGCGACACATGGACGCCCAGTCAGGGCGGCGGCATTCCCTCGGGAGTCGATCACCAATCGATCGGCGGCGGGCCGTTTCACGCTCCGCTTTTGGGCTTAGCCTATCCCGACGCGATTTACTATTGTTCACAGGATATCGTAGCCGCGGCTTTCTGCGCACGCAGCGACAATGGCGGCGCAACCTTTGGTGCAGGGGTGCCAATTTACGGCGCTGACGTTACCAATTGCGTAGGCATTCACGGTCACGTCAAGGTCGGACCGGACGGAACAGTCTATGTGCCAAACCGTAGCTGTAACAACCTGACCACCGTAGTCGTGTCACAGGACAACGGCGTCAACTGGACCATCAGATCGATTCCCGGCAGCAACACTTCGCACAGCGACCCCGCGGTCGCGATTGGTCGTGGAGATAAAGTAACCGGCGGCAGACTCTATGCCGCTTTCGGCAGCGGTGACACCATCGCCGGCGTTTCTGTCTCAGACGACAAAGGCGCGCATTGGAAAAACACTTTCGATGTCGGCGCCCTTGCCGGAATAAAAGCTATAGCCTTTCCGGCGATCGTCGCCGGCGACGACGACCGGGCGGCTTTTGCGTTCCTCGGCTCAACTACCTCGGGGGCGCCAGACGACAGGGCGTTCGCCGGCCTTTGGGATCTCTACATCGCGACGACCTTCGACGGCGGCGGCACCTGGTTGATCAGCGACGCGACGCCGAATGATCCCGTGCAGCGAAACGGCATTCATCTCGGTGGCGGCTCGCCGCCCCATCGTAACCTGCTCGACTTTATCGGCATCGATATCGATGCTCAGGGCAGAATTCTGGTTGGTTACGCGGATGGTTGCACCGGAGCAGGCTGCGTCCAGGCGTCAAATACCGCGACCGGCAACTCTTATACGCAGATTGCGGCGATTGCCCGGCAGAGCGGCGGCCGCAGAATGTTTGTGGCCAACGATCCGTCAGAACCCACTATGCCAGGTCTTCCTAACCTGACCGTTGGCCGCGATGGCCCGACCGCAAAATTGACCTGGTCGGAAGCAGACAATGGCGGCTCGGCAATTACTAGCTATTCGATCTTCCGGGGAACAACCAGCGGCGGCGAAGTATTTCTGGCCAGCTCTGGAACCGCCAACAGCTTCACCGACACGACCGCCGATGCAAACACTACCTACTACTATCGAGTAACGGCCACAAACACCGTGGGCACGTCCTGCGGCAGCAACGAAGTTAAGTCGGCGCCGCTGGGTGAGTCTCAGTGTGGCGGTCTTCAGGAAGTAATCGATCCGGCCGGCGATCAAAAATCCGCGCCGGCTAACGCGGACCTCGATGTGCTCGAGGTGCGGGTTGCCGACAATGTGATCGCTACCAAGGAAAAGATCTCGTTCAAGCTCAAGGTCGCCGATCTATCCACACTTGTTCCTAACCGGCAGTGGCGCGTGCTCTGGAATTATCCGGTCAAACCGGACATGACGACGCCCTTTACCGGTTCTTACTATGCCGGCATGAACACCGACAACTCCAGTGTGGTTTCATTCGAGTACGGCACCATGACCACTGTCGAGGCAGTCCCGGCTAACACCGCCGCGCCAAACAAAATTGGCGCTGCCGATGTTGAATCTTCGGTCAATCAAGCTACCGGAGTAATCACCATCGTCATTTCAGCCGACAAGGTTGCCAGCCCCAAGGTGGGCGACATCATCGGCTCGCTGGTAGGACGAACTTTCGCCGGGAACGGTAATCAGACTTTGCTTTCGAGTTCGTCAACCGACACAACCAGTTCGCTGGGAGCACAGGATCCGTACACCGGTAAGAGTTATCAGCTCGTTGGCAACACAGTTTGCTCCACGGCCACGCCGACTCCAACGCCGACTCCAACTCCAACTCCAACTCCAACTCCAACAGCAACCCCAACGCCAACTCCGACGCCGGCTGCAACATTCCAATTCAACCAAGCGAGTTATGCAGTCCAGGAGGCCTGCACGTCGTTTAATGTGACTGTGGTACGAGCCGGAGTAATCACCACGACTGCAGCCGTCGACGTGATTAGCGCCGACGCCACCGCCAAACAGAAAGGCGACTATACCTTTGTAATAGCTCACCTTGTCTTTGCGCCGAACGAGACCCAGAAAACTTTCCAGGTACTCATCAGCGATGATGGCTATACGGAGGGCACAGAGTCCGCGACGTTGCTACTGCAAAACCCGTCGAACGGAACACTCGGCGCGCCGAATGCCGCGACGCTGCAGATTCTGGATAACACGCCGGAAACATCCAGCAACCCAATCGACGTGTCGCGTACTTTTGCCGGCCAGCATTACCACGATTTTCTTTACCGGCAGAGCGATCTGTCCGGCGAAGACTTCTGGACCAATACGATCGAAAGTTGCGGCGCCGACGCACAATGCCGCCGGGTCAAACGCGTGGATGAATCGACGGCCTTCTTCCTCTCAATAGAGTTCAAGGAGACCGGCTTGATGGTTATTCGCGCGCACAAGGCCGGTTTCGGGAACGTCAAGACCACGCCGCGTTATACCGTCTTCCTGCGCGATCAGCGTGAGATCGGCGAGGGAGTGATAGTCGGCCAGGGCAATTGGTCGCAACAGTTGGAAACTAACAAGCAGAATTTCCTGGCTGATTTCGTCACGCGTTCCGATTTTGTGGCGCAGTTCCCACAGGGGAGTCCAGCCGCGACCTACGTTAATAAACTCTTTGCCAACTCGGGCGTCACGCCGACTACTGCTGAAAACAACGACGCGATCACCAAGTATGGCAGCGGCGATACCGCGGGCCGCGCCGCTGCGCTCCGCAGCGTGATCGAGAGCGGTTCGGTCTTTAACAAGATGTACAACGACGCGTTTGTTCTGATGCAGTATTTCGGCTACCTGCGGCGCAACCCAGACGACGCGCCCGACAATAACTTCGCGGGCTATGACTTCTGGTTGACCAAGCTAAATAATTTCAGCCAACCGGGTGAAGACATGCGCGACGATTCGCAGGCCTTCAACCGCGCCCGGCGGGCCGAGATGGTCAGGGCGTTTATCGAATCGACCGAATACCGCGAGCGATTCTTCGGATCGGGTAGCGGCAACCAATTCGCGCCGCCGGATGAGGGTCAGCTTTCGCGTCTGCGAAACTTTGCCGGAGCAATGCTGCGTTATGTCGTCTTTGGCAACGCGGCTGTTTAGTCGCGCTCTGGTCCTCTCTCACTGGGAGAGGGGTTGGGGAGAGGGCTTAGTGCGTCGTCAGTACCTAAGATCCTCTGCTGGCGTTTAGCGGCGGGACTTGTCCCGCCAAACCCAGTCGGCACAAAAAGTCGATCAAGGAATTAGCGACGTTACAGAACCGCGAGCGGTAGCGAGCGGGATAAGGAATCACGCTTGGCTATTTCGCTCGATTGGTTCGGCAATACTGAATTCTTGCTTGAAGTGGCGTCTTGATCCCGCTCGCTACCGCTCGCGGTTCTGTAGCTGATACAGTTCGCGCTGCCTTTTTGTGCAAAGCAGGTAAGGGACTGAACTTTTGTCCTGCCTTATACATAACCCTCTCCCATTAAGCCGATACGATGAGACCTTCCTTGATGCTATATTTGATCAGATGAAAATTGAGTTCACTAGCCAGGTTTTCAAAGAAGGCCGAATGTTCGTTGCTCACACTCCGGAACTTGATATTTCTTCCTGCGCCACAACGAAAACGAAAGCACTAGCGAATCTTCAAGAGGCAGTTCGACTCTTCCTGGATGAAGCCGAACAAAAAGGCTCCCTGCGGCAAATCCTGAAGGAAGCCGGATTCTCGCGCCGTAATCAAACACTTGTTGGACCCAAGCTCGTTCATAGCCAGCGAGTCACGATCCCTCTCCCACTGGTTCATGCCCAGACTTAGTCCCGCTTCATACAGAATTCTGGTATGCGTATTCGACCGTGAAGGATTTATCTGTGTTCGTGAAGAAGGCACCACATGATCTTCACAAGACATGGTGTGCTTCGTCCCGTTGTGATACCAAAATACAAAAGCGTTCCAGTGTTCATCATTAAGAACAACATGCGTAGCGCAGGTATGACGCGAGAGCGATACTTCGAGCATCTAGCCCAATGCCCGTAGACTACTTCCCAAACCAACCAATCGGCTTCCCCGAGAGATCAACCCAGACACTCTTAACCTGCGTATAGAGTTCCAGCGCGTGCTTGCCCATCTCGCGTCCATAGCCGGACTGTTTGTAGCCGCCAAACGGCGAAGCCGCATTCATCATGTTGTAAGTATTGATCCAGACCGTGCCGGCTTTCACGGCGCGCGCAAAGCGATGGGC
>JAWVCT010000051.1:0-2551 GCA_033858155.1 Blastocatellia bacterium
CGGAACAAGACTTCATCCATCAAACAGAAGTTAGGGTACTTCTCGGTGATCTCTTTCAGCCGGTCCTGTCCACCTTTGAGCCCGCCCTTGTGATGTATATAGCGCGAATCGAGGTAGAAGCGAGCGATTTGCAAGTTGTGCATCGCCAAGCTGTCCTGACTTTCCCGTAATCGCAGTTCAGCCTGGGGCCTGAGACTCGACTGCGGACACTGTTGCAGCATTACCTTCAAACGCTGTTCAGCTTTGCGCGCGTGCGTGATGTCGCGGTCCGACAAACCCATCTGCCGCATTTCGGTTTCTGCGACCTTGAGCATGGCGTCGCAAGTGAGCGCATCAGTGGGGAAGAATGTAAGCCAGTCCTGGTAAGCCTGGCCCGCCTGAATCAGCGCGCTGGTAGTGCCTTCGAGATAGAACGAGTCTGCGATCGCCAGTTTTGCCAGCGGCAGATAAGCCGAGTCGGGATAGGTCGTGATGATCGTCGTGAACAGCAGTCGTCCGGTTTCGTGATTGCCCTTGCGTACTTCGTGCGCGGCCTCGATGAAGAGGACGCGATCGCGGCCCGGGGCCACGGTGCCGGTCAACTCTGCATACTTGTCGTTGCTCTTGCCAGGCAACAAACCGAACATCCGGCGCTTGCCCTTTTGCGGTTTCGGATTATAGGTGGAAGAAGTTTCGGCGCCGGCGGTTCGGGCCGCGGCCGTGGATTGCAGGGCTGCCTCAACTCGTGTGTTCAGCTCGCTGACAGAAACTTCCAATCCGTCGAGCTTTGAGGTGTCGTATTTGTCGGCGCGCTCTTCTTTGGCGCGCAGGTCACTAACCTCACTCAGAATCGACCCTGCTTCCTTGCTCAGACCGCGCAACCGTTCACGAGGATCGTCGGGGTTCTTTTCCTTGCTCGCAGTATCTTTGGCGTTAATGGCGGCAATCGCGCTGTCGAGTGAACGGCGCATGCCCTCCAATTTCGAACGCATGATGTCCATGCGCTGCAGGTTGGACAGACCCGTTTGGGTCGTCTGATTATTGCTGCCCTGAGCGGATGTGACTCTGGCGGTCGATAAGGAGATCGCCACCACAGCCAGTGAAATTAAAAGCAGGGCGCCGCGGGGACTAACTCTTCGCACTAAGGGAAAAGACATGGAAAAAACCCTCCAAAAAACAATTCGTGGTCGGTCGGGATTGTAAACTGATGAACGTCCAGTTGCCACTCGGGAAAGCGTCATCTCGGTAAGTCCGGCGCAGTTAGGGGAAATCGCAAATCAAAAATCGATAATCGGTAACGGCTAGACCCACAAAACCGTCGCTTCGCGTAAGCCGCGCAGGGCTTTGGCCGGGTCGGGCGAGCCGAAGATGGCCGAGCCGGAAACAATTATCTCGGCCCCGGCACTGGTGACCTCGGCGATGTTGTCGCTGTCGATACCGCCGTCAATTTCAATGCGGGTCTTCAACCCGCGCTCGTCAATCATTTTTCGCAGACGCCTGACCTTATCCAGCGAGTTCGGAATAAACTCCTGCCCGCCAAATCCAGGATTGACAGACATGAGCAGGACGTAATCAGCAAACTTAACCGCCTCGTCCAGCGCCGACAGCGGCGTCGCCGGATTGATCGCAATGCCCGCCAGCGCGCCGGCAGATCTTATTGCCGTCAGCGTCCGGTGCGCGTGCTGGTCGGCCTCGATATGAATGGAAACCATTTTCGCCCCGGCTTTCACGAACTGTTCGGCGTACTGTCCCGGCTCAACAATCATCAGATGCGCGTCAATGGGCAATTGGGTTGCACGGGAAAGAGCTTTTACGACTGGCAATCCCAGGGTGATATTCGGGACAAAACGTCCATCCATCACATCAACGTGCAGCAACGAAGCCCCGGCGCGTTCGACAGTCTTGACTTGCTCACCAAGGCAAGTGAAATCAGCGGAGAGAATGGATGGAGCTATCTCAATCATTGCTTTATGAACGGTTAAGGCGTCGGAGCAGCTGCGGCCGGACGGCGATTGGCATTTGAATTAGTAGCGCCGCGGTTGGAGTTCGGTTTGGGCGTGCTATTCGAATTCAGGTTGCTGTGGACCGGCGTTCCGGTCGGCTTGGCATTCACATTAGTCGGGCGGTTAGCGTTCGCGTTGTTGTTACGAGGCCGGTTCGCGTTCGCATTCAGATTGTCGTTGGTATTCTTGTTCGCCGGTTTCTTTTTCGGCTTGTTGTCGTTTGAATTGGCGTTCGCATTTCCGCTGTTGACGTTTTCAGGCTTCTTTTCAGCGTTGGAATTTACGTTTGTGTTAGTAGTCGTGGACGCCTCGCCTTCTTTGGTCGGGCGACTGATGTCGACGGCGACAGTCTGTCCAACTTTGACGATCTCCCCAGCGTGGGGGAGTTGAATGAGAACCGTGTCAGGTTTGGCGTCGCCGCTAGGTCGCGTGGCGCGCACGCGAAAATTCAAGCCCGCTGAGCTAATCGTGTTTTCAGCTGAACTACGATCTTTGCCGACGATGTCGGGGACCTTTGTCTCAGAACTTCGCAGCGACAGATAGATCGCGCCCAGCAGTCCGAGAGTAAA
>JAWVCT010000052.1:0-68252 GCA_033858155.1 Blastocatellia bacterium
TCTACGAAGCGCTGGCTTGGGGCATCCCGTTCCTCGCGGCACGAACCGGAGGAGTGCCGGAGCTGATCCACCAGGATGATCACGAGCAGGTGCTGTTCGACTGCACTACGGACGCGCTTTGCCAATCATTGCGGGGCGCGTTTGATACTGGTGGATGGATCGCAACGCCGTCTCAATCGCAGCAGCAGACGAGGCTGGGGTGGACCTCGTTTCATGCGGATGCAAGACGATACCTCACATCGCGGTCGACCGAGCGTCGGACCTCGGGGCCGCCCCGGGTAATTGCGATCGTTGACTGGGGTTCGCCAACGGATATTCAAGTAACGCTGGAGTCGCTGGCCGAAACGGAATCTGTCGATCACGTCATTGTCTTGAATCGCGTCGGCGCGGGTCTGCCAACGACGACCGGCACGTTCTCGGTTCGCAATATCGATCTCTCTGTCGAAGATTCCGAGGCCCTTGACGAGGAGCTGGCGAAGGCGACGGACGAGGTGATTTTGATGGTTCATGCCGGAATCAGCATCCGAACCGATTCCTTCGCTGGCATGCTCCTGGCGCTCGACGGCGCGGACCTCGATGGCCTTCAGCCGGCCGCGGAGGTTGTAGGTGAAGGAACGCGGAGAACCGTTCTGCCGCTGGGCGGCAATCCGTCGTTCGCTCTCTTCGCAGGTGCAACCTTTACTGGGGGACTTCTGGTTCGCGGTGAAGCGTTTCGCCGAGCGAGAGTAGGGCGCGGTCTGGCGGCGGAGAGCGCCTTCATGGGGCTCGCCGATTTCTGCATGACCCGCGGAATCGAGATCTGGCCTTACCCTCAAATCGTGTTCGAGCGCCCCGAGCTCTGGACGATGGGCGCTGAGAAGTCCATTCCGGCACGTGTGATGGCCTTTGATGATTGTGCTGCCAACGATCGTTATTACATGCTCGCGGCGAGGTTTGACGCCCGGAGAGGCGAACCCGCGGTGAGCCAAAAGAGGCGAATCGCTCTGGCGATGATCGACCTGGGCCTGCCCCAAGTCGTTCGCGTCGCTTCGTGGGCGCGCAAGCGCGTGCGCGGGATTCGATCGCGCCTGTCGCTCGGGCGCATTGAACGCGGTCTCGAACGACTTTATCGATGGAACGAATGACAACACCAGACACGGCAATCGCTTTCGATCACGTGGAGAAGCACTTTCGTTTTTTTGCTTCAGCTCTTCATCGTGTCAAAGAGGCGCTCCATCCAACCGGGAAGATCTATCACACACCGCTGCCAGTGCTGCGGGACGTTAGTTTTAGTATTCCTCGAGGGCAGGCTGTTGCGATCCTGGGGCCGAACGGCGTAGGAAAGTCGACGCTGCTTCACCTGGTGGCGGGAGTTCTCCCGCCGTCCGCGGGCGCAGTCACGGTCAACGGCAGCGTGTTTGCCCTGCTCGACCTATCCGGCAGCTTCGTTCCTGATCTGACGGGAAGAGAGAACGTACGCTTCTTCCACGATGTCATTCTCAAGGGCGCAGGCGACCTGATCGAGAGAGAGCGCGCGGTCCAGGCATTCGCCGAAATCGGCGACTATTTCGATCGGCCGGTCCGAACGTATTCCTCCGGAATGTTCCTGCGGCTGGCCTTTGCAACCGCCATAGCGGCAGAGCCCGACATCCTCCTGATCGATGAAGTGATCGCTGTCGGCGACGCCCGTTTCCAAGCGAAGTGCTTTAAGAGGATTCGCGAGTTACACGATCGAGGAACCACGATTCTGCTTGTCACTCATGCGGTGGAAATGGTCACGGGAATATGCGATCGGGTACTGCTGTTCGATCGCGGCGAGTTGGTATTCGATGGCGCTCCGGCGCCAGGCGTGGATCGCTACTATCAACTATTCTTTGAATCGCCTGCACAAACTACTCTCGATACGTCGACTGAGAAACTCCGGTACGGATCAGGAGGCGCAATGATTAGCCGAAGTTTCGCGTCACTCGACGGCGTGGGCGAAGCGCTTAGTTTCAAACGAGGAGAGCGGATCACTATCGTCATGGAGGTCGCGTTCGAGCGAGCGGTTGCGATCCCGCACTTCGGGCTCAGTTGTTCGACCAAAGAGGGAATACGAGTTTATGCCACGACCACTGCATTACTGGGCGAGAGCCCGGCGCCGGCGAGCGCCGGCGAGCGTCGGCGCGTGGAGATCACCTTTGAGCTAACGGTTGCCGTGGGAGATCTTTTCATCGACCTGTCGGTCTTTGAGTTTGACCAGGGATCGTACACTGTTCTCGACGCCCGCCTCGGGATCCTGCATCTGGCCGTCACCTCACTCAGTTACTGTGCCGGGGTCGTTGATCTCGGCGCGGGGTTCGCCGAATCAACCCTGCAACCGGGCGACGGCAACGCTGGTCCGCTCGCGATTGGCTCCGGTGTCGGCCTCGCGAATCAGAACGATGGCTTTTCGAATTACGACGGGGGTATTGCGTGAAATCCACCGCGACGCGCGTCGGGCCCGTCTACTTCCAGCCACTGGAACAGGAACTTGGTCCCGTTGTTCAATACCTCGCTGGCCACCTGCTCAATGCGGGGGCCGGTAGTCGTGATGTGAGCTCGTACCTGTCGGCGAATGCGGTCACAAAGATTACGAACTACGATCTCTCCTCGCCCAATCCCGGGGACATCGTCGGGCCCCTCGAATCGATGCCGTTTGAGGATGCGACGTTCGACAGCGTGCTGTGCAACGCAGTGCTGGAGCATGTTACCGACGCCGAGAAATCGATCCGCGAGCTGGCTAGAGTGGTAAAGCCTCACGGACACGTTGTCGTCGCCGTTCCGTTCCTGCAACCATTCCACGCTTGCCCTGCCGACTTTCGCCGGTACACGGCTGATGGTCTCGCGGCGCTTGGTGTCCGGGCGGGACTCGACGTTGTCTGTGTCTTGCCGGTGCATTCCATCACTCAGACGCTCGGCTGGATTCTCTGGGAGTATGCGCAGGAGAAGGGCGGCTGGGTGCGACGGAGGGCGGCGTGGATGATTGCCTACCTCGCGACCCGCCTGTGGAATCGCACCGATCAAACAGTGGTCAAAAACGCGAACACGTTCCAGGCAGTATTCCGGCGCCCAACGCAGCTAGCCCCGAATCTATGGCGCTCGCGTGAGCGGCCCTGGTCCTGCGATGAAGTACCCACGATGCTGATACCAGACGAATTGCGGCTGCTGCATTATCTGAGTGACGAGTGCTACACCGGCGCAGGGGCCATCGTCGACGCGGGATGTTTCCTCGGCGGGTCCACGATCGCTCTCGCAGACGGTCTGCGCCGAAATCTTCAGAGGCGAAGACGGCTCGAAGAAAAACTTATCCACACCTACGATCGCTTCGAAGTTGAGAGTTATACGATAGACAAGTTCTTTCCTGGATCGGCACAGGCCGGTGAGAGCTTCAGACCTCTTTTTGATCGGAACCTTGCTCCGTATGCGACCCTGGTTGAAGTCCACGCCGGCGATCTGTGCTCATCGCCCTGGCAAGGTGGACCCATAGAGATTCTCTTCATCGACATCGCCAAGCGCTGGACAACTTGCGACTGGGTCAGTTGGCAGTTCTTTCCCTGGTTGATTCCCGGCAAGTCGCTCGTTATCCAGCAGGATTATCTCTATCACCATTGGGTCGCCTGGCTGCACATTACGATGGAGTTCTACTCCGACTACTTTGAATATGTTTGCGACACCGGCGTCAATTCCGCTGTCTTTCGAAACACGAAGCGAATTCCGGAGGGCGTCTTACGCGAGCATACGGTCGCGAGTCTATCGACCACCGAGAAGATTGAGCTGATGGATCGCGCTGCTGGGCGCTTTTCTGATGGACGTGGAGATCTGCTCAGATCGGCCAAGGATCATTTTCTCGAAATGCTTGGAGAATCATGACTCTGGAAACGTTTCCAATGATGTCAGCTACGAACTGGTAATGAAGATCCAGCAGGGCGCGATGGCGTATCGATATCGGGGTTGCTCGGCAGAACTGCCTGTAGCAGCGAGACGGGGGAAGCTCGATCATGGATAGTCCCATAACGATGAATCATATTTTCGATCTCGAGTCGGAATTTCTGGCGATCTTCGAATTATGCAAGGCCGAAACGATGACCTCGATTGAGCGGATGTACGCGCTGTACCAGGCTACTTGTTATGTGCTCGATTGCGATGTTCCGGGCGACTTTGTTGAATGCGGTGTGTGGCGCGGCGGATCAGTCATGCTCATGGCTTACACACTGCTGTCCCGGGGTTGCACCGATCGCACCATTTGGCTTTACGATACCTTCGACGGCGGCCCGCCCCCGGGTGATAACGATGTCCAGGAAATTTCGGGGCGGCGGGCCCAGGATATTCTCGATGAACGCGAGCGCTCTGAGGATGATCCCTTCTGGGCCATTGCTCCTCGCGCTTTGGTCGAGAGCAATCTGCAGCGTACCGGGTACCCCATGCAGTGCTTTCGTTTTATTTCGGGCGACGTGATGGTGACGATGCCGGGCGAGAGTCCGGCAAGGCTGGCGGTGCTCAGGCTGGATACAGATTGGTACCAATCGACCAGGCACGAACTCAAACACCTTTACCCGCGACTTTCGCCGGGGGGTGTGCTGATCATCGACGACTATGGCTATTGGCGGGGGGCGCGGAAGGCTACTGACGAGTACTTTCAAACTGTCGACACGCGGCCGTTGCTGAACCGGATCGATTACACCGGTCGAATCTGCGTGAAACCCTTCGAGGGGCGTTGACAGGGGGCGTCGGCTAGATGCGGGTTTTCGCTATTTCTTTCTTGTCGTCCAGTATGTACGACAGGAGGTTCAGTCCTTGTGTTCCACTTAAGGAAGTGGGCTGAGAGTTATGCTCAATTACATTTGGTCTAGTCTCAAGGCAACTCGCTCATCCGTCAACATCATGATCTATCTTCGCGCAAAAATGCAGCATCGCTATGTATCAGGACTGCGGAGGCTATGGTCCGCTTGGTTCGGCAAGGGCCGCGTCGCGCAGAAGTGGGCTCGGCGCGCCTTTGCCGAGTTCGAAGTAAGTAACGGAAGGCGCGAGGAGATGCTCGCGTCGATCGTCGCCGATGCTCTGCACCTGAACAAACTTGCGGACGAGCTCGTTGTGGGCGCCGACGGTAGCTCTCGTTGCTTCGTCGATTTCCTGCTTCAGGCTTGTCAACGCGTTGACTCCGGTGACGTGCGGCACAGGAGTGCGATACTCCGCTCTTACGTTGACGTCTCAGTTCAGGCGAAGGCACTCCGCGCCTTCGCGGATTACCTGTCAACCCGAAAGGCGTTCGCCGGCGATCCGGCCAACGTGACCGCACTGCTCCTCGAAGAGCTCCCCGACTCTCGTCCGTCACTGCTGGCGCACGCGGAATTGCTGATCGAGCGAGAGCACCTGGACCAGGCGATCGCCGTCATCCGGCGGGCGCTGCGCATTCAGGCCGTCTGTACTTCCGCCCAACAACTGCTCAGCCATGCCTATGCAGCACAACGCGAGAATGGCGGCCGCGCCGGCGATCTGGATGGAACGAACTACGACCTGAGCGACAAGTTCTGCCCGATGCCGTTTACCCACCTCGCCACAGGTTACCAAGGTGACGCGTTTGCCTGCTGTTGTCCGGCGTGGGTGCCCTTCGCCGTGGGAAACGTCCTCGATGCCCCGTCAGCCGAAGCGGTGTGGAATTCGGATGTCGCAGCCGAGATTCGCCGTTCGGTACACGACGGCGACTTCAGTTACTGTAGCCGGACGCTTTGCTCGTACATCGCCGCGCAGAAACTTCCTTTGAAAACCGAGATCACCGATCCGCTCCTGCGCCGTTACATCGATGAGCGGTCTGTTGTTCTCGACGAGGTTCCCCAGATGGTGGAGTTGAACCACGATCCAACCTGCAACCTGGCCTGCCCTTCATGCCGCACTGAGATTATTACGGCGAAGGCCGAGGAACAGGACCTCTACTCTGAGTCAGCCCGGCGTGTCATCCTGCCGCTGCTCCGAAAAGTGAATGGCCATAGTTACATTTCCGGAGGCGGCGAGGCGTTCGCGAGCAAGCACTATCGCTCCATTCTGGCTGCGCTGAATCGCGCCGAATATCCGGATCTTTATCTCCACCTCATCACGAACGGCCAACTAACGACCGCCGAACGGTGGCGCCAGTTCCCTAATCTGCTGGAAATGATCGGCGTCCTCTCGGTGTCGATCGACGCGGCGCGCGGCGAAACATACGAGCGGCTGCGACGTCCGGCAAAGTGGCCGATCCTCATGAGGAACCTCGAACTGATAGCGGAGATGCGGCGCTCGGGATCGATCCCGCACTTTCAGATCAACTTCGTCGTTCAGGAGGAGAACTATCGAGAGATCCCTGAGTTCATCGAGCTCGGGACCCGCTTGGGAGTCGACAGCATCTGGCTGCAGCGGGTGACCAACTATGGCGCGTATGCGGAGGGCGCGTTCGCCAAGGCGGACGTCACTTCGCCCACGCATGCGAAGCATCCGGAGCTGCTCGACATCCTGCGAAGCCCAGTCATGAACCATCCGGCCATTAACATGGAAATGCTGATGCCTCTTCTGCCAGAGATCGTCGCCTCGGAAATACGTCTCCCGGTGATGCACCACGCGTCACGGCTCAAAACTCGGGAACTGCGTTGACGCTTTATCGGTACGTAGTGCGGTAGGCTCCCACGTATCCGCGATCGAACACCGCAGATTGTTCAGCGAGCGAAAAAGGTTGGAAGGCTCGGTTCGTTAGCTGTGTGCGCGCAACTAGTTCCCGAAGGATGAGCAGGGACAGGGATTCGGTCAACCATCGTACTTCGAAGGCAGATTCTGTCGGCCCCATTTTAGAGCGCGAGACATCCAAACCAACTCGTCCAGGAAGTCCCTCGCCAGCTTTTCGAAAGCTGGATTCAAAAGCTGCCCGTGATCATCAAAGGTCTTCTGCACAAAAGCAAAGTTCAGGTCGGTAAAGGTTACGGTCAGACCCAACTCTCTTACAGACGTGACCAGGGCTTCGATACCACGCGTGCCGCCCCAGGGGCCTGCGGAGACTCCGACGAAGGCCACGCTCTTGTGCACGTACTCACGCAGCAGTAGATCAAGAACGGCCTTCAATGCGCCTGAGTAACCGTGATTGTATTCCGGTGAAATAATTATCAGACCGTCGGCTTGAATAATGGCGTCGCGCCATTCCGGGAATTGAGATTTGATCTCCTGACCATAGTCATCTCGAGGGAGCGCGAATTCAGAAACGTCAAAGAGCTTTGAGGCGATGTCATCTCTCTTCGCAATTTCTCCCATTAGCCAGTTGGCCACGAAGACACTCTTGCGGAGTTTACGATTTGTGCCCAGCAGCACTGGAATATTTAGTCTGTCCATCAGCGCATTTCCAATTAGCAGCCTCGTCTCGAATCGCCACGCCGCATCGTTAGTTCATCAAGAAACCGCTCCAGGCATTCCCTTGGATTGGAGGTGATCGACGATGCGGAAGTTTATTTATTTCCGAATTCGGGATATTCCACGGCGCCATACTAACTCTTTTGCGGAAGATAATCTCAAGTTTCGCGTCACAAAGCTGTGGGCCGACTCTATATGTGTATAAGCGCACGGACGGCGCGGAATTTACGGTTTATAGTATCTTTCGCGACGAATGAATCCAATCAGGTCGACTTCGCTGAGAGGAATCCCTGCCGACGTTCCGTCGCGGTTTTGAAGAAAGAATCGCAACGCCTTAGACTTCTTGTGCCGCCCCTTCGCACTCCGACAAGGTTGTTCTTTTTTCCGGTAAGAAATGTCCTAACTAGAAAGAGGAACACGTCATTAATAATCGCAATAAATATATTTCTGCCATTTTTCTAATCATCGCCGCCTTCTTTTTTGCGTCGACCCGTTCGGCTTCAGCTCAAACCGTGCCGCCGCTGGGTGCGGCGCAGAGCTTTGCCGCTCTGGGTGGAACAGCAATAACAGCCACGGGCTCTGCCGTTATCTCGGGCAATGTAGGAGTCAGCCCTGGCAGCGCTGTAACCGGATTTCCGCCGGCAGTGGTCCAGAATGGTCAAATATATACGGGCGCGGCATCTCTCGCCGGCGACGCCCAGAACAGCGCCCTCATTGCCTACAACAATCTAAAAGGGCAGACGTGTAATTCCGCCAACAACTTGAGCGGCAAGATTTTGGGCCAGACCCCGGGATTCCTCACGCTCGGTCCCGGCGTCTATTGTTTCGACACTTCGGCCCAGTTGAACGCCACGCTTACGCTCAACGATGGCGGCGACCCCAACGCGATTTTCATTTTTCAGATCGGAACCACGCTCACGACAGCCAGCAGTTCGCAGGTGATCATGAGCAGCGGCGGCCGGGGAACCAACGTGTATTGGCAGATAGGAAGCTCGGCGACGATCGGTACGTCAACCGTCTTTCGCGGACACATTATCGCGAACACCAGCATTACGCTGACGACCAGCGCCAGCACGACCGGCAGAGTCTTTGCCTTAAACGGCGCTGCGACCATTGATTCCACCGCGGTCGACGCGGTACCCACCGGGATTCAATTCAATGCAGCAAACTTCAACATGAACGAAGGCTGCGGCGGCGCCACGATTACCGTGATGCGTACCGGTGATACCAGCGGGGTCGCCACTGTGGATTATGCGACGACCGATGGCAGCGGCCTGCAGCGGACCGACTACACATTAGCATTTGGCACAATCGTATTCGCGGCCGGTGAGACCAGCAAGACCTTCTTTGTGCTGGGCACAAAGGATTCCTACAACACTGAAGGAATAGAAACGGTCAACCTTACGCTCAGCAATCCAACCGGCGCGTCCGTTGGTAGCCAGGGGACCGCGACGGTGAGTATCGCCGACGACACGACCGTGCCGGCAAATTCACAACCCATCGATGATGCAGGTACGTTTGTTTGCCAGCACTATCACGACTTTCTTAATCGACAAGCCGATGCGAATGGCCAGTCTTTCTGGACCAACGAGATCGCATCCTGTGTTAACGACGCAAACTGCCGGCAAGAGAAGCGCATCAATGTTTCGGCGGCCTTCTTCCTCTCAGTCGAATTTCAGAATACGGGCTACTTCGCGTTTCGCTTCTACCGCGGCTCTTTCGCTGATAGTGCGCAGCGGCCACGCGGCTTGCCCCGCTATCTCGAGTTTCTTCGCGACGAACAAGCGCTCCAGAATTTGGTCGTAGTGGGGCAGACAAACTGGGAAGCAGTTCTTGAACAGAACAAGCAGGGCTTTGCGCTTAATTGGGTAGATCGGGCGGACTTCATCGCCGAGTACCCGACGACGATGGTGCGCGACGATTACATCGACAAACTATTCCTGCGCTCCGGCGCGACACCCACGACGCAGGAGCGCAACCAGGCGCAGTTTGCCTACGACAGCGGCGGCAGTGTGAAAGAAAAACGAGCGAAGGGCATTCGCGCGGTGGTGGATACGGGCGCGGTCTACAACGCCGAATACAACCCGGCGTTTGTGCTGATGCAATACTTCGGCTACCTGCGTCGCAACCCGGACAGCGCGCCGGACAATAACTTTGGCGGCTACGATTTCTGGCTTAACAAGATGAACCAGTTCAGCCTGGCTGGGGAAGACGTCCGCGATGCGCAAACGGCGCTGAACCGGATGAAGCGTGCCGAGATGGTCAAAGCGTTTCTCGTCGCTGGTGAGTACCGCGGCCGGTTTGGAGTCAATTAGGCCCAGCCTAAATTAGTCCTGCCGAGGAACAGTACGCGCGTTAATGCTGGGGACCGAGGACGTCCAGTCCGCACCCAGCAGAGGCGCGCGAACTCTTTCTTTCGATAGGACCATGCGGAGTGATTAGTTTGCGCTCAGCGCGGACGAGCGGTCCGCATTCCCAGCCGAGCCGTTCGCAGCCCCAGCCAAGACGACCTTCCTGATTTGAAAACGAAACCGGTACGACTGATTGCGAAGTTCGATCCTTCGAGCAAATCTGTTACTCTGTTTCTCGTCGAACGACTCAGCTTGCGACGAGTTCGGAATCTTGAATTAACCCTTGACCGGCAAGCCACCACTTCAGTTCTTACCCCGGTTATGAAGGTGCCATTCGGGAAACTAGTTTTGGTCGCGCTGGCAATCCCCATCATGGTTGGGGTATTCGCAGCCACAACCCGCAGTCAATCCTCTGACCAAAATCTGCCCACGCCCGTACTCGCAAACGATATTAACGGCCGGATCGCGGCCCTCGATCTCGGTGATTCGCGTTCGACTCGGCACTTTTACGCGTTCGAAGGAAACCCGGGCGACCTGCTGATTACAATTGACGGTAAGAACTTGAATGGCGACATAGATGTCTTCACCGCAGTCACGTTCAGGCCGTTGACGAAGACTACGCTTTATGCCAATTCGCAGTCAGGTGAGGTAACCAAGGGCATCTATCTGCGTGCGCACCAGATTCTGATTTTGCGCGTCGAAGCACGCACGCCGAACGATGAAGAGGGCTCGTATCACGTTAGGTTTGGCGGGAGCTTTGCGCCGTTCAGTGGCGGTATCCCCGTTGCCGAAAACAGCAAACCGCAGGAAGACTCGGCGAGACCAAATTCGGGTGGGAGACGATTGTCTTCCGTCGGGGCGACGATAGCCCAGCCAACAATCGAGACTCCGCCGGCAACCGCGGAAACAAAAACTGTAGAGAACGAGAAACCTGCCGATGACACAGCGGCCGCCAGGAAGACAACACCATCAACTGCGGTGAAGGGCAGGCCCACCAGACCGGCGGCCACGGCCCGCGACTCCCGTCGCCGAACACGTCCGGCGCGACCAAAGCCCGCACCTTCCGACACAGAGACTGAGAAGACCTCAGCAGCGAAGAATGACGCTGGCGCGGTGGGGGAAGAGAAGAAAGCGAGTTCCGAAAAGGCTGAAGCTGCGAAATCGACTCCTCAGGAATTGCCGCTGCCGGGTCCGCACCTTATCATTGAATCGAAGGACGGAACCAAAATCGATCGGCCGATGTCGACCGTGAGACGTGTGGTCGTCGAAGGCGGCATGATCGTCATCGTGTTAAAGACAGGACACGTCGAGCGCGTTGCGATGTCTACCGTAGCCCGGATGGCAATCGAACCCTAGTGGTCGCGGAAGGGTTAAGATACGACCCACTAAATCACCACTAAGAAGATCGCCTATTTCTCCCGGAGCGCAAGCCGCTACTTGCCATGCGACGCGAACCACTGCTCGCGTCCGATGCCATAGACAAACACTTCATTCCCGTACAAGTCAGTCTTACCTTCAATCTTTTCGCCGAGGCGTTCTGCCACTTTGACTGAGGCAAAATTTGCGGGCGCAATCAGACTAATAACGTGATCTCGCTCCAACTCGGTAAAGGCATAGGCCAGCGCTCGCCGCGCGCCTTCGGTCGCGTAACCCTTGCCCCAACTTTCGCGCGCGAGCGTCCAACCCAATTCAAAGGCCGGCCAACCAATTGGGTTCATGAATCCAATCCTGCCGATGAGATTGCCGCTGCTCTTTTCTTCGACGGCCCAGATTCCGTAGCCGCGAAAATACCAGTGGCCCATGAAGTAAGCCATATGGCGCCACACCTCGATATCACTCAACACCTGCCCGCCAAGAAAACGCATGACTTCAGGATCACGGCAGATCGCCGCGTACTGCTCGAAGTCGTCTTCACGCAGCCAGCGCAACAGCAGCCGCTCAGTCTCCAGGGTGACCTCGTTCATCTCCATAGGGTTTCTTTACCTTAAATACTTGCGCACCAACGGCTCAATCGGCAGTCCGAACCAAGTAGGCGTTATCAAACCACTTAGGACAATCGCGCGGGACTTTCCGCTGTCATCACTCATCACCTTCGCTAGCTTCCCAAACGAAACGCGAGGGAGGATATCACGATCTGAGGACGACAAATCCTGGAAAAACCAGTGCCGGGTTCAATTCGAAAACCATAAAAACCTTCGTAGTCTCAATAGTGGGTGGCTACGTGGGGGCACTTGCCCGGCCGTCAGTGGAGCGCTCAGAAACGTAAGCTAAGAGGCCTTTCCTGACGCTCGGGCTAATGCCCCACTCCCAGCCTCGACCTGGCAATACACTTAGGACACTAACAAAAACTTTGACAGCTATCGCGTGCTCTGTTATTGATTCGACAGTAATGAACCGAAGTAAACTTCACCTTAACATCCTCTCCTGGCTTTCCCTGGGCTCGTTAGTATTGGTTTTGGCGCCGTTCGGAATGTCCGCTGTGCCCTGTGATTCGATAAAGTCACAGCCGGACGCGTGGGTAACCGGAAGAGTCAATGTGCTGGTCTTCGCGGCGCGACGCGCGTATGAAAACGATCGGGCGCAGGCTGCTTATGAGCGCGTGCTCGACGGAATCACGCGCGCGATGGAGCAATGCCGGCTGGGCCAGGAAAAGGATTTCGCCGCGCGCTATCCGGAGTTCGTCGGCTACATCAGGACGCTGTCACTCGATCGCCAACCGGATCATGAGCTCGGCTTTAGCGTTCCTGACAGCGTTTACTTTTCTGAAACGCGCGCCTACGTCTCTATTCCCGAGTTCCTTTTGACGCCAGAGTTTCTGCGCGTCGTCAGTCGCTTCGCAACCTTGCCACAGGCGAAGGCCATTTTGCGGCAAATCAATGCCGGCCGGAGCGTCGAAGATCAGCTTACGTTCTTTAGTTATCAGTCGCGCCATTTGGGGACCCCTGATAACTCGGACAGCTTTTGGCGACTCTTGATCGTCGTGCCTGGCAACGCGGCTCGGGGTGTTCCCGAGAAGTGGGTGCAATTCGGTGTGCCTGATCCGCGCGCTCGGGCGCCGGTGCGAAACGTTTCGGTGGTTTCCGTCGTGCCCGGCCCCGACGGAACTACCAACGCATACTTCAAAGATTATTTCCGAACCTACAAGCGGAACGGTTCGATCACGATCAAGGGGCGTTGGGACCTGGGATTCGGTGACGACAACTGCGCTCTATGTCATAAGAGCGGCATCCTGCCGATCTTTCCCGTCAACGGCACCGTGAGTCGCGATGAGCAACCAACGGTTGGCGTGGTCAACGAGCGTTTTCTCAAGTACGGCCGTCCGCGCTTTGACAAGTATCTAGATGCGAGCAAGTTTGGTCCCGGCCTGGGCTCAACCAGCACCAGCGAACTTGGTCCTTCTTCTGTCGCCAAGAAAGTGGGAGTTGATGGAGTGAAGTGCGGCGCCTGTCATCAGCCCAGCGGACTAGGCGCGTTGAACTGGCCGATGGACCGAACGTTAATTAGTTCTTATGTGAAGGGCGGTCAAATGCCTCTGGGTTTCGAACTGACGGCGCTGGAACGCAACCGCCTCTACACCAGATTGATTCAGGAATACTTCGCGATTGATGAGGCAAAGCCGGGGATTCTTAAGGCTTGGTTGTTAGGTCGTCGAAGATCGCCGGTAGCGGCAAACAAAAATTGACTGTGATAACAGGTATACAGAGCACCGGCTTCAGTCGGCCTTTTTGATAGAGGAAGCCCCAACTAAAGTGGCAAGTATCCCTTCTCTGAATAAATAGGGCTTGCCACGGAGGTTGGTACGTGGCAAAAGAAAAATCAGACCTTGAACTCAGGGCTGAACGAATCAATTACGAGGGAGACCTCGCGCTTGATAATCTCAAGTGTTTCTATGATGGGTTGTCCGTCGCGGAAGGCTATTGCGACGGTCGTTTTAGTTTCCATTTGCACGTCGGTGCGGTCGGGGCCTGCGCCTTTGAATACTTCGCCGACTCCGTCTCTAATCAGGGTCTCGGCGCGGCTTCTTACGATTGTGATTTCCCGGTGCTTGTCTGGGTTAGAGATGTCGCGCAGGGTTTTCGTCCAGTTAATTCCCTTGTACGGCTGGTACGCCTCGATAGCGTCTATGTGCGCGGGCGTGCAGCCCCTCAGATAACGCGGAGCGAGTCTTTGAAAGTCCAGGACATCGTCGCAGATCGGAAACTGTGTTCCGTTCTGGCTGACGCCAGAATCGTGCCACGCCAACTCAAAGATGAGATGGTCGAGCGCAGATCGAAAGTTATGAATACAATCGCTGACAGCGAGCGGGACAATATCCGGCAAAGGTTCGCGGACGGTCATGATGATGTTAGGTTGGTTCCGAATACGATCATGCTCGATGCGGAAACTATTTTGATGCGAGGCGGCATAGGCTTCAACTTCGGAAACGATCTCGTTAAGATGTTTGTCGGCCCGTTCGATCCTTTTACGAGGGCCGCTGAGAGGGTTGTATTCGCTCATGACTAGACAGAAAACTCAAAAAACCCGCAAGGGCCACGAAATACCAATTCCTAAGCGTGGCGACGTTTTCAAAGTGCTGAAGAAAGCCGCGACGCATCCGGAAAGGAAATAAAACACTTCGCGCAGCCCGAAGAAGTAAAGCTTCGAAGTTTGAAGTTGGTTCGTTGCGTCGGTTGTAACGCCACTAAAGTTGGTACTCTAAAACACCTGTATGGTTAGGACTGGGGTCTACTTCTTGCCCGATTTCACTTCCGCCAGCTTGTCCTTGAACTGCGACAGATCCTGATTCGTGGGATCTACCTTAGCCAACTTATTAATCGCTTCTTCCGCGCCTTTGGCGTCTCCCTTGCTCAACAGAACCGCGCACAGACCATCGAGCACGGGAATGTCTTCGGGCTTCTTAATCAAGGCGGCGCGGTACCACTTTTCGGCGGCGTCGAAATGTCCGGCGTCCATGTTCGCCACGCCCAGCATGCCCAGCACGTTGAAGTCGCTCGGCTTAATCTTATTGGCGGCCAGAAGGTATTCGATTGCCTGATCGAATCGTTGGATCTGATACTCGAGCTTGGCGGCGGTCAGTTGCGCGTCAAAATTATCGGGCTGTTCGCGCGCCTGCTTCATGGCCTCTTGGACCTGTGTGAACATCTGCTGCGGATCTGCGCTCTGATCGCCGCCGCCGACCGGCGGATGGTTCGGCGGCATCTGACCTTGTTGTGCAGCCGACAGAGGTGCAGCACGCAACGCCGCGTCACGCGTGAGGATCGAGTTGGCGAGCAGGAAGCCGATAATAAAGCCGATCAGAATACCGATGATCGCAAAAAGCAGGTTGTCTCTATTCATAAGTTATTTGATTGCGGCACGCCTCCCGCTCGTGAATACGTCCAAGATGCCGTGGCGCAATTGCTACTCGACCGGTTTCAGCAACCCGCGAATCTGCTCTCGCAGTTCGGGGTTATCAGTGTGCCCGTGTTTGATAATAGCGTGACTGACGGCGGCGTCGAGTACCTCTTCTTCGGCGCCTTCGACGCGCAGCGTACAGCCGCTTTCGCTCGGATAGTCGCGACAATCGATTGCTCTTCTGTCAGACATGATCGCTCCTGATTTTGAGATGGATGTTTAGAAGCGAGCGGTAGCCCGTCTAAACAACATCACGGTCTATTTCGTACCTTTATCACCAGCCATCTGCCTGGCCTTCGCTATCTGTTCTGAGATTGCTCTTAACTCTTCCGAGCCAGCCGGCAACTGCGCCAGAAGTTTCTGCCAGTAGTCGATCGCTTTTTTGTAGTCGCCCGCCTGATAAGCGGCACTGCCGGCGAGGTCCAGGGCCTTTTGCTGTTTCGGATCTATTTGCAGCGCACGATTTATCGCTTCGGTTGGCTTGCCGGCCAGACGCTGGCCGTTCGCCATCGCGGCGGCTTCGGCATAATCCGCCCAGACGCTCGCGTCGTTCCCGTTCAAAGTGGTGGCATGTTCGTAAGCGGCCGCGGCGTCGGCGAAGCGCTCCATCGAAAGGTAACTGCGTGCAAGCATTAACCAACCCTGCCCGTCGTTCGGATTTTGCTCGAGCTTCTTGGCCAGCTTCTCTACATTCGCCGCGATTTGCTGACTGGTCATCGGGCCGCCTTGCTGAGGAGCCGCCGAAGCCATTTGCGGCAGCGAGGGACCGAGTCCATTGGGATTGCCAATCACAAAATATAAAGCGATGACGCCAATCGGTATGGCCAGGCCCACGCCGTAAGCGACCTTTCGCGTAGTGGTGGACGAGGACGATAAGTCAGAGCTGGGCGCGCCAACATCTTCGAGCAGACGTCGCTCGAGTTCTTCTTTGTCCTGCTGGTATTGCTCCTCGCTGACAAGTCCATTTTTCAGATCAGTTTCCATCTCTTTGAACTGGTCCTGGTAAATCAGCACGTTCGCGGCGCGCAGGTCATCGCCTTTGTCAGCGTCTGACTTGTGTAAGAGCGGCGGCAGCACAAACCACAACGCGAACAGGATGAACAGGGCGACAATTATCCAGAAAATTAACATAGTGTTTGGCGCGAGCTGGCGGTCTTTTATCCCGGGCTCAAGTTAACAACTTGCGCTATATCTATCAAACTTCGTCCTGCAGGAGTGTCTCAGCGCGCTTCCGTTCCGCGGCGCTGAGCGGCTTATCCTGGATCAGTTCACGGCGACGTTTGAGATAACGATAGAGCACGAAAGTGCCGCCGACTAAAAGTACAAACGGTCCGAACCAAAGCAGGTAGGTCGTCGCTTTTACCGGCGGATTGTAGAGCACGAAATCGCCATAGCGTTGGGTGAGGAACGCCAGAATTTCGGGATCGCTTTTGCCGGCATTCATCTGCTCACGAATCTGTTTGCGTAAATCTTCAGCCAGGTCGGCCCGCGAATCGGCCAGGGTTTCGTTCTGACAAACGAGACAGCGCAACTGCTCGGTCAGCGCTTTCATGCGCTGTTCGAGTTTCGGATCTTCGTTCGGCTGCGCTTCTTTGGCGACCAGCGCTCCACCGAAACAAGACAGAGCCAGAATAATCAGGACGACGTGTTTCATTGGTTCAACTGTTTCACTCGCGGCAGAATCTCTTTCTGCCACGCCTCTTCGGTGATCGGTCCGATCTGCTTGTAGCGAATGACGCCGTTGCGGTCAATCAGGAAGGTTTCAGGCGCGCCATAGACTCCATAGTCAATCGACAAGCGGCCGTCGGGATCGGACGCGGTCAACGTGTAGGGATTGCCCTCGTCTTCGAGAAGTTGTAAGGCGGTGGCCCGCTCGTCCTTGTAATCCACGCCATAGATTGGGACCGCCGCGGTCTTTGAATATTGAACGAGCAGTGGATGCTCATCGCGACACGCGACACACCACGTGCCCCAGAAGTTCAGCAGCCAGACTTTGCCTTGCATCTCCGCGGCTGAGAATGTCTTCGTTGGATCTTGCAGTTGTTTGAGCTGGAAGGCGGGCGCAGGCTTGTTGATAAGCGGCGACGGAATTTCATGCGGATCGCGGCGCAGGCCGATCAGCAGGAAAGCTACCAGCCCGATGAAGAGAGCGAGGGGTAATAAAAGTAAACGGTTCATGCACTACTCAACTGCGGAAGAGGCTGCGGTCGTTATTACTTTCGGCGCCGCCTCAGTCTTACCTGAGGAAGTTTCTCGGGCCTGCTTGCGCGACGCCAGGGCATAACGACGATCGGTAACGGCGAACCCGCCGCCGATCGCCATTAGCAAAGCTCCACCCCAAATCCAATTCACCAGCGGCTTGTGATAGACGCGCACGGTCCACCCGCCGCCGGGGATTTCGTCACCGAGCGATAGATACAGATCGCGCCATACGCTGCGATCGATCGCCGTCTCAGAAGTGGCGTTTCCTGAAACGGTAAAGGCGCGCTTTTCGGGATGCATGACTGTTACCGGCGCGCCATTCTTTGTGACTTCCATGTCCGCGCGCACGGCCTTAAAGTTCGGTCCCTGGTACTGAGCCAGATTGTCGAGACGGAATTCATAACCACCGACGCTCACCGTGTCGCCGATGTTCATCTTGACGTCTTTCTCAGTCTGATAGCTCGTGACGACCGTCACGCCGGCGATAAATACCGCGACGCCGATATGGGCCAGATGCATGCCGTAATAGCTGCGCGACGGCGCTTTCAATCTGCTCAGCAAACTCAATTCACCGGATTGGCTGCGGACTCTGCTCAAAATATTTTGGATAGACGTAGCGACGATCCAGCAGAAGAGCAACAGCCCCAGGCTGGCGCGCCATTTCCAGCCGCCGATCACGAAAGGCAAAATGACCGCGGTCACCAGACTCAGCGCGAAGGCCAATCGCAAGCGCACCGCGAGCTCGGGAATCTTTGCGTGTTTCCATCGGGCGATAGGGCCGACGCCAATCAGGAAGGCCGCCGGCGCCATCAGCGGGACGAACACGCTGTTGAAATAAGGCGGACCCACTGAAAGTTTTCCGAGATTAAGCGCGTCGACGAACAACGGATACAAGGTGCCGAGTAAGACCGAGCCGGCCGCGACTATCAGTAGCACGTTGTTAGTGAGCAAAAGCGATTCGCGAGAAAGGACTTCAAACCTGGAACCCAGGCCGACCTGCTTTGCTCGCCAGGCGTACAGGGCCAGCGAACCTCCGATGACAATGGTCAGGAAACCGAGAATGAAAATGCCGCGCTTAGGATCGGTGGCGAACGCATGCACAGACGTCAGTACTCCGGACCGCACCAGGAACGTCCCGAGCAAACTCAAAGAGAACGCCGCGATCGCCAATAGCACGGTCCAGCTTTTGAATCCACCGCGTTTTTCCGTAACCGCGAGAGAGTGAATCAGCGCAGTCCCCACCAGCCAGGGCATGAACGAAGCGTTCTCGACTGGATCCCAAAACCACCAGCCGCCCCAGCCCAGTTCGTAGTACGCCCAGAAACTTCCCAACGCGATGCCACACGTGAGGAACATCCAGGCTACGGTGGTCCATGGCCGCGACCAGCGGGCCCAGGTTGCATCCAGCCGCCCGCCAATTAGTGCCGAAATTGCGAATGCGAACGCCACGCACATTCCGACGTAACCCATGTAAAGCATCGGCGGATGCGCGACCATCGCCGGATCCTGGAGCAGCGGATTCAAATCGTGGCCGTCAGGCGGAACGGGAATCAGGCGCTGAAAAGGATTCGAGGTCCACAACATGAACAGCAGAAAGCCAGTGCTGATCACCGCCATCACTGACAGTACGCGCGCGACCATTTCCCTGGGAAGGTGGTTACTGAACAAGCTGACCGCGACCATCCAAATCGTGAGCATGAAGGTCCAAAGCAGCAGCGAGCCCTCGTGCGATCCCCACGTGGCTGCCAGCCTATATTGCAGCGGCAGTTGCGAGTTGGAATTGGTGGCTACGTTGAGGACCGAAAAATCATTGTTGATGAACGAGTAGGCGAGACAACAAAAGGCCACCGCCACGAAAATAAACTGGGCCTGGGCTGTCGGCCGGGCCAGCGCGATCAGTTGTGGAACGCCGCGGGCCGCGCCAATCAGAGGCAGCGTGGCCTGCGTTACCGCGAGCATGAGCGCCAGGATCAGTGCGATTTGTCCAATTTCAGGAATCATTTCTTCGTCACAACCTCATTCAAACCGACGCTGCCACTCGGCGGGGTCTCTTGCGGTATGAAGAACGGCAAGGACCACAACAATCGACCCTTCTATTGAAAAGTAAATTGCATATGGAAATCGTTTCGTCAGCGCACGGCGAATTCCAGATCTCAGTTCTACATATTTGAACGGCCCATCGAGAATCCTAAGATACGCTGCTCGCAACTGATCGAGGAACTCAAATCCAAGTCCAATCTGTTAATCTTCATACCAATCAAACGAAGCCTCAACATCAGCCTCAACGGACGGCTCAGCTTCGATTCGGTATTCAGTCACTTTCGCTGTCTCGCCAAACGATCCAATACATCAAAGGCCGAAGCCGCTGCGGTCGGATTTTCGTGATAGCACTTCAGGCGCTCCTCGGCGAGATCGAGATGACTCTTCGGGACCGGGAGTTCACCGGGCCGCTCAGCAATCTGATCCCATAAATCTTGAAGATAGCGCAACTGTTCCGGCTTAGACATTTCGGTAAATCCCGGTGGTTGTGTGACGGATGTTTCAGACATGATTGCAACCTTCTTTCAAGGATATAAACATTAAGGCTCTATTTCGATAGCGTCCTGCCCGCTTCATTTGCTGAATTCTTAATCTTCTCCATATCCTTCGCCTGGTCGAGGGCGCGCGCGGCTTCCGGCGGCATATAGTTCTCGTCGTGCTTGGCCATGATTTGGTCGGCGTAAAAAACTCCGTCGGCGCCCACCTTGCCCTGGGCCACGCAGCCGCGGCCTTCTTTGAAAAGGTCGGGCAGGATTCCTTTGTAGACCACCGGGAGAGTGTTGGCTGTGTCCGTGACCGCAAAGCGAATCGTCAGGCCATCTGTATCGCGTTTGAGACTTCCGTTTTCAACCAGGCCGCCGATGCGAAACGTCCGGCCCACCGGCGCTTCCTTGGCCATGACCTGCGTCGGGCTGAAAAAGAAGACGAGATTATTTCGAAAGGCGCCCAAGACAAGCCACGCGGCTAACCCAAGCGCAGCGAGGCTGGTAAGGATAAAAACGATTCTCTTGTGACGCTTCTTCATTGAATCTCCCGGACTGAATTCTCCAGTTCCCACTCAAGATCTGTAACCGCGGGGTTCTCTCTCCGCGCGAGATCTCGTCTGCGCTTTAGCAACATCAGTACTTCGGTCCCAAGTAAAAGAAAGGTCACCCCGTAGGATCCCCAGACGTAAACCGCGTAACCACCCATCCAAAAAAATTTTGCCCAGTTCATAGATTTCTTAGTTCAAGCTTCAGCGTATCAAGCGAGAGCCGAACACAACCTTCAGTTTACCTGTACGGCTCTCATTAGCACCGTGCTTTAGCGCGGTGAATCTTGTTCTCGGCCCAACCCTGAAACCGTTTAAACGATTTCCATTCCCGAACATCAACCACTGATCACCGGGCTAAAGCCACGGTGCTAATGAGAGAGTCACTAAGATTCAAAAGCGGCGCCCCCTCCGCAACCTAAAGGTTGAACTCTAAACCATTACGCCACGACTTCGGCGAGCCAGGGCGATTCACGTTCTCGTTCTCGAATAATGTAGCGCACTCGGACTAGAACGACGGCGATCGAATACATCCAGCACGCCGCCAACAGAATCAACATTGCCGCGAGCATGCTCGGCGCCATGGTCGGCTTGTTGGCAATTCGAATCGTGGCGCCCTGGTGCAGGCTGTTCCACCACTGCACCGAAAAATAAATGATGGGAACATTGATCACCCCGACCAGGGCCAGCACTGCGCCCGCACGATCGGCGCGGCGCGGATCGTCAATCGAAGATTGCAGCGAGATGAATCCGATATAGAGAAACATCAAAATCAATGTAGAAGTCAGCCGCGCGTCCCAAACCCACCAGACGCCCCAGGCCGGCCGTCCCCAAAGGGAACCAGTCACGAGCGCGATAAAAGTGAAGATCGCGCCGGTTGGCGAAATCGCCGTCGCCATCATTGAAGCCAGTCGCGCATTGAACGCCCACCCGATGCCCGCGTATATGGCCATCAGCACATACAGAAACATGCCCATCCAGGCCGCTGGGACATGAATAAAGATAATCCTGTACGCCTCGCCCTGTTGGAAATCAGTCGGCGCGACGAAAAACCCAACATACAGTCCGACGATAAAGAGCAAAGCTGTCAGAACCGCGAACCACGGGACCAACTTGCCGGCGAGCGGGTAGAAATTCGCAGGGGCTGCGTACTTATACCAATTTATTTTTCGGGTGGACATTGGATTTGGTAACGGACAAACTTTAAGAAGCTTTGAACAGTACTTTCGACGCGTAGCGTCGTTCTGGATTTAGCCCGGCCTTTCAGAGGCCGGGAAAACGAACAAGTTCTTTTACGTCGCGCAACGACCCGTGAAACTTAGGGCACATGCAATTGTCGCTATGCGACAAGACCGGGTTTACGAACTGATCACGGCGTTGAAACGCCGGGCTAAACTCATGCCGACGCTACGCGTCGAAAACACTTGCTTGGAAGTTCCTTGAGTTGTCGCTTAACTTGAAAAGATTCTCCGTTACTCAATCGAAGACCAAAGCTTATCTACAAGTTTCATTCCACCGATATCTTTAAGGCCGCGCTGGTTGCCCACGGCGCAAACACCAACGTCAGCACCAACGTCGCCCCCAACAGCAGCAGATAGGGTTGAGGGCTCGCACCCTCAACGCTGGCCTGGACCGCACCAGTTCCGAAGATCAGGACCGGGATGTAAAGCGGCAAGACAAGCAGAGCAACTAAAACATTTGCAGCCCGCAGGCCGAGAGTGAGTGCCGCGCCGACCGATCCGATCAAACTCAGGACTGGCGTTCCCAGCAAGAGCGACACCACCACTATCAAGAGACTATTCTGCGACAAACCGAACTGGAGTCCAAGTAGCGGTGCGATAATTAACAACGGCACCTCAGAAACCAGCCATTGCGCCAGAATCTTTCCCAGGACTATCAGGTAGGTGGATTGCGGGGTCAGTAGAAGTTGCTCAAGCGTCCCATCCTGATAGTCATTGCCAAAAATTCTGCCCAACGAGAGCATCGAAGCCAGCAGCGCCGCCACCCACACGACGCCCGGCGCAATGGCGCGCAGCGTCTCTCTCTCCGGGCCGATACCGAGCGGGAAGAGGCTCACCACAATCACAAAGAAAAAGACCGTCGCCAGTACGTCAGCCCGTCGCCGCCAGGCGAGAATCAAGTCTCTCCAGACGAGCCACCCAAACATCGAGTGAAGTGAATGTGCGCTCACTGGGGAAGTTGGATCCGCTGTATTCGATCGGTCGCCAGATCGAGTTCTTGATGCGTGGCGATGATGGCCAGACCGCCGTTACTTAGATGATCGCCGATAAACCGGCGCGAAATTCTTATGGCCGTGTCGTCGAGCGAAGTCAGAACTTCATCCAGGATCCAAAGCGTTGCCTTTGATGCGAGCAACCTTGCCAGGGCGACTCTGCGTCTCTGTCCGGCGGACAGCGAACGGGCCGGCAAATTTTGTTGACGGCTTAAGCCAACCTGCTCGAGGATTGCTTGCGCGTCCGATTTGCTCAGGGCGTTACCGGCGACACCGCACGCGATGCGCAAATTCTCGATCGCACTCAATTCATCTTTGACGCCATTTTGATGGGCCAGATAGGCCACCACCCCGGAATACTCTTCGCCCAGCGATCGGATCGTCGTTCCTTGCCAACGAACTTCACCTTCGGCCGGCGCGGCCAATCCGGAGAGAATGCGCAGTAGACTGGTTTTTCCACTGCCATTGGCCCCGCGAAGTTCGATTAACTCCCCGGGCGTGATTGAAAAGTTCAACCCCTTGAACAGCCGGCGATCTCCACGAGTGCATCCCAGGTTTACAGCTTCCAACATCGTTTGTGCTCGCCGGTTGAAGTCTATGCGGATTCGCAACGAAGATAAGTAACCCGAACGGACCTGCATCATAGCTGAGATACCGCGAGCTTGTCATCGTGAAGGAACGAACAGCAGCAGCCTATCGCGAAATTCTCCGCGCCCCGTCTAGTCCCTGGCGGATCTGCCGCGAATGTTCTTGACCTCTCTTGACCGCCTGGCGCAGTGACTGCCGATATAGCGCGCAGAAAGCATCAATGTGACGGGGCACTGTATGTTTGCCCGGTCGATTCATCATTCGCGCGATGGAGAGAACCACGCATACTTTGCACCAGTCCAAAAAACGAACCCGGCTTTACCGCCGATCGTCTCGTTGAGGACGTCGCCCCTAAGGTGCGGCAGTTTGTGGCCGGCCCTTCGTATTGCTTCAGAAGATTGCGCGAGCAAGTTGGATCCGGCGCCGTTCTTGAGCAGGTATGTTTGTTTCGCTTCCGCTGCCCGCCATCCCTCGGGGCCGACGCCATGAATGATAGCGAGAAGCGTGTCTCCCTTTTCGACATGAGCGCGTTTCATGGGAGGGACGCGGTTGGACGAGCTGGGAAGCGGAGTGTTCCGCGGATCTTCCACTGACCAGTTCGCCAATTCGTTGTTAATATCGTTCAGCGAGGCCTCGCTGGCCTTAATAGCAACCGCCAGGTCATCCGATCCGTCGCCGTTAAAATCTCCTACCGCAAAGCCCGGGCTCCGTGAAACGTCCGGAGTTGCCGTTTTCTCGAAGACTCGGGCGACAGTGTCGCGGATCTCCGTTGGGTTAGGCGCAGCCGACGGTGTGCTTGCGCGAGTCGGGGTCGGCGTAGGCGAGGCCAACGCGAGCACTCGGGCGGTCGGTTCTATCGTAGATTCAACCCGCGGAGCGGGTTCGACACTCTTGGCTACTTCGTTCTGTTTGGCACAGCCCGGTAATGAGAATGCGATGGCAAACAAGGCCAGGCTGAAGCCAAAGACATTCGTTCTCCTGCAAAACACTGGAAAGCCCTCCCTGCGTTACGGCGGATGAAAAGTTTCTGTAGGGGAAATCTATTTGGAAGGGCCAGTGAGGCTGAATATAAAATTAAGTCCAGCCCCACTGACCATTTTTGGTTGGGAACCACAGCGAATCAAATCGAATTTAGAAACGCGATTAGCTGGTTCTTTTGTGTCGTGCTCAGCCCGCGATAGCTGTTGATGACGCCGGTGGCTTCCCCTGCGTGGCGAAGGATGGCGTCGTTGCGCGTATAGTTCTCGAGATCGTGCATTAACTCGTTGCGAGTGCGCACTCCCCAAAGTGGGGCCGTACGTACCTTGTTTCTGGTTGACTGGTCAAGATTGTTGGTACCGGCGACGTTAGTCTGGACAATTCCATCACCAGTCCCCACATCGTGCAGCAGGAAATCGCTGTACGGGTGAATTATCTTGTTGCCAAGAGCTGCCGGAACCGTAAACGCCCCGCCGTTTATCAGCGTGCCCGCGGGAGCGGTTGTAAAGGTCGCGATGTGACAGATGTCGCATCCAACCGAATGAAATAGGGAAGCCCCGGTTTGCGCGTCCGCAGTGGCCGCCAGCCGGGTATCGCGTCCAGGCACTTTGCTGGCTCTCATGAACTCCGCGAAGATATTGATGTCGCCATCAGGATCCTCTCCACAGTTCACACTCGTGTTGGCTACGCACGGGGCGTTGTCGGGAACATCATCACAAAGGGCTCTTCCGCCAACGCCCGTACCGGCTGGGATAGGCTCCAGCAGGTTGAACTGGTTGGTTATGCCCTGTTCGTTGAGATACGCGTCACTGGAAAAGCTCAGCAGGCTGGCCTGTTGGTTTTTCCAGCCAAACCGTCCGATGCGAAATTGGCCCGGCGCCTCGGCTACCGGTACCGTGATTATTTGGCCCTTCATACCGGCGGGCTGAGTGTTTGGAATGTTCTGCAGCGTGGGGTTCGAGATGGCCTCAACAAAGCCGAGCCCCAGAACGTTGGTTGCTGCGCGGCGCGTGCGAATATCATCGGCGCTCGACAGGCGCTCCTCTCCCTGGTCAGCCGGATGGTTATAGATGATCGTGCCATCCGGAATGTTGTTGGTTGGATCGTTGTCCGTTACCACACCAGGGCACGTCGAGCGCTGGTTGATAAGTGATCGGTTGGCAATGTTCACACCACCGTTCGGACCGCCGACGTTTATGGTTACGCTGGCCGGCACGAAGTTACCGGACCCGTCGAGATGACCGGCGCGAAGCTCCGAGATTTGGCTGATGCCGCCGCTCACCGGATTTTGGTGGCATTCAGCGCAGGACTGCGCATTGTAGATCGGGCCGAGGCCTTTAGTGACATCATCCCGTTCCTCGAAGGTTGCCCGGTCGGCATCGTGTACTGCCTGGGTAACCATTCCGTTGGTTAAAGTATCGAAGCCGGCGGGAGCTTCAGTAGCAGCTTGACCCTCGACGGTTCTTGACGTCCAGATTGGCAGTCCAAGAGCCGTCGCGAAAAGAAGAAAAACCAAAACCCTGACGAATTTAGTCATTGATTCCTCCTGCAGTCTGGTAGGCACTTTCGTGCATCACGCAACCGACAACTTGCCCAGCGGCAAATTGCACTTATTGCTTAAAAACCCCTTGGAACCCCTGGATCTATGCTCGTAGGACTGGCCGAAAAAAGTAGAGTGAGCGCGTCGTTAACACCGGCCAGAAAAGAACGGGGAACCCCGTCCTAAAGAAAACCAAAGCTCTCAAAAACCACGACGCGCATTATTTGGCAAGACGCGCGAACTCTAATATGAGTATTCGTTTATGTCAATACAAAATTTTGCATGGTGATCGTGGAAAATTTTCATAAGGGCCTGAAGAGGCATTGCGACAGGTGAGGAAAAGATCTCTCCGGTCTCCTATCTGAGGCCGGCGTTTTCAGTCTTGAATTCGACGCCGCAGGGTCCCGGTCGAGAAGCGCTGTCTTGCTGCGAGCGATTTTTTCAGTTAAAAGAAGTTCAGTTCAGATGAGGACGTATTTCGTGACGAAAAAAAATCGCGGACCCGAAACCAAGGCCGGGAAAGTAAATCCGATCACTACCGCCAGAGGCGACTTCCCTCATGAATCATGATCAGGGCGTTCGAGATGCGAGAGTAATGCGGCTTTACGAGCAACTCGTTGAAGTCGAGCAGCGGCTGATCCCCACGGGCCTGCACGTATTTGGTCGTCCGGCCGAACTCACAGAGAAAGCCGATCTGCTGCGGATGGTCGCTTCGTTTGACCGGCCAGAGCATGACGCCCGCGCGCTACCCAAGCTGGTAGCGGAAGCGCTCGGCATCGATGGTTACGACGCCCTGCTTCAAGAGGCGTCAGCAAGTGAGACCAGGGACTTAATCGACTCAATCGTGTCGGGAGCAGTGCGGCAGTTTTGTCAGGAAGGCGCCGACTCCGCCGTCGACTTGCTAACTTCGAGGGCGAACGTTGATTGCGAAAACTCGCGGCCTGTCTTCCTGATGCTTGCGAGCATTGCTGAACAGCTTGATTCTAATAACGAGATTGAGTCGCTGCTGCGCGCGCTACGCGGCGAATACATCGAGCCCGGACCCGGCGCTGATATCGTGCAGAATCCGGATGTCTTGCCCACGGGCCGCAATACGCATGCGGTCAATCCTTATTCGGTTCCGTCTCAAATGGCATTCACGCGAGGAAAAATCACCGCCGACGCTTTGCTTCGTCGTTATTACGATGAACACGGCCGTTATCCGAAGGCGATGGCTCTGGTGCTTTGGGGTCTGGACAACATCAAGACGCAAGGCGAAGGCGTGGCGCAGGCGCTTCATTTACTCGGTGTGCGCCCTGTTCGTGATGCGCTGAACCGCGCAACTGAAATAGAAGTGATTTCCCTGGAAGAGCTGAAGCGCCCGCGGATCGATATAGTCATGACGGTGTCCGGAATCTTTCGTGATTTGTTTGCGCCGACGATGGCGTTACTCGATAAGGCAGTTCGGCGAGTCGCCGTGCTTGATGAGCCCCTGGAAATGAATTACGTGCGGCGGAACGTCTCTGAGAAGATCGATGCGGATGGTGGGGATTTTGACGACGCAGTCGCGCGGGTATTTTCAAATGCGCCGGGTAACTATGGCACAAACGTAAATTTCATGGTGATGCAGTCTGAGTGGGAGACGAGCGACACGCTTGGCGATCTGTTCGTCACGCGCAAGTGTTTTGCTTATACCCGTGACTCGAAGGGACGTACGATCGAGGGCAGGGAAGCGCGTGACTTAATGGATCAAGCGCTGTCACGCGTCGAAGCCACCTACCAGAACATTGATTCGTTCGAAGTGGGCATCACTGACGTCGATCATTACTTTGAATATCTCGGCGGCATTTCCAATGCAGTTGAAAAACGCGCGCAGGCGCGGCCGGCGATCTATTTGTCCGATTCGCTTTCACCGCAAACTAAGATTCGTTCATTAGAAGAGACGATTCGGCTCGAGACGCGCGCGAAGACCCTGAATCCCAAGTGGTACGAAGGAATGCTGAAACATGGCTTTCGCGGTGTCGCTGAAATCGAAAACCACGTGGCAAATACTTTTGGCTGGAGCGCAACCGCGGACGCTGTGGATCCCTGGATCTACACCGACATTGCCAGGACCTTTCTGTTGGATGCGGAGATGTTCACTCGCCTACAAGAACTGAATCCATATTCCGTCCGTTCGCTGCTCAATCGTCTGCTTGAGGCCCACGATCGTGGATACTGGAATCCGGATGAGGAGATTCTGGAGAAGTTACGGGATCTGTTCGACAACGTCGAAGACCAGCCTGCGGGAGTAGCATGAATTCACGAGTTGGAGCAGTCATGAATCAGGTCGAAGGTTACGTTGCGGCCTTCTGCCAATTCAGATTGTCTATCGATGAAAGCTATGAATGCTCACAGCCAGTGTATGAAGAGAACCTTTGTCTTTTTCACACACCTAAACTTTCAGAAGCGGACAAGCAAGACCTAAGCGAAGCTGAGCGCTCGAGTGTCAAAGGTGTCGAGAAAGAATTCCGCGAGAGGCTCGTTGCGTTTATTGCCAAAAAAGAAGAAGGAAGCGATGGGGCCATCGATATACGCGGTTTTCAATTTCCGAGAATGAAGTTTCCCTCCGTTTCGAAGCCTATTGATTTTACCGGCTGCGTGTTCACTCAACCTATTGATTTCGACCGAGTGGAGTTTAAGGGAAAAGCGTCGTTTGTTTTTGCGCAATTCATGGCAAACTCTAGTTTTCAGTCAACGGCATTTCGAAAGGAAGCCGACTTTGAACAAGCCATTTTCGGAGGAGTCGGAACCGCGAGAATAACTTTCTTGAATGCTGTCTTCGATGGTCGTGTGAATTTCAACGGTGCAGAATTCGCCGCTGCAGCCCAGTTCTCAAGTGCAAGTTTCGGTAAGGACGGTGCGGCAAGTTTTTGGGACGCGAGTTTCAGGAGTGACGCGACGTTCATCGCTTGTGTTTTCGGGGGTCATACGCATTTCAGGGCCAAGTTTCACGGCGATGCTTTTTTTGGCAGCAGTGAATTTGCTAGTGAGGCGAGATTTGCGGGGACCTGCTTTGACTTAGTTGCTGACTTTCGGCGCTGTAAGTTCTCGGCTGCAGAGTTCGCTGAAACTTCATTTAAGGGAGATGCTCTGTTTGAAGAAACGCAGTTCCGTGGTTCCGCGAGCTTTTCACACTGTCATTTCGCGCAGTTAGCTAGTTATCCCGGAGTTACCTTTGAACAAGGCGCCGATTTTTCAGACAGCAAGTTTATCGGCGAATTCATTGGCTATGGAAGCAGGTACAAGGAGCGAGCAACCTTCATGTTGGCGGAGTTTTCTGCCGATACGGACCTCCGAACCTGCGTGTTTGAAGATCGCGTTGATTTCATGGCGGCTTCCTTTGCGGGACCAGTTCGTTTCTCAAATTCCATTTTCGGTGGTCCGGTTAACTTCAATCATGCGAGATTCGAGGCCGAGGTACAATTTGTCAATGATAAAGTTGATTTTTCTTTCAACGATGAGATCGATTTCCGGGACCTGAACATTGGCTCTGAAGGCAGGCTGACATTCCGTAATGTGAATCTCGAAAGGGCGCGCTTTACAAATACTGATTTGGACCTAGCTACTTTTAGCAATGTGAGGTGGTTTAGTCACCGTCACCGAATGGCTCCGTGGACCAGTAGGGGTGCCTCTCTGTGGGACGAGTTCCGATTACCTAAACAGCCCAGCCCAGACGATTATGAATCCATCGCCGAAAACTATAGGCAACTCGTTTTGAACTATGAGCAGAAGAGAGATTATGAAACCGCCGAGAGTTTTCATATGGGTGAGATGGAGATGCAGCGAAAGAAAAAGGGTGCTGGGATTTCCTCGGCACCATTGAGGCAACTCCGACAGTGGTCTAACGCTTATTGGGTTTATAGAATTTCCAGCCATTATGGCACCAGTTATGGTCAAGCAGTTTTAGTGCTCATTTTTCTTCTTTTGTTCCTTGCTCTGGCATTTCTTTATTCCGGATTTCGCACCACAGAAAACGGCACCACACGAGTCGTTGAATACAACGTAATTTCTGATTCTGATCATCGCCTTGTGTCGATGAAGGAATGGATTAGAGACTATGTCGCGGCAATATCTCTATGTGCATCAATCCTGACCTTTCAAAAGGACAGGTCTGAGCCTGCGACATGGGTCGCGCGGTTCTGGCTATATATTGCCGTAGTTGTTTTTACTGGCCAATCAGCAATGATTTTGTTAGCCCTGCGCCGGCGGTTCAGACGATAGAGGATGAAGATTACAGTCCTTTATGTGGGTTCCAGTCTGCTCGCGCCGCTGCGTAATGCCGAGCGCGAGATTCGGCGACGGCATGGACTCGACCTGAGTGTCGCGACCTGGAATTTTGGGGCTTCGTTTACTCAGGACGAGTGGGGCGCTATTGAAATTGATCTGCGCCACGCGGACGTCTTGTTTGTCATTCATGTGATGGATAGCGAGAACGCGACGCGGCTGCTCGCCTTCCTTGATCGAAATAGCGATCGGCATCGGGCGGTGGTTGTGATCAACTGCATGCCTGAGTTGATGAAGCGCACGCGCTTGGGGAAATTGGACATTGGGCGACTTTCCGGAATTGGTTCACGCAAAGGCGCAAAGGCGCGAAGTATAGCAGGGGCGCAAAGCGCGAAGTCCGAGAACGACGAAGCGGCGAAAGCGAGGAGCCTCCTCGGCTCCGTCGGTTCATGGATCGGCCGGCAGGCTCGTGGCGGCGAAGCAAACAAGAAGAACGGACATGGTCGCGCGCAGTACCTCAAGTTTGCCAACCATCTGCCGTCTCTGCTGCGATTTGTGCCGGGCGCGGGAGCGTTACGAGATGTGAAGAACTATCTGATGATGTTCTGTTACTTCCTCCAGCCCACGCCGGCGAATATTCGCTCGATGCTGCTTTACGCGCTCAAGCATTATGTCGAGGACGAGAAAGTCAAAAAGATAAAGATTCCTCCGCCTGAATCTATGCCCTCGGTAGCCATCTATCATCCTGACGCGGAAAGCTTGTTTGAAAGTTTTGCCGCCTATCGAAAGTGGTACGTCTCGCAAAGGCAAAAGGAAAAAGTAAAAAGTCGAAAAGACAAAACGCTTGATCCCAGGTTAACGATCGGCCTGCTGTTGATGCGTCCTCAGATCGTCAGCGATGCGCGCAAGCATTACGACGGTTTGATTCGAGCCATTGAAGCGGAAGGGCTGAGCGTGATTCCCGCTATCTCAACCCTGATGGACAATCGCGAGGCGTGCCAGCGGTTCTTTATAGAACCTCAGTCCAAGGTCGAAAGTCCAAAGTCCAAAGTGCGACACTCCAACGGGAAGGGAACTAACACCGGACCACTCACTACTGATCAGAACAATGAATCTCGTGTCAGCCAAATCGTGTCCCTCACGGGCTTCAGCTTCGTCGGTGGTCCGGCGATGAATGACAGCGAAGCGGCGGCGGAATTCTTGCGCAAGCTAAATATTCCTTACCGATCGATGGTTAGTCTCGATACGCAAACGATTGAATCGTGGCAGGAATCTTTTAGCGGATTGAATCCGGTGCAGACTGGAATGCAGATCGCGATTCCGGAAATCGACGGTGCGACTGAGCCTTTTGTGTTTGGCGGAATTCCGGCGCGCGGAGTTGAGCCTGCGCCTTTAGAGGACCGCTGTCTGCGAATCGCGCGACGCCTGAAGCGTTGGCAGCGTCTGCAAACAGCCGAACGAGATCAATTGAAGATCGCGCTGACGATCTATTGCTTTCCGCCAAACAAGGGGAACATCGGCACGGCCGCCGACCTCGATGTGTTTGCGAGTCTGCTCGACGTTCTTAGACGCCTTAAGGAAGAAGGCTATCGCGTCGAATTACCTGAAAGCGTTGAGACGCTGCGCGAGATGTTGCTCGGCGGTAATTCTGAGAGCCTCGGCACCACCGCGAATGTCGCTTACCAAATGAGCGTCGACGAATACCGTCGGGTCTGTCCATTCGTTAGCGAGATCGACGCAGAGTGGGGGCCTGCGCCCGGCGCGATTAATTCCTTTGGCGGCAATCTGCTAATTCAGGGAATCACGATTGGCAATATCTTCATCGGATTGCAGCCCACGTTTGGATTCGAGGATGATCCAATGCGACTGCTGATGTCGAAAGGCGGAACGCCGCACCATGGCTTCGCGGCTTTCTATGCCTATCTTGAAAAAGTTTTTCAGGCAGACGCGGTAGTTCACGTGGGGACTCACGGGGCTTTGGAGTTCATGCCCGGAAAGCAGGTTGGCCTCTCAGGCTCATGCTGGCCGGATCGACTCATCGGCGAGCTGCCCAACGTCTATATCTATAGCGTTAACAATCCATCTGAGGGCACGATCGCCAAGCGACGCTCGTACGCCGAATTAATCTCGTACCTGACTCCGCCGATTGAAAACGCTGGACTCTATAAGGGACTCGCATCGCTGAAGGAATTGATAGGCAGTTACCGGCGAGCGACTGATGAGTTGGACTGCGAGAATTTATTCAAAGAGATTCAGCAGCAAAGTCAGGAACTGAATTTCAATTTTACAGAAACTGAAGAGTTCCCACTGGGACCGCGGACATCCCGTCCGCACCGTGTCGAAGGCACGCCCGTTTCTTCTTCCTGGCAGGCTGCCGAAAAACAGTTTAGTCTCAGCAAAAAAGCGGGAGAACGGACCACGAAATCACACGAAAAGCCGAATTGAACATCTTCTTCGTGCTTGTTTCGTGTGATTTCGTGCACCGTATTGGTTTTCCAGAGGCTTCCTAGAGCGTTCCGACCGTCACTCTTTCGCGCTTTGCGCTGGGTGCGGACGGACAGTCCACACTCCCAGCAGGTCGGCTAGCCCATTTGATTTCGCAACGCCGTTACATAGGCTTTGAACTCATCCGGTCGAACGCGGTGTCGGAACGCTTCGACGCCGTTGATGAATAAGACGGGTATCTCGTACTGATAACGCGCGAACAATTCAGGATCGCTTTGGATGTCGAGTTCCTCGAGCGTATAGAGTCCGTCGCAACCTGAACCGCTCATTACCTCCTTCATTTCTTCGCAGAGACTGCACTCGGGCCTGGTGTAAAGAATGACTTGTACTGTCGACTCCACCTTTTCTCCTCCCTTCAATATCTATGATAGGTACGATGCTTCGGTAACCGGGGTGATGCCGTTTTGGTTATCACACTTGTTGTTTCCCGAACGCGTGCGCCGTCGCCCGCTCGCTCCGCGGTCGCCAACCCGTTTCGAAAAACGTCCATGAGCTAAGGTCAATTTGTTGTCGGCAGAAACTATCCTCTTGCAAACACAATCGCGAAAGTTGTATAAAAGGCGTCTGCCGAGCACGTTTATATTTTAATTTAGGCACGGTCGCACTTCTAGTGAACAAGGCGCAATCGGTTTTCACAGAGACGGCAATCCCTGTGTCGCGGGGAATTGTATATTCCAAACAATCCCCTGCGTTGAAGTGTGAATGCAGGGTTAGCCTGAAATCGATCGGCCAGGCGGAGGTTTTCTGAAGTGGATAGCAATCTGAGAGACGAGAGTTCAGCCGTCGCCGCGCCACCGGCGACCGCTACCGCGCCGCCAGCGCCGAAGGCTGCGGCTAGGCCTGCCGGAAAACCTCCGGCGGTCATCGTCGAATCCGTCCCCGATCCACCGGTCAACAAGAAGCGACGCCGGATCGTCTGGCTCAGCGTCGCGGGGTTTCTCACCACCTGCTTTCTGATGTTCATACGGTTCTTTCTGCCGCGTTCGATCACCGAGCCGTCCAGCACTTTCAAAATCGGTTTTCCCGGGGACTATTCACTCGGCGTCGACACTAAATATCAACAGCAGTATAGGATTTGGGTAGATAAAACTTCGGACCGGCTGTTTGTCGTTTATGCGCGGTGCACCCATCTGGGATGCACGCCGGATTGGAAAGCCAGCGAGAATAAGTTCAAGTGTCCGTGCCACGGCAGCGGTTACGATAGCGAGGCCATCAACTTCGAAGGCCCGGCGCCGCGGCCTATGGATCGCGCTTATGTCGAGTTGGATCCAGAAGGGCAGATCAGGGTCGACGTCAGCAAGCTTTACAAATGGCCCAAGGGCGAGAGAAACGAATTCAACGACGCGGGCGCTTACATTCCCTTGTAATAAATGGACGAGCCAAAAGATAAAAAAGAGACCCAGCAACTGACCGGCGAAAAGAGTAACGCCGGTTTGGTTGGGCGCGCCAAAGACACTGCGGCTGCGCTCAAGGATCGTGCGATCGAAGAGGCCAAAGACTATAAGGATCCGCAGCAGACTCAGGTTTGGAAATCGATCTTCCGCGTCTCTCACGAACGCTCAGATCCACGCAATCGTTCGTTGGCAGTTCTTTCGAACGTCTTTCTTCATCTACATCCGGCCAAGATTAATCGCGACGCGGTGCGTTATCAATATACCTGGGGCATGGGTGGGATCACGTTCTACCTTTTCATCGTACTGACGTTCACCGGTGTCCTGCTGATGTTCTATTACCACCCGGCGAAGATTCAGGCGTTCGCCGACATTCTTTATCTCGAGCACGACGTGCCGTTCGGCAAATTGCTCCGCAACATGCACCGCTGGGCGGCGCACTTGATGGTGATCACGACCTGGCTGCACATGTTTCGTGTGGTGCTGACTGGTTCTTATAAGAAGCCCCGCGAATTCAATTGGTGCGTAGGCGTAGTGCTGCTGGTACTGACCCTGCTGCTTTCGTTCACTGGATATCTCCTGCCGGACGATCAGCTTGGATTTTGGGCAGTGACGGTGGGAACGAACATGGCCCGCGCGACGCCGATGTTCGGCAACGAAGGGCCGTTTGGTCCTCAGCTTGGCCTGACGCCTTACAACGATGTTAGGTTCGGCTTGCTGGGCGGATCGATCGTGGATGCGAATGCGCTGCTGCGTGCTTACATCTGGCACTGCATAGGAATTCCTTTGGTTGCTTCGATATTCATGGCGGTGCATTTCTGGCGCATACGCAAGGACGGTGGGATTTCGGGTCCAGCGCCGGTGATGCTCGAGTCGGAGATGAAAGTGCCGAAGAAGAAGTGAAGACTCTTAGATCTCAAATTTGAGATCTGAAATTGTAGAGCAGAACTGAAAGAGATTTGAAACTTGCGAGCTGAAGCCACAATCGATAACCCAAAACCAAACACGCGCCGCAATCGGCTGATTGGGCTGATTGTCGTCGTGGTTCTGGTCGGTCTCTGGGTCTACTCAGTCCAGGACTGGCACCAGATTTGGAAGATCGTTTCCGCGGCCGACAACGTCCCGATCGTGGCCATGCTCTTCCTGGTTCCGTTCTTTACCTGGCTCGGAATTAAGCAAGCTCACGCCAACGATCATCTCATCGGCGAATTGGAAGGCGATGCGAAACTGGCCAAAACGCATCATCGCAAGGTCGAGCCGTGGCGGCCGGGTTGGGCCAAGGAACTGCATGTCTGGCCTTATCTGGTGCGCGTAGAATTTTTAGCGGCCGTCATCGTGACCGTCATTTTGTATGTCTGGTCGATCACTCTGAATGCCCCGCTCGAGGAACCAGCCAATCCGAATCTGACGATGAACCCGTCAAAGGCGCCGTGGTATTTCCTCGGACTGCAGGAGATGCTCGTCTACTTCGATCCCTGGATCGCCGGCGTAGTAATGCCTTCGGTGATCATGATCGGATTGATGGTGTTTCCCTATGTCGATTCGAATCCACTGGGCAATGGTTACTACACTCTGAAACAGCGTCGATTCGCCGTGAACATGTTCAGTTGGGGTTTCTTGATGTGGATCCTGCTGATCGTGATTGGTACGTTCATTCGCGGGCCCGGCTGGATCTGGTTCTGGCCCGGACAGACCTGGGACCACAACACGGTCGTCTTTGATCGCAATCGTGATCTGCACGAGATCCTCGGCATAACACCCGACAATTTCGCAAATCATTTGAGCCTTTTGCCGTGGGTGCGCGGCATCTTCGGGTTCATTATCGTAAGCGGCTTCTTCATCCTGGGTGGTTTGTTCTTCCACTGGTTGATGAAGCGAGGGCCGTTCAGGTTCAGCTACCTTGTATCGCCGAAAAAGTTTTTGGCTTGGGCGAAATTTCCCGATCCGTTCGAGCTGAAGCTGCTGGCCAATACGAGCATCCTGCAATACATGACGTTTCAATTCTTTGCCGTCAGCGTGCTGCTGGCGATGCCCGTCAAGCTCTTCTTACGTTTGGTATTTACGATCAAATACGTTTGGGTGACTCCGTGGTTCAATATCTGAGCGCGACCGAAGGATAATAAACAGTGGCAGAATCTCCGGAACCGGTCGAATCCCTGGTAAGAAAAGAAGCGGAGCCGCAACGCGATCCGATCGTCAGTCGATCGACGAGCGCGATCCTGCTCGTCTGTACTTTGCTGTTGATTGGATCCGCCGGTTGGGCCCTGTACGACGAGGGATTCGGCCAGCGTCCGTGGCGCGGCATGCAGCGGGAATTCGTCAAGCGCTACACGTCTTACCTCAAAAGCATTCGCAAAGACGCGGGCAAGTCCGAAGCCGACGTTAAGGAAACCCCCGAATATCAACAACTGGACGAAGAGGCCAAAGCGGCGCTCGACAAAGTCAAAGCCGACGTCGCCGAAAGAGATCGTCACGTTGCCCAGATTCAGAAGAGGCTCGACGCGGTAACTGAGCCGTTTCAGAACCAGCGCGGCCGTATCGTCGTCATCACCTATAAGCTAGAGACGGCGCCCAGCGATTTTTGGCGCAAGCGTTATACTGGCCAGCTCGACGAGAAAAAGAAGGAAGTCGTTACGGTTGACCTGCCGGCGGACGGAGGCGGCAAGCCCGTCCAGCAGAAGATGAACTATGCCCAACTCGAGCAGACGTTCAATAGCTTGCGCGAGGAAAAAGCAAAAGTGCTCGGTGAAAAAGCCGAGCTAACCAAAGAGCCGAGTGAACTGGCCAAGAAGCGCGATGAATATCTGAAGAACCATGTCAGCCTCTTGCCGCAAAAGAGCATCGACGACCTGATCAGGAAGAACGAAAACTCCTTCGACTATACAATCCTGGGTCACCAGATCAATGTGAATCAGTTTACCATCGTCGATCGCTGCGAAATTTGCCATCTCGGCACTCGCGAACCTTTGACGATTAACGCCGCGGACATGGCGCCGGGCGGTCCTGGTAAGAAACCGGATGATCTGGCTGCGGCGTTCGTCAGCCATCCGCGCAAAGAGCTTTTGCAGATTCACAATCCCGAGAAGTTTGGTTGTTCGGCTTGTCATGGAGGCAACGGCCGGGCGACGACCAGCGCCGTCAAGGCGCACGGCCAGAATCCTTTCTGGCTGCATCCGCTGTTTCATAAAGAGAACACCGAGGCCGGCTGCCAGATGTGTCACGCCAACGATCGCGTGACGCAGGGCGCGGACACACTGAACCTGGGGAAGGATTTGTTCTATCAGCGTGGCTGCGTCGGCTGTCATCGCATGGAGGCTTTCGATCGCGAAGGTGACGCGCTGACAAACGCGCGCCAGTCGATCACTCAGCTTCAGGACCAGATTACGGCGAACGATCGTCAGGCGAGACTGGATACTGAGGCCAGCGCCAGCGCGAGTGATGATGCCGAGGTGCAGCGCCTGCTGGCGCATGCCGACTCGCTGCGAGTGGCGAGCAGTCAATTGGCCGCGCGCATCGACGAACTCAATCTACAGACGCGTTACCTGCAACAGGATCAGAAGAAGGTCGGGCCGAACCTCAAGGACGTCCGGCTCAAGCTCCGCAAAGAATGGATTCCGGTTTGGCTCAAAGACCCGCAGGCATTTCGTCCCGGCACGAAGATGCCGACTTTCTGGCGCTTCACTGAAGATGGCGAAGAAGGTGCGGACGATCTGAAGGCCGTCGCGGCTTACCTTTGGCAGAACAGTTTCGATGGCAAAGTTCCAACGCAGCAACAGGGAGATAAGAATAACGGCAAGACGCTGTTTGAGTCACGCGGCTGTCTCGCTTGCCACTCTATCGGCGAGGAAGACAGCAAGATGGGCGGCACGTTTGCCGCGAACCTCAGCAAGGTCGGCGAGAAGGACAACTATGATTATATCGTCCGCTGGATTTACAACCCGCGCGAACGTTGGGCCCCCTACTGTCCCAAAGAGCATCGCGATCTGACGCCGGAAGATTATTCCAAGCATGGCCTGCCGTTCCTGTTTGATACCGAGCTGAACTCGAAGTGTCCGAACGACGGCGCCGAGCTGCAAGTGCAGAACATGACGGTGATGCCGAACCTGCGCTTGTCTGAACAGGATGCTCGTGATGTGGCGTCGTATCTGTTCTCGCTGTCCTCCCCGTCCTCTGGCTCCGACACTTCCTATATGGACGATCCGAAGCTGGCCGAGGAAGGGAAGGCCGAGATCAAGCAATACGGATGCGCTGGTTGCCATGAAATCAAAGGCTTCGAGGAAGAGCAGCGTATCGGCAAAGAGTTGACGACCGAGGGCGCGACGCCGCTCGAGCGTCTCGACTTTGCTTTGTTGACCCAGGACGCTGAATACGGCCGCGATCCTCTTAAGATCCATCCGAAAGAGAAGGAACAAGAGTGGTACAACCATCGCGGCTTCTTCGAGCACAAGCTGACCGAACCAAAGATCTATGACACCGGCAAGTCGCAATATCTCGAACCGAAAGATCGCCTGCGCATGCCGAAGCCATACTTGACCGAGGAATGGCGGACGGGGTTGACGACACTCTTGCTCGGCAGCCTTGGCACTGAGGGCGCGAACGTGCCGGCCGCGCTCTTCTACAACCCGCCGGATCAGCGCCGTCAGGACATCCAAAACGGTTGGTGGGTAGTCAAGAAATACAACTGCATGGGTTGCCATGTGCTGCAACCGGGTCAACACGTCAGCGTCTATAACAACTCCGCCGAGCCCACCGTGATGAGCGGCGCGGGGCTTTATTCGCTGCCGTTTTATTCCGGCCAGAAGGAATTTCTGCCGCCGCAACTCACCAGCGAGGGCGCCCGTGTCGATCCCGATTGGCTGATGAAGTTCTTGAAAGATCCTTCGTTGATGCAGTCGGGAGAGAAGCCGTCGACACCAACCGCGCCGACTGCGACGCCGGCTTCATCGCCCGCGGCCACGAGCGCGAGTCCGGCGGCCAAGCCCGCAACTGGAAACGCTAACGATCAAAGCAGCGGCAAGCTTATGCCGCAGCCCGGCGCGAACCGCAACGGCGTGCGGCCTTACCTGCAAGTGCACATGCCTACGTTTAACTTCTCGCCGAATGAGCTGCGAGTCCTGGTGCGGTTCTTTATGGCGGTCTCTTCACAGAGCGATCCATATATTAGAGAGCCTTTGGATCCGATGACGGATGCTGAGAAGTCGATCGCGCGGAATATTTTTGTTTCGGGCACGCCGTGTTTGAAGTGTCACATTACGGGCGAGCCGGCGCACGATGCGAAAGCGATTGCGCCGAATTTCCTTTTGGCTTCGCAGAGATTGAAGCCGGAATGGACTTTCCGCTGGTTGCTCGATCCGGCCCAGATCGCTCCGGGCACAGCGATGCCCACCGGACTGTTCAAGAAAGACCAGGATCGTTGGGTAGTCAATCTGCCGAATCCGCCGCAGGATGTCGTCAATTATCACAATGATCACGCCCGTTTATTAGTGCGTTACATGTTCCTAATGACGCCGGATGAGCAGAAGCGTTTGTTGTCCGCGACGCCTGCCGCGCCAAAGACACCGGCAGCCGGTGCGACGCCAGCGCCGCAGAAAACCGGTCGCAACGGAGTCAGTACCGGGAGCGGTAGCGACCGGGTGATCGCCCGTTCGCGAAAGTCCAAACGAGCACTTCGGACGTTAGCGCAACTGCGTTACGCGCACAGAGTCGGGACGACGGCATTGAGTCGTCCTCGAAATAGGTTGGCGAGTTCGCGCTCTAGCTTGCGCTTGTAATCGGCAACCTAAAGGTTGAACTCTGAACAAAATCTGACTCTCTATTCAGTATTGCAAGCTATACCTCACGTTACTAACTGGGGTATGCTGGGTCGCAAAATTAAAGGTCATTTCAATTTGAAGGAGCTCAAGAAATATATGTTTAGCAAAAGTGCACGAATCTGGCTGGGGCTGATCGTGGCCCTCGGCCTGTTATCGCTGGCATCGTCATGCGGCGGCACCAAGACCGAGACAAACGACACCGGTGGTGGCGCAGACAAAGGCGGCAAAGCCTACGCTTCCAAAGGCGACGAAGGCAGCATCACTGGTAAGGTCTCTTACACCGGCGCCGCGCCTGAAGCGAAGAAGATTGACACGTCCGCCGACGCGGCTTGTACCTCAAAGAGTCCGAACCTGACAACCGAAGATTGGGTTGTTAAGGATGGCAAGCTCGCCAACACCTATGTGTACATCAAGGACGGTACCCTGGCTGACGGTTCGAAGATTGGCGACTACACTTTCGAAACTCCGTCAGCAGCGGTCACGCTGGATCAGAACGGCTGTCATTACAAGCCGCATGTGCTGGGCGTAATGGTGAATCAACCGATCACTATTACCAACAGCGATCCGACGACGCACAACATCCACTTCACGCCCAAGAACAATCCTGACTGGAACCAATCACAACCAAACGGCGCGGCGCCGCTGACGCACAAACTAGCGCGCGCAGAGGTCCTGGTGCCAGTCAAATGCAACCAGCATCCGTGGATGAAGTCATATGTGGGAGTGACGAAGCACCCGTTCTTCGCGGTCAGCGGAGAGGATGGCAGCTTCACGATCAAGGGCGTGCCCGCGGGCAAGTACACGGTCGTGGCCTGGCATGAAGGCGGCGCCAACGGCACCGAAAAGCCAATGGAAGTCACGGTTCCTGCGAAAGGCGCGGCGACAGCCGACTTTTCATTCGGCGCCAATGCTTTGGGACAGCCCAGCTCGTTGCCGATGATGCCGGCGATCGAATTCCCGATGGCTATGAAGCACTAAGAGAATTGCGAATTGCGGGATTGCGAATTGCGGATTGGAAAGACATAAAGGCTTTTCAAATCCGCAATCGCAAATCCAAAATCCTTATGTCTAAGAGCCTTCATCGCTTCGCACTGCTGGTAGCGTGCGCGACGTTCTTTCTCATAATTGCCGGCGCCAATGTCACCAGTCACGACGCCGGACTGGCGACTTCTGATTGGCCTCGCTCCAACGGTACGTTCTTTCCGAAGATGGTCGGCAACCTTTTTTGGGAGCATGGGCACCGCATGGTAGCCACAGCCGTCGGCTTGCTGACGATTGCGCTCGCCGTCTGCCTGCAGTTTCGCGAGCGTCGTTTGTGGGTCAGGCGTCTGGGTTGGATCGCACTGGGCGGCGTAATCGCGCAAGGTTTGCTCGGCGGTCTGACGGTCAAGATGAATTTGCCGCTCGCGGTTTCGGCCGCTCACGCCACCCTGGCGCAGTTGTTCTTTCTCATTACGGTTAGTCTGGCGGTGTTCACTTCGCGCCAATGGGTGACTCCCGACTCCAGTGTTAACGAAAACGGCGGCGGCGTTTCGCTGCGCCTTCTGTGCGTGGCCGCGTTGGCGGTAATTCTCACTCAGTTGGTTTTGGGAGCGACGTTGCGTCACTCAGCGACCTGGGATCAGGATCTGCCGACGGGATTACTGCTCGCGCATGTGGGAGGCGCGATCGCCGTAACGCTGGTGTTGGGGGCCACCGTGGCCATCGTGCTGTTGCGGCACCGGACGGAGAAGTATCTGGCCCGACCTGCTTTAGTCGCCGCAACGCTTTTGTTTGTTCAGTTGTTGCTGGGCCTGGCCGCCTACGTTACGCGAACGGCCTCGCCCTATGATCCACAGCCGCTGACGCCGATGGTAGCGGTGACCGTGGCGCACGTCGCGTGCGGTGCTTTGGTTTTTGCGACAACGATCATTTTGACACTGAGAATATTCCGGGTAGTGCGAGTAGATCGCCAGGAGTATGTCCTCGCTCCGGCATAAGCGATCGGAGCAAACGGTTCTCAGGCTTTCTAAGGTTTCGACACAATTAATAAGTTCGTTATGAAGACTGCTGCGATAGATCTGCATCCAGGCGTCACTGCCGAAGCTGTTGCGCCGCCTAACGCAAAGGCCCGCGCCGCCGCCTATATTGAGCTTACCAAGCCGCGCATCACTTTCCTGATCGTGCTCACGTCGGCTGCCGGTTTCTGCCTCGGCGCGCGCGGAGCCGTCAACTATCTGACGTTTACACACGCGATGATCGGGATCGCTTTGCTTTCATCAGGCATCGCGACGTTGAATCAATTTATGGAGCGCGACCTGGATGGGTTGATGCGCCGCACGGAAAATCGGCCGCTGCCTTCGGGCCGGCTAATGCCGTTCGAAGCCCTTTGGTTTGGCGTCACGCTGACGCTGGGCGCCGAGCTTTATCTCGCTTTGTCTGTGAATGTGCTGACCGCGTTGATGGGGCTGACCGTCATCGCCGGCTATCTTTTTTTGTACACGCCTTTGAAGACGCGCACCACGCTCTCGACGGCGGTCGGCGCCTTTCCGGGTGCGATGCCGCCGTTAATGGGCTGGGCTGCCGCCCGCGGCGAAATCGACGTCGCTGCCTGGGTGTTGTTCGCGATCCTTTTCCTCTGGCAGTTTCCGCATTTCCTGGCCATCGCGTGGATGTATCGCGAGGACTATGGGCGCGCGGGCATACGTATGTTGCCCGTGGTCGAACCGGATGGCCGGGTCACGGGCCAGCAGATTATTCTCTACTCGCTGATGCTGCTGCCGGTAAGTTTGCTTCCGGCTTTCCTGGGAATCTCGGGTCGGTTCTATCTCGTCTCTGCGTTGATACTTGGTCTTTTGTTTCTCGGCAGCAGCATTCGGGCTGCGCTTTCAAAATCGAATCAGCATGCGCGCCAGTTACTGCTGGCTTCGGTGCTGTACCTGCCGTTGTTGTTTGGTGTGATGGTCTTAAATCGATAAGCAGTGGCACAGACGTCAGTCTGTGTTTGCTGTGAATCCACACAGGCCGAAAGTCTGTGCCACGAAGGAGACTCTCGATGGGACGCGTTCTTGGAATTGCCATCTGGCTCATAACGCTCGGCTCGGTCGGAATGTTTGTCAGCAAACATTGGTGGTTCCCCGAATCCATCTCTGAGCACGGGGGAGCCGTTGACCGCCAATTCACAATCACTATTCTGGTGGTCGGTATTTCTTTTGCCGCGGCGCAGATCGGGCTAGGTTGGGTGGTGTGGAAATATCGCGATACATCCGCCGCGACTCGCGCGACTTATTCACATGGCAACAACCGGCTGGAAGTGATTTGGACCGTAGTGACGGCGATCGTCTTTATCAGTCTCGCCGTGATGGGACAGAGAGTCTGGGCTTCCCTGCACCTGCATGCGGCGCCGCCCGGATCCTACACCGTCGAGGTGGTCGCGCAGCAATTCAGTTGGAACTTTCACTATCATGGTAAGGACAACGTGTTCGGGCGCACGGATCCAAAACTGATTGACGACTCGGCGCTCAACTACGTCGGCATCGATGATACTGATCCAAACGCCAAGGACGACTCGGTGGTCTCAACCCTGGTGGTACCGGTAAATCGTCCCGTCGAGTTGATTCTGAAATCAAAGGACGTAACTCATAGCTTCTTTGTACCGCAACTCAGGTTCAAGCAGGACCTGGTTCCCGGGATGGCTATTCCAGTCCACTTTACCGTGACCAAGACTGGCAAGTATGAATTGGCGTGCGCCGAGTTGTGCGGGATGAATCACTACAAGATGAAATCCTACATGCTTGTTTTGCCGGAAAACGAATTCAACGAACTGATTAACTTGTCGCAGGACAAGTTCCAGGCGCGTAAAGACGAACTGCTGAACAAGTACCAATTACCGCAGTACTGAGTTTCGATTTTGCTTCTTTTCAGCTAGAGGAGAACCGCAATGACAGAAGCAATACACGAAGAAGTACACCGGCACCCAGCGCCGACTGGCTTCATCCGCAAATACATCTTCAGCATCGATCACAAAGTGATCGGCATTCAGTACATCCTGCTGGCGCTGACCGCGGTGGTGGTGGGACTGGTGATGTCCATCTTGATGCGCGTGAACCTCAGTTGGCCCGGGACGCACATCAAGATCATGGAGACGTTGTTTCCCACGGGCGCGCCGGGCGGCGTGATGTCGCCGGAGTTCTATCTGTCTCTGGTGACGATGCACGGGACCATAATGGTTTTCTTCGTGCTCACCACGGCGCCGCAGGGAGGCTTTGGTAATTACTTTCTGCCGATCCAGATTGGCGCCGACGATATGGCATTTCCCGTGCTCAACATGCTGTCGTTCTGGGTGACCTTCGTCGGGTTCATCGTGTTGCTCACGGCAATTTTTGCTGAAGGTAACCTAACGGTTGGCTCCTGGTTCTCGAAGCTGGGTGAGTCTTTTGCAGCGGGTAGCGGGACGGTAGGGCCGATAGGCGGCTGGACCGGCTATGCGCCCTTAAGCGCGCTGGGTAAAATCGCCGGCCCAGGTCAGGGCGCGGGCGTGAACCTTTGGATTATTAGTATCGCCATCTTCTGTATCGGCTCGTTGTTGGGCGCGCTGAATTTCATCACGACGTTACTGAACATGCGCACCCGAGGCATGACGTTAATGCGCATGCCTTTGACATGCTGGGCGTGGTTTACTACAGCGATTCTGGCACTGCTTTCGTTCCCGGTCCTGTTGGGTGGTGGCATTCTCTTACTTCTTGATCGAGTGGCCGGAACGAGCTTCTTCATTCCGGGCGGCTTGTATGTGAGCGGAGCGCTTGTGCCGCTGCACAACGGGGGCTCACCACTTTTGTGGCAGCACCTGTTCTGGTTCTTCGGCCATCCTGAAGTTTACATCGCGATTCTGCCGGGCATGGGTGCGACGTCGCATATTCTTTCGACGTTCGCCCGCAAGCCGATCTTTGGTTATCGCGCGATGGTGTTTGCGATTTTTGCGATCGGCATGCTGGGCTTCTTTGTCTGGGGCCACCACATGTTCATCAGCGGCATGAGTCCTTACTCAGCCGTGGCGTTCTCGATCCTGACACTTTCAATCGGTGTGCCTTCGGCGATTAAGACCTTCAACTGGCTCGGCACGCTTTGGGGCGCGAAGATTCGCTTCACTACTCCGATGCTGTTCGCGATCGGTTTCGTGTCGCTATTCGTGGCCGGGGGAATCACCGGACTGGTGTTGGGACAGACGTCTCTGGATTTTTTCTTCCACGACACTTACTTCGTGACGGCGCACTTCCATCTGGTCATGGGCGTGGCCTCGATCTTCGGTATGTTCGCGGCGACGTATTTCTGGTTTCCAAAAATGTTCGGCCGCATGATGAGCGAGAGCCTGGGCAAGTTCCATTTCTGGGTCACCTTCATCGGCGTCTATGCCATCTTCGTTCCGTTCCATGCGATGGGCATGGTAGGGATGCCGCGCCGGTACGCGCAGTTTGGTGAATACGAGTTCCTAAGGAATACCCATGGGCTCGTGCTCTTTGTCACCGTCGCCGCGATCATCACTGCCGTGGTTCAGTTAGTTTTCTATTTCAACTTTTTCTGGAGCATGTTCAAGGGCAAGCCGGCCGGCGACAATCCGTGGGAGGCGACTACACTCGAATGGAACATTCCTTCGCCGCCGCCCCACGATAACTTTGCCGGAATCGTCCCGGAGGTCTATCGCGGGCCATATGAATTCGCAGTACCGGGCGCGCCGAGGGACTATGTCATGCAGACCGAACCCGAAGTGGGCGGGGTCGCTGCAAGTTTAGGAGACACAGGCGCAAATGGCGGCAACGGTCACAAGCACTGAGCGAGTAATCGACACCACGGTCGGCGGCGGTCCCCGCTCGCGCGGAGGCAACGGCTTTCCAAAGAACGGCGGCGGGAGAGATGGCCATCAGGGTGACCCTTTCCGCTACTCTCCCGCTCGTTATCGCATCGGTGTCTGGGTAGCCATCGGCAGCATCCTGATGCTTTTTGTCGCCCTGACCAGCGCTTATATCGTCCGCTCAGCGTCGTCGAATGACTGGCAGCCGATCGCGATGCCGAAGGTGCTTTGGTTGAGCACCGCACTGATCTTGCTTAGCAGCATTACGATGGAAGTTTCGCGGCGATCTTTGAAACAGCAGCGCGACGCGGGCTACGGCCGCTGGCTATTGATGACGACTGCACTGGGGCTGGCTTTTCTGGCAACGCAACTGCTTGCCTGGCGACAACTCGTACGCCAGGGCGTTTATATGGCCAGCAATCCCTACAACTCGTTTTTCTATTTATTCACGGCGGCGCATGGTCTGCACCTGTTCGGCGGAATTCTGGCGTTGGGTTACTTACTAATTCGCACGAGGCGCAGGCGCAGTACAGTTGAGGGCGAACTTCGACGCGTTGGCGCGGCGGAGGCGGCCACGATCTATTGGCATTTTATGGATGGACTTTGGGTCGCGCTGTTTTTGCTTTTGTTCTTTTGGAAGTAGCGGTGGCACAGACTTCAGTCTGTGTCTGTTGATAGAGCTCTTCGACGTCGATCGCAGACTGAAGTCTGCGCCACTTTTTGGAGGTGACGGGTGGCAACTGAAGCACAGGTTATTCCGAGCGATTGGGGCGGCGGACGGCTGCCCTATCGCGTGGGCCACAGAAAGCTGGGCATGTGGCTCTTCATCATGTCCGATTCGCTTACGTTTTCCGCGTTGCTGATCGCGTACGCGTATGCGCGCGCGTCCAATGTCTGGCCGACGCCTTTTAAGTTTTACCCCAGCATCATCTTCTCGTCAGTGATGACCCTGGTGCTCTTGTCGTCCAGCTTGACGATGGTGATGGCCGTGTCCGCGTCCGCGCGCGCGCAGAAGTCCACCGCGCGCAAATGGATTCTTGCGACGGCGTTACTGGGCGTGACCTTTATCGTTTTGCACATGATCGAATGGCGCCACTTGATTACCGAAGGATTGACGCCGTTTAAGTTGCCCGCAGAGTGGGCAGAGAAGTGGCCCGGGGCCTCGCCGTTGTTTGGCGCGACGTTCTTCGGCATCACCGGCATGCACATGTTCCACGTCGCCACCGGCTGCATTTACCTCCTGATAGTTTCCGGGCGGGTGAACAAGCTGAAACATGAAGACGTCGAGATCAGCGGATTGTACTGGCACTTTGTCGACCTGGTATGGATGTTCGTGTTCCCGATGATCTACCTGCTCTCAATCGATATGACCAAGTGAGGATGATTCTGTTGGAGGATTTGAAATGACTGAACATGCGATGGAAACCGAAGAGCATTTTGCCGGCAGTAACAAGCTGTTCTTTTCTATTTGGGTTTGGTTGTTGTTATTGACCGGCTTCGAAGTGTTCCTTGGCTACATACAGTTGCCGGTCGTTTACATGCTGGTAATTTTGATGGGAGCTTCGATCATCAAGGCGGCATTGATCGTGGCGTACTTCATGCACCTGCGATTTGAACGGCTGCCCCTGGTGCTGACAATTGTACCGGCGCTGGTCATCTGCATCTGCCTTATGCTCCTGGTCTTTTTCCCGGATAGCTTTCGTTCACGGGATCTCCGTTCACCAGCGCCGGTTACAACGCCGGCTGAGAAGCACTAGGATTTTGGGAATGAACGGAGCGCGCAAATCAATAATGCGTTTGTTAGTGATGGCCTGCGCGGTCGCGGCCTGGTGCGCTTTATCATCCCAAACCCTGTTGGCCCAATGCGTAATGTGCCGGGCCTCGATCGGGCAGAACAGCCTCTTTGCCCGAAACCTGAATATCGGAGTACTGGTGTTGCTGGTGCCGCCGGTGGCAATGTTTTGCACGATTTTTGTTCTGGCTTTTCGTCATCGCAGATCAGCCTGAGAGAAAAACGACGAGTCCTTGAAAGAGAGAACGTGGACGATCAAAGCCAGTTAGAGAATATTGATGTCGAGAAGCGAACTACTCGCGGCCGTTCCTGTCCGGTGTGTGGCGGCAAGATTATTCCGTCCGACCGAGCCGTCTATCAGAACGCTGCCGATCCCGGCGCCGTGTATCCACTCTGGCAGTGCGAACGGTGCGGTTACCAGGAACTAGTCGAGCGGGCGCCGAAGGCCGCCAAGAAGCATTGAGGCGCTAGTCGTTTAGGGGCTGGCTATCGTCCGCTTGGTCGGGCCGTGGCTCGACTCTAAACATGAGAGAATAGAATAGACAAATGAAGCGCGAAGAATCTTTACTCAATCTGATTTGCATCGTCGCCGCGGCGGGCTTTTTCGCTCTTATCGCGTATGACCTGGTTGCCGGCGGCAGTATCATCAGCACCGATGGATTATTTTTTATCGTCGTGCCGCTGGTTTTTGCGCTGGCATTCCTGGCAGTTCCGGGGATGGATGTTTTGACGCGCGTGCTGGAAAAGAGAAAATCGGTTCGCGGTTCGGCGCCTCAACTGGCGGCGGCAGGTGGTGGCTCAATGCCTGGATTGCCCGGGCCTGGATTGCCAGGCCAAAGTGCTCCAGCCTTAAGGGATGCCAAGGGGCGATCGATGCCGCCGGACGTGAGCCGCATGGTCTCACAAATGAATGCCCGCAAGGAAAAGGAATAACAGTGGCACAGACTTCAGTCTGTGTAACCCTCGATACTGATCGCAGACTAAAGTCTGTGCCACTTCCAACCAATGACAGACTTCTACTCGGTTCTCCCGCATCTTAATGCAACCCTGAACGCTTCGAGCTTTGTCCTCTTATCAAGCGGTTATTTCTTCATCAGGCGAAAGCGGGTTAAGGCCCATCGCAACTGCCAGATTGCCGCGCTTACGACCTCAGTGGTGTTTCTGGTTTCTTACATCGTCTATCACGCGCATCACGGGGCGACCAGATTTCCGGGGCAGGGAATTGCGCGGCCGATCTATTTCACGATCCTGATCACCCACACGTTCCTCGCGGCGGTGATTGTGCCGTTCGTAATAATTACGGTGCGGCGCGCTAAGCGTGGAGACTTTGCGCGGCACAAGGCGATTGCCCGCTGGACCTTGCCGATGTGGTTGTACGTGTCGATCACCGGCGTGGTGGTTTACTTGATGCTGTATCACCTCTATCCTGCGCATTAACTTTGGAGTGCGCCGACAGCGGCGGCGCTTTGGATCGTTCGGAGTTCCGCCTTCAGGCGGCTTAAGAAAAATGATCCCGCCTGAAGGCGGAACTCCAAACCAAAACGGTGTCGCGGCGCCTGCCCTAGCCTCTCAATGTAAGGAGTTTGGACTTGGCTGAAGTTTCGATAAACGGAAACGATGTAGGGGAAGAGAGCGGAATCTCAGTTCCGCCAAAGCCTCGCCGCGCGTCTCTGCCGCTGATTATCGTGGCGGCCTTATTTATTATCGTGCCGTTCCTCACCTGGTACGGCACCTGGTTTGGCCGAACTCTTTCTGACGAAGACATCGCCGCCTATCTGTCTGACGAAAAGAACCCGCGCCACATTCAGCATGCTCTGTCTCGAGTTGAAGAGAGAATCGAGCGCGGCGATACATCGGCAAAAAGGTTCTACCCGCAAATCATCGCGCTTGCCAAAAGTCCCACGGGCGAAATTCGCAAAACTGCCGCCTGGGTAATGGGCCAGGACAACCAGTCAATTGAATTTCATCAGGCGTTACTTTCGATGCTGAGTGATAACGATCCACTCGTGCGTCGCAACGCGGCTTTGCAACTGGTCCGCTTTGGTGATGGTTCCGGCCGGCCAGAGTTACGCGCGATGCTGCAACCGTTTGAAGCAAAATCACCGATTGCCGGTAGTGTAACCAGCCTTTTGACTCAGGGATCGAGGCTAAGCGCCGGCGGGTTGCTGGGAAGAATTCGCGACTCCTCAAATGCCGTGCAGGAGTTTCGCTCACCAGTGGCCGGTGCCATCGGCCGTCTGACAGTAAAAGAAGGAGACGCAGTGACTGCGGGCCAGACCATAGCCTGGTTGACGCCCGACCGCGCCACCGTCACCGACGCTCTGCAGGCGCTCGCTTACGTTGGTAACAAAGACGACTTGCCGGCCGTTGAGTCGTACGCGCAGACCAACTCCGGCGCCGAAACAAGCCAGCAGGCAGTCGCGGCAGCGAGAGCGATTCGATCGCGTTCGGGTCCATAGCCCGCAGGCCCGACTGTGAAGAGGCTGTCCCCAGGTTCGAACCATCAGAACTTCATTTCAATTGATCCGACCTGCACTTCAATTAGCCCTGGCTGCATTCCGATCAATTCCGGCTCAACCTGAATCAATCAGGATTGCACCGCCACCTGTTCGACGCGCACCCTGATCAATTCGGATTGTAGTCCAATCAGTTTCAGCCGCAAGCTGATCAACTCCAGCTAGACTTCCATTAATTTAAACTACACCTGAATCAATTCCCACTTCAGTTCGATCAATTCCAACTCTAGTTCCATCAATTCCGCTTGCAACATTCATTACCAAAACTCTTTTCATGTCTATGAGTTAGGCATGATTCACTGGGAGTTAAGAAGTTTTGCTTGATTTTATGCGAATAATGGATATACTCCGTGCCCGAACCATCAATTGCTCTTTTAATTACGGTTAATCAATACTTAGCAGGCGCTCCGGTCTCAGTAAACTTCTCAACCTGGAGGATCCCATTATGGCCCGCAAAAGAAGAATTTCCGCCGCTTCGGCGGTCGCCCGGCAGAGGCTTGCCGGACTCAACAAGATAACACCAGCTCCGAATCTCGGTCCCAACATCAGCGTTGCGGCGTATCAAGGCGTCTTTGACGACACCGCCGCTCTCGAGGAATCGCACAATCAACTCGCGGCCCAGATGGACGATTCGTCCAACCGCTTCGACGCGCAAGAGAACCTGATGGCGGACTGGAACCGCCGTGTCCTCAGCGCCGTCGAAGCTCAATACGGCCCCGACAGCAGCGAGTATGAGATGTGCGTCGGCACGCGCAAGAGCGAACGTAAACGGCCAAAGCGGAAGTCCGGTAGTGGCGGCACTACCCCGCCAGGCTCGTAATTAGGACTGACGCTTCTAGTGCGATGGAGGCTAACTAGAAATCTCCTCCGGAAGCCGGGCTTCTGAGCCGCAGACGGTTTTGCAAGTACCGGCTTGCGGAGAGATCAAGCGGCTGATCCCTACCAGATCATTAAATGACTAAGTCCATTCAGTTGGAGGTTCCCAATGCCCAACCGTTCACTTGATCTCCGAGACTTCCTGCAGGCGGCTAGTCATTCGTCCAATCGCACCAGGACGCTCGTCACCATACTCCTTGTAGCAAGCGTTCTGGCGTTTGTCGGATTTTTGGACTCTTATAAATACGGATGGATGCTTGAGCGGCTCCACGTGATTTCAAACCCGAAGGCAGATTATGTAACAGAGAAACTCGGTACGGTTCCCAGTGATGAACAGTATAAGGAATTCTATGGTGCAGTGATAAAGTCCTACGTCGATAACGCGCTTACGATCCGTGTCCCTTTTTTTGGATTCGCATTTGATGTTAATGATCTGGGGTTATTGGCCGGGATTGGATTTAGCACATTGCTTCTACTGTTGCGTTTCAGTCTTAGGAGCGAAAACGTAAGTATCAGGCTTGCATTCAAGGCTGCGGCCGGACCGACACTTCCAGTTTTTTATGATTTATTCGCGATGCAGCAGGTTTTCACGCTTCCGCACGCAGAGGATAGCGAGAAGCAGTGGACTGCAAAGAGATACGAATCCTTAAGGCGCGCCTCGAAAGTGATCTGCTTGCTTCCCTCGATAGCTTATACCTTTATACTTATTCACGACTGTTGGATAACGCTCAAAATAGGAAATCTCATTAGTGACTTCCACACTAGATTTTTAGTCGTATACACATGTGTCTTTTGGGTTGCCATTCTGCTACTTGCGATATGGTGCCTAAGGAGTTGGAAAAGAATAGATAACTTATGGGACGAATACTGGGACGACGTGAAGGCGATCTTAAAGGCGCGACGTGAAGGCGATCTCAAAGGGCAGAGACTTCAGCCAGCAACAACGATTTCCTAGATTGGCTTCACGCCCAAATTGTTCCATGATGCGCGACCGACGCGCGATAGCTAAACGAAAAGGATGGGTGGACTCGCACGGGCAAGAACAAATCGTGAAGACCGGGCGCGAGGAGTCATAAGATTCTAAGGAGTTGATGCAATGAATATTCACATCCACAGAGGTGGTCAACAGCATGGACCATATCCTCTCGATCAGGTAAAAGCGTGGCTTGCATCGGGTGAAATTAGCGCCACGGTTATGTCGACTCTAGACGGCGGTTCAACTTGGATACCCATTCATTGTATTCCTGAAATTCGAGCCGACACCTCACTCGTCGGGGCACTTCGAACTGCTACATCAGGCAATCTTGAAGTGGAGGCACAAATAATTGAGGAGACGCTGAAAGAGATCGAGGAACTAATGTCGAACACGGATCCGGCCGTGCTGGCCAACGTCCAGATCCGCCTTCATTGGAAGCTACGAATACTTCACAAACAGGTTTATTCCCTGAAGGCAGAATTTCCAGGGTCGGTTGAGGGAAGAGTTTGTGAGGCAGCTCTTTATAGCGCACAAGCGAGGGCTAAGATTGTATCCGTGGGCGGTTGGCGGAAGAATCAGTTGCGGGCAAGCAATTTGGCATGGGGGATCGTCAGCGGAGTTATGGCGAACCAACAGGAAAAGAACAACATTCTACAAGCGCTCCCATTGTTCGATAAGGCTCTTGGTATCAATGACAACGCTAACGATCGGCTCGTCAAAGCGTACCTCTACTATAAGGAATTGAAGCAACCCGAAAATGCACTGCGGGAGTTGAACCACATTATCGCGAACTTTCCCGGCGATTCGATGTACATCTCGGCGCGCCAATTTAAAGATGAGATCGAAATAGTTTAAGACAGCAGAACGATGGTTACCGTTAGGGTCATTTCGCGTAGTTCGGGAAAGCGAGTGAAGGGCAAGAAAGTCGCTCTGGGGATTAGTGGCCTGCTTTCAGGCGGCGTCACGCATGGAGAATGGACTGACTCGAACGGCGACGCGCATTTCGACGTGAAGCCTAGCAACGGGAAAGTGTTTGTCAGTGGCACGAAGGAATACGAAGGTCATTTGTCCGGCAGAATTGTTGTTTACATTTAAAGTGGTACACCGAATGTCCGGGCAAGAAGACTGGGAATTACTTATGAGATTCATAGTGAAGATTTACCTGAGATTAATGGCCCAGGTGCAGTGTGCCATCTGCCGGGAATACGGTGATTCTTACAAGATGCTCTGGTGCGACAGGGACAATCTTTGGGTTCATTATACCTGTGCGGGTGGCGGAAACTGGGCGAGTGCAAAATGTCCAAGATGTGGAAAACGACTCGGATGAAGAATCGTAAAAGGACGCGCTATAATACGTTCAACATAGCTCTGATTTGTTTCCTCCGATGCTACTAGGACTAACTACCGGCTACGAGAGGTGGAGGCAGGTCAGGCAAAACGATTCCGTGGACGGCTTCCCAATCGTCGGTTGGAATCATCTCGATTGCATCCCAGGGGCAGCCGTCCAGGAATGCTCCGTCGGGTCCTTTACTAATACACTTCTGACACCCGATACAGAGATAGGGATCGACTTCGATACGGCCGAAGGGTGGGTGATCCTCGTCCGAAATCCAGAACATGCAGGCTTCGATCGGGCAGTATTCGATGCAAGCGGGCGAGCCGGCACAGCCGGTGCAGCAGTCTGTGGTAATGGCCAAAATGCGCGGCCGTTTCTTGCGCGCCGCTTTGCCGTCGCCGAGTGACATCGGCCATTCTTTCTCTACTATATCGAACACTTTAGCTCTCGCTCCCGTGTCTGTTTATGTCTCGCGATCGTTGCTACCTTAACACAGGCTCGCGGCTTCTCTCAACGAATATAAGAACTAAACTCGCATTACATCGGAGTGATCTTTCAATGGACTTAACTTAGCCAAAGCTGAGATTCGCACAACGTGGCACAGCGCGAGCATTCTGTTTCCGTGGAGGACTGAACATATGGAGAGCATTGTAGGAATTTTCAATTCTTTAGCGGATGCAAAGCGGGGCGCCGCTATGCTGCGAGCGTTAGGCATTGCGGAGGATCGAATTTCGGTACTCGCGCCGCATACACCGGATGCCGAGGTTGAGGCGCAGATTCCCACTACCGATACCGAACAGCCCGGCATGGGCCAGGCCATGGGTGGAACGGTGGGTGCGGCATTAGGTGTTGCCGGCGGTGCTACGGCGGGCGCGGCGGCCGCTTCTTTGTTGGTGCCGGGAGTTGGACCGGTGCTGGCGTTGGGAATCATTGGCGCCGCCTTGTTGGGAGCTGGGGGCGCGGCGGCCGGTGCGTTAGCGGGTGACGCTCTGGAAAAAGGAATGGCGGATGGGTTGCCACACGATGAAGTTTACGTCTATGAAGACGCGTTGCGTCATGGCCGATCGGTAGTCATTGCCTTTGCGGATGATGAGCAAATAGCAGAGAATGCCCGGGCCGAACTCGCGCGCGCCGGCGCGGAATCGGTTGATGCCGCCCGTGAAGAATGGTGGATTGGTCTGCGTGATGCAGAGCAGGAGCACTACACCAGCCAGGGCGGGGATTTTAGTTTGGACGAAGCCAAGTATCGCTTGGGATTCGAGGCCGCACTACATCCGGATCGACGAGGTAAATCCAGTGAAGATGTTGCCGGCGCCATGCAGCAAAAGTATGGTGATGATTCCGCGAGTCAGGCGTTTCGGCAAGGCTACGAGCGCGGGCAGCGTTATCATGTATTAATACTGGAAACCTATCAGGTCGTACCACGCGAAGAGAAGAGTTCAAAACGCGCGGCCTGAGCGAGTTCCGCGTTCGAGGCAATAGCCCGAGCCAGGGAAGAACCTCTTTGAATCGGTACAGTAGGCGGCTTGGTTCACTTTCGATTTCAAGAAGTGGCAGATCGATAACCCTGAAAGAGACGCTACTAAATATCGGCATAGCTATCGCGATTCTCGGCGGTAGCTATGCCATCATGCATTTATTTGCGCGCGCTATGTATGTTCGCTGCTCAGCATGTGTAACTTTGAATGCCAGACGACGAACCAATTGTCGCGCTTGTGGAGACCCGCTCGTAAAGTGAAGCGGCAGGGTGCTCATCACTTCGTGTGATTTCCTGGATTGCTCTCAACTCCAGCTTGGGATCGATCAAGCGCAGTAGGTTTATATCTTCGCACCAGGATTCGGTCCAGCAGCAGTACGGCGGCCGCGGCAAATGGGAGAACGTGAACCGGCCCTGTCGCGTGAAAGACGATTAGTCCGAGGACGTAGAAAAGCAGCAACACTATAAAGATTAGCCAGGCCATATCGATTAGGTTCCAAGTGCTCGGGTTCTATCACCGCGTTGCTCCCGGCCTTAATGGGAATCGCACCTCCAAATTTTAGATTCGTTTGAGAAATTAAGACGCCGATTCTAACTGATGTCAAACTGCCGTTAGATTCTCACCTGCTTCTTCGACCGGCTGCCTTGGCCTGCGTCGAGTGACCACCACCACTCCGGCAAGAATTACCAGTGAAGCAATCACGGTGTGATAACTCAACACTTCACCCAGAATAATCGGCGCCACCGCGAACGCGATGAGCGGCTGCAGATAAATATAGACAGCGACGGTGCTCGGCGGCACGCGCGCCAGCGCCCAGCCATTCAGGTAATATGCACCGGCGGTCGGCAAGACAATTATGTATAGAATCGCCGCCCACACGCGCCAGGAGATGCTCGCGAGCGGAACGTGCGCCAGACTTATTGCGCCGATCGGAACCGTGACCAGACAGCCCACGACAAAAATCCAGGTGATGACGGTGAGCGCGTTGTATCGCTTCATTAAATCCTTCGAGACTGCGATGTAAGCCCCATAGCAAAGCGAGTTCGCAACGATCAGTAAATCGCCCATGCGAGTGGCGGAAGAGAATTGGGCCCGACCCGGGCCGATCAGGTAAAGAACTCCGCCGGCTGCGAGCGCAATTCCCAACATGCGCCTCAGCGTGGCGCGATCAGTTCCCAACACGACACCCACGAGCAGGGTGAAAATCGGAATGGTAGTGCTGAGCAAGGTCGCGTTGATGGCCGTGGTTAGCGACAGTCCTTTAGTGAACAGTAGTTGATTCAGAACCACGCCGAGCAGGCTCGAGATGATCAGTAGGGGCCAATCTGATCTTTCGATCTTTTGGAGGTTGCCGCTCAATTTGGCGAGCAAGAGAAGCGTGAACGCAGCTCCCGCTAAACGAAAGCCAACCAGAGCTACTGAGGGGACAGTGCGGAGAGCGATCTTGCCGACGATGGGCCAGGTCGCGAACAGGATTTGCACCACGATCAGGGCCAAATGCGGGGCCCTGGCGCTGTTTGAATGAGAGCGTTGTAACACCGGGTAGTTTCAGTGGAAACTTGAGTTGAAAACCATACTGAAGTCGCTACTCTAAGGCTCGCGATCCAACAAAAAAGATCGGGAACGTCCCGATCTCGAAATCAACGCAGATTGAACTCTGACCCTAGCTCAAAAATAGATATAACGGATTCTCCAGGATCTGTTTGAAGGTCCGCAGGAACTCAGCGCCTACAGCGCCGTCTATGACCCGATGATCACAGGACATCGTTACGCGCATCGTCTGCTTGATTACGACTTCGTGGTCGCGGGCGACTGCCCTTGGTTTCATGGCTCCGATCGCAAGAATGCCGCCCTCGGGAGGATTGATGACCGCGGTGAACTCGTCAATGCCGAACATTCCCAAATTGCTGATTGAAAAAGTCGCTCCCGTATACTCCTCAGGCTTGAGCTTGCGCGCCCGCGCGCGTTCGGCCAACTCCCTCACTTCGACGGCAATGACCGGCAGTGACTTTGCGTCAGCGGCGCGCACCACGGGGGTAATCAAACCGTTTTCCGTGGCCACCGCCACGCCTATGTCAGCGTGTTCATAATAGCGAATGGTCTTGTCCTGAAACGAAGCGTTAACTTTCGGATGCTGGATCAGAGCGGCCGCGGCCACTTTGATGATGATGTCGTTAATGCTGAGTTTGAGATCGGGATACAACTCGTTAATCGCGCTGCGCATGTCGGCGGCCCGATCCATGTCGATCTCGCTGGTAAGAAAGAAATGCGGTACTGGACCGAGTGAAGTGACGAGACGCTGCGCGATCGTACGGCGCATCTGACTCAGCGGTTCGTCGCGATAACCCGATGGACCATAGACAGCGCCTTTCTCATCCGCTCGAAACGCACCCGTCCCGCGCAATCCCAGCCCGCTCGCCCCGCCTGCTGGTTTTGCCGTCATGGCGGCTTCGATATCGCGTTTGACTATGCGACCACCCGGCCCGCTGCCCTGCAAAGATTTGAGATTCACACCGGCTTCGGCAGCCATGCGGGCGGCGATCGGTGAGATTAATTGCCGGCCATCGTCTCTCGATGTTGATGTGGGGGGCTCACTCTTCTGGGCGGGAGTTTCGGTTTCAGGAGCGGCCTTTGCAGTCTCTTGCTCGGCGGGCTGAGACTCCTTCGCCGCCGGCTCAGACTCTTGTGCTGCTGGCTGAGCTTCTTTCGCCGCTGGCGCTGCCGCAGGTGGCGCCGCTTTCCCAGCCACTTCTTTGAGCAGGGATGAAATGTCCTCATCGGGCTCGCCAATGATCGCGATGGGTTGGCCGAGCGGCGCGCTTTCGCCCTCGTTAATTAAAATCTTTCGCAGCACACCGTTAGACAGCGCCTGCATTTCCATGGTCGCTTTGTCGGTGTCAATTTCGGCGAGCGGCTCGCCCATCGAAACCTTGTCGCCCTCTTTTTTCAACCAGCGCGAGAGCTGGCCCTCTTCCATCGTGGGCGAAAGCTTCGGCATTACGACTTGTGTGGCCATGTTTTTTGGTGGTCAGTGATTAGTAGTCTGATTAGCTGAACTTGTGCTTTCAGTTCTAGTGCTCTTGCCGCAGAGCGGCCAAATGTTTATAGCTACCGTCGCCGTAAGATTTCTTTAGCTCCGGAGGAGCGCAATCTATCTTTGAGCAGTCGAGTGTTCCGCTCCTCGGGAGCTTCAAACTTCTCTGAGATCGGGGTTCTATAAACATCCGGTCCCTCCGGGACCAAGACAGAGAGCAATCGAGAGCACAATCACGGTACCTACTGACAGTTTATAGATAAGACACGGCGCGCACGGCGGCGATCACTTCAGCAACATCCGGAATGGCCAGCCGCTCAAGATTTTTGGCGTAGGGCATTGGCACATCCACTCCCGAAACGCGCTTTACCGGAGCATCAAGATAATCAAAAGCCCGTTCGTTAATCTCGGCGCTGATTTCCGCACCAACGCCGGCAAATGGATGCGACTCTTCGGCAATGACGACGCGATTGGTCTTCTTCACCGATTCGACAATTGTCTTAATGTCGAGCGGTCGAATCGTACGCGGATCGATTACCTCGCACGACACACCTTCCTTCGCGAGTTCTTCCGCGGCCTTCAACGCAACCGGCACCATCAAAGACCTCGCCACGATCGTCGCGTCCGTGCCTGCCCGCTTTACTTCCGCAACGCCGAGCGGGATCGTCAGATCAACGTCATCCGACACTTCACCTTTCATTCCGTACATGCGTTCCTGCTCGATAAAAATCACGGGATCGTCGTCGCGAATCGCGCTCTTCAAAAGCCCTTTGGCGTCGGCCGGCGTCGAAGGCATCACTACTTTCAGTCCCGGAAAGTATGCGTACCACGATTCGATTGCCTGCGAGTGCTGGGAAGAAACCTGGTAAGCGGAACCGCCCGGCCCACGAAAGACGATCGGAATCTTGAACTGCCCGCCGGACATGTAGAGCATCTTGGCCGCGGAGTTGATAATTTGATCGGTCGCGAGGATCGAGAAATTGAACGTCATGAACTCGACAATAGGACGGAGCCCGGCCATCGCGGCTCCCACGCCCAGCCCGGCGAATCCAAGTTCAGTGATCGGAGTGTCGATCACGCGCTTCGGGCCAAACTCCTGGAGCAAGCCACGCGTCACTTTGTAAGCGCCCTGGTATTCGGCGACCTCTTCACCCATCAAAAAAACGCTCTGGTCGCGGGCCAACTCCTCACGGAGCGCCTGGTTCAAAGCGTCGCGCATTGTCATTACTGCCATGTTTCAGTTCTCGATTGGATTGGCGTAGACGTTGGTATACAACTCTTTGGGATCAGGTTCCGGACTCTCTTCGGCAAATCGCACCGACTGCTCGACCTCTTCTTTGACCTGCGCTTCAAAGTCCGCAATATCCTGGTCACTCAGGACGCCAGTCTCTTTTAACGCTGCGGTGAAAATCTTGATGGGATCGCGCTCCTGATGCTTCTCGATCTCGGCGCGCGTTCGATAGTTGCCTGGATCGGACATTGAGTGGCCCATGTAGCGATAGGTGCGCGCCTCGATCAGCGTGGGCATATAATTCTCTCGCGCACGCTTGATCGCGCGTTGGGTGGCCTGGCGCATGGCCAGCACATCCATGCCGTCGACGAATTCCGACTCCATTTGATAGGCGTAAGCTTTCGCAGCCACGTTCTGGAGCGACATCGAGCGCGCTAGTGACGTTCCCATGCCGTACTGGTTGTTCTCGCAAATGTAAATGCACGGCAGCTTCCACAGTTGCGCCATGTTCAGCGATTCGTGAAAAGCGCCCTGGTTGACTGCTGCTTCGCCAAAGAAACACACAGTCACCCGGTCGGTCTCTTTGTACTTGCTCGCGAATGCCACCCCGGTCGCCAGTGGAATCTGCCCGCCCACTATTCCATGGCCGCCGAGGAAGTTAACGCTCTGATCAAACAAGTGCATTGAACCGCCTTTGCCATGAGAACAGCCCCCCGCTTTGCCATACAACTCGGCCATTACGGCCGCCGCGGAAATCCCTTTGGCGATAGCCTGCCCGTGCTCTCGATAGCTGGTAATTACATAGTCATCGTCGCGCAAAGCAGAGATGGCGCCCACGCCGACTGCTTCCTGGCCGATATACAAGTGACAGAAGCCGCCGATCTTTCCAAGGCTGTAGGACTCGGCGCACTTTTCTTCAAAGCGGCGAATCAGCAGCATCTGATGAAAGATCTTCAGCAGGGTTTCGCGATCTTCTTCAATCGCCGGGGTTGACCGGGCCAACGCGTTTTCCGCGGGGGCCGGGGCGTCGAGAACGCTGGTCGCGCCTCCCGCTGGAGTATTCGATTTTTCTCTTGGTTCAGTGGTTTGGCTGCTCATGTAAAGCGTGCCCGCTTAATGTGAATCGGCCAGCTTGCCGCTGGCCTCGAACGATGTCGTATGCGAACTGCCGAGATTATACGCGAGAGACGCGGCTACACAAACCTGAGAAAGAAAAAGCACGCCACGCGGGAGCATGACGTGCGAAAAAAGGTTTTGTATTGGGACTCAGGTGTAGTGATCGATTCGGGCCGGCGTCGGCATAGCAGACAAACTAATCAGATTTTTCCGAGCGTGTTTGTCCCGTTGCATGTTGCGCGCTGCAGCGGTGAGCAACTCTTCAGTAGTCTCACCATTTTCGGGGAAACATGCGACGCCGGTGCTGATCGAAACGTCGACTGTCTTTCCGGTTCGAACCGAAAACTTGTGTTCACTCACCGCTTGCCGGATTCTTTCGGCCACCATCTCCGCCATCGTCTGCGAGGCCATCGGCATAATCGCGACGAACTCGTCCCCGGCATAGCGGGAGAGGATGTCCATCTGGCGTAACTCTTTGCGAATTACGCGGGCGATACTGGCCAGGAGGCGATCACCGATGGCGTGTCCCCACTGGTCGTTAATTTTCTTGAAGTCGTCAACGTCCATACTGATCAGTGAGAGCGACTCGCGGTTCATACGCTGGCATTCAGCCAGCCTCTGCTCCAGCATCATGTAGAAGCCACGCGCGTTCGGCAGTTCTGTTAGCGGGTCCGTAAGCGCGCTCTCTTTTGTCTTCTCGAAGGTGATGGCGTTGTTAAGCGCCGAGGCAGCGTGCTGCGCAACCGATTCGAGCAAGCGTACGTGCTCAGTCGTGTAGGACGTGCGGCCCTTGGAATAAAGCGTGATCGCGCCGAATGCACCGTCTTCGCGGATAAGCGGCGAGACCAGCACGCCCCGGAAACTTTTCACGAGTTCGTCGGGCAATCCGACCATATCCAGCTCGGGCGACGAGTTGCACATTGATCTGGAGTTGGCGATAACCCAGCCCGTAATACCGTCGCCGATACTGATGCGCCGAGCATTGAAGAGATCGGCATGATCGCCGACCACGTGCATGGCGATTGCTTTTCCTGACCGATCGTCGACGACGAAAATAATGCAGGTATCGAAGGGTACGATCGCTCTCAGTTTGTTTGAGATGAGGGTAACCGTGTCGTGCATGTTCAGCGAGGAACCAATTGTCTGTGCGATTTCGTGCAGCGCAAAGACCTCGCGTTGGGCCTGTGTGATCGAGCGGAAGCCCAGGCTGCCGTCCGGCGAGCCGAGAGTGTCCGAGGCCAACCCAGCGTCAGGTTTCGCAGAAGTAAGGAAGTCGATGTTTTCCGAAGGGACCTGCTCCTGAATGTCCTCGGCGTCTATCAGCCGGTCGAACTCGATTACGTGTTTCTTGAAGAGTTCGACCACCTTGGGATCGAAGGACGATCCGGACATTTTCTCCAGCAGGGTGAGCGAGTCTTCGCGCTTCATTCCTTTGCGATAGGGGCGGTCACAGCGCGTGGCGTCATAAAAATCGACCACTGAAATGATGCGCGCTACCAGCGGGATTTGTTCGGCTCGAAGACCTTTCGGATAACCGCTGCCATCCCATTTTTCGTGGTGATAGCGCACGATGTCTTCGACCGGATAAGGAAAGTTAACGCGCTTCAAGATGTCGCCACCCACGGTCGGATGAATCTTCATTTTCGCGAACTCTGCCTCAGTCAATTTGCCGGGCTTATTGAGGATGTACTCAGGTACTGCCAGCTTGCCGATATCATGAAGCAGGGCGCCGGCCACCAAGGCTCGTAATTCCTGATCCTTCACCTTCAGGAGCTTGCCCATTTCGGTGGCGTATATCTGGGTGCGGCGCACATGGCCGTGTGTGGTCTGATCCTTCGCGTCAATCGCGATTGCCAACGACTCGATCGTATTCATGTGCAGGTCGGCAATTTCTTCGGCGTAACGCACCTTGTCAACTTGAGAGCGCGTAACCTCGCTGACTCTCTTTTCATTGAACCGGTAGAGTAGATGAACGAGAGCGATGATTAACGCTCCCACAAACAGGAAGGGAAGTCCGGTGCCGTGGATGGCCGAGTAGAAGAGAGCGGCTGAAGTGACGTTCGCGACCTGAGTAATCAGCGTCCAAATCAAACTTTCCTGCGAGACAGTGACGCGGCTGCCTGAATAGAAGGAATTGAAAGCGACCGTGCCAAAGGTGCTGAGAGAATATTGGACGAAGCCGAAAACACAGAGTGGGAAAAGCAGCAGATCGAGAACTAACGCGGTTTCTTTTCCCTCAATCGCACCGCCGGCCAGAGTCAGCACCATGAATCGGTACACCAGCGAAGCAACAAACGTGGAGATGATCGAAGTGCCGACCGCAAACACAGTGGGCCAGCGTTCGGAGAAAGAGTACGAGGAAATGAAGCCAACAATGGCTGCGAGGATCAAGGCGGGTCCCACACTGTTTGCCGGTGTGGTCGTATACATCATGACCGCGAGGAATATAAAAGCATCGGCGACGGACTTGTGAGTCTGGCTGGTGCCGTCAACGTTGGTTACTGGAACTGTGAACCTGCCGGAAAGCAGGGTCAACACGAGCAGGATCACGAAGGACCCGAGCCCATGCCAACCCATAATGGGCAGACGCACGGTGGAGACGAGACCCATGATTAGGATTGCCGCGCCAATCGCAGCGACCCCGCCAACCAGTAGAAAACTCTTCCAGTTTAGTTTGCGCATTAAATAATTTCCGCTTTTTTCCTTAATGATTTGGACCGAGCCGGAGGAGGAACCGAAAAAGAGACGTACTGTGTGTTGGTAACAACCCGACATCGGCCAACAATGTTGGCCAGACAGAGAATAGCTGTCTGAAGGCGTTCTAGTCAACGACTTTCTTACGGTTTTGGGCAGGGAGGGGCCGGGATTACGTTGTTGGGACGCGCGTGCGAGGCTCGGTGGAGCCGAGCTGTTTTTGCAGGTCATCCGCAGTAGTAACGGGACTTTGACAGGTATTCGCCTGACAAACGTAAGCCGTAGGCTGCGTGGAAAGCGTGTTACGACCGATGAAAAGAGGGACTACGGCTGCCGCTCTCTCGTGGTCTTGCCGGCACAGCGCGATTACGCGATTCGGCAGGTACGTCTGCCAGACGGTCCCCAGCAGGGCCTCTAGTCGAGGCTCTGGCGAGCCGACCAGCACAACCTCCAGAGGCGAGTCTAAATAGAAGTCCAGGGCTGCAAGGGCAAAACCGAATGCTGAGGGGTAGCGGCGAATCTGATCGGCGATCAGGCGCAACACGGCAGTGGCGCGACGGCGATAGTCATCATTCCCGGTGAGTATCGCCAATCTGAGCAACGTTGAGGTAGCGATTGAATTTCCGGACGGAGTAGCATTGTCCATGAACTCTTTCGACCGCACGATCAACTGCTCGTGGCTTTTCCCGGTGAAGAAGAATCCACCTTCGTCATCGTCCCAGAATTGCTCGATCATTTTATCTGCGAGCGAGATTGCTGACTCAATCCAGGTTAATTCGCCCGTTGCTTCGTATAGCGAAATCAGCCCATCAATAAGGCAGGCGTAATCCTCGAGATAAGCATTCAATTTCGCCTTACCATCTTTGTAAGTCCGCAGCAGCAAGCCGTCCTTTTGCAGGCGCGTCAGCAGAAAACGTGCGTTTGCCTCGGCGATGTTTCGATAGTCGGATCGTTCGAGGATAGCGGAGGCTTCGGCGAAGCCGGCGAGCATCAGGCCATTCCAGGCGGTCAGGACCTTTTCGTCTCGGCCGGGCTTGATCCGATCTTCGCGCAACGCGAACAGCGTCTGCCGGCCGCGGTTGATGAGCGTGCGTAGTTCGTCCACTGACAGCTTGTGCTTTACCGCCGTATCTTCGATCGGTGAAGTTATGTTCAGAATGTTGGATCCTTCAAAGTTGCCGCCTTCAGTCACATTGAAGTAGTCGCAGAAAACAGTTCCTTCCTGGTCGCCGAGGGCGTCAAGAATTTCCTCGCGGGTCCAGACGAAAAACTTTCCTTCTTCGCCTTCAGAGTCCGCGTCCTGGCTGGAGTAAAAGCCGCCGCCGGCGTCGGTCATCTCGCGGATCACATAATCGAGTGTCTCTTCGGCGATGCGCCTCACATCCGGATTCTTTGTTACCTGATACAGGTGGAGATACATCCGTGATAGCAGTGCGTTGTCGTAAAGCATTTTCTCGAAATGGGGCACCAGCCATTTCGCATCGACTGAGTAGCGATGAAAGCCGCCGCCCAGTTGATCGTACATTCCACCCTCAGCCATCTTGCGGGCCGTATGTTCGACCATCTCCAGAGCTTCAGCGGAACCGGAGCGATGATACGTGTGGAGGAAGAACTCGAGGTTCATCGCGGGAGGAAACTTGGGCGCTCCGCCGAAACCACCGTTGGTGCGATCATAGTTCGCGGAGATTCTGCGAAAGGCATTATCCAGAACGTCGTGCGCGAGGGCCTCGCGCGACGACTCGGCCAGTCCGACGCGTCGCAATTCACCCAGCATGGCCGTCGCGGTGCTGGCGACTTGATCGGGTTGCGAACGATAAGCCTCGGCGACGCTGGCCAGGATGCGCGGGAATCCAGGCATGTTATAACGGTCGGCGGGAGGGAAATAAGTTCCGCCATAGAAGGGCACGCCCTCGGGTGTCAGGAACATGGTCATGGGCCATCCGCCATGGCCGGTCATCATCTGCACAGCATTCATGTAAATTTGATCCAGGTCCGGACGCTCTTCGCGATCGACTTTGATATTCACGAAGCCTTCATTCATCAGCGCGGCAATGTCTTCATTCTCGAACGACTCGTGCTCCATCACATGGCACCAGTGACAGGCGGAATAGCCGATGCTGAGCAAAATCGGTTTGTCCTCCGCGCGCGCTTTGTTGAGCGCCGCCTCGCCCCACGGATACCAGTCCACCGGATTGTGCGCGTGCTGCAACAGGTAAGGGCTGGTTTCGTTGATTAGGTTATTAGTATGTTTGTGTTCTGGCACCCTTTGTCTCCACCCGCGTGAGCCGTCGCAACTCTATCCCTTAAACCAGTATTTTGTGTTCTTCGCCCAAGTTGTGTTTGGGTAGCGGCGATGCAGCAGATCGTAGGCCGCTTTTGACCAGCGGCCCGTTTGATCGTCGGTGCAGCCATAGCGTGTGGACCGCACGGCGAGATGCAACGCCTCCGGCGCGCGCGGATCAGCCGGATTTTTCTCAGTCCAGGCTATCGCTATGCGGCAGAAGTAATCTGGCGCCGTCCCGAGCGCTTGCAAGGCGCCGGATTGAGTCGCCGCCACACTCTGAGAGGGCTTCAGAAACTCCGGTATGGGAATCAGCTTAGCCTTCGCCTTGCCTTCTTCGACATCTTGCGAAGGTGGGCCAGACTGCGGCGTTGGCGCCTCCGCACACCAATAATTGTCGCGATAGCTATCGACTTCTTCGAGCGCGGTTGTGCGTCCAACGCCGGCCGACACGTAAGGTCTGAGACCGGGAAACTTCAGTGACATATACACCGCGGAGAATCGCCTTGCGTCCGGCGTGGCAGCTTTCTGATAGGCGCTGAGAAATTCTTTCAACTGCGGATACATCCCCTGCAAAAGGGCCGCAGCCTGATCTGCAGTGGCGCGATCGTCAAGCAAGGCAGCACGAACGAAAGCCGCCTGGGCAACGTCACGTTGCAGATTTGGGGCGAGCGCCTTACTGCTCGCCGCGTCTTTAATCAGCGCAACGGGCATAGCTTTATTGAAAGCGTTGGCGCCATCCAGATCAAAGAACACCGCAGAGCCCTTAGTGGTTTCCTTAACAGAACTTTCTTCTTCAGGGATTTCACGCCCGTCGCTGTCATCGCTAAAGCCGGCGGGAACGCGTTGCGCGGCCTGAAGAAACTCGGCGAGATTCTGCGCCAGCGTCGTCCTCTGCGCCAACAACAGGTTCACCGTTGACGGCGGAAGCTGCTGGCGATCAGCAGCAAGAATTTTGTCGAGTGTTGCACGCGCTTCACCGCCGCGATTGCTTTCGGTCAACAGTCGCACGCTGTGAAAGGCTAGTGACGGAAACGCCGGCGAAGTGTGATCGACGCTGGCCGCCGCGCTCAAGAGAGCACCGGCCTTCGGTTGCTGCCCATTAGCCTTGGAAATCGCCGCTACCAACCATGGTAGAGATTTACTCTTTTCCCATTGCGCCAGAGCATGAGTCGCCGCTGCGGGCGATGAATCCTCGAACGTGAGCACCCAGTCGGTAAGCTCGTCGCTGTTCAAGCCGGAAGGACGCACGGGCTTGTTCGACTCGTCGCTATCCCCCAGAAACTTGTCCAGCAGCGCGGTATAGTCCCAGACGTCCTGCTTGAAATCGGCGCTCGCGTCTTTCTTGATCAAGGAGTGCGCGAGCTCGTGAAGCTTCTCTTCAGGGTGCAGGCGCAGCCGGACAAGGTTCAGAAGCCTCTTGGACGCGTGATGCGAGGCTGTCGCAGAGTTGTCTTTGAGTACGGCATTAAGGCGAGTTTCAGCTTCCGCCAGGAACGGTCGGCCGTCTTCTTCTTTTTCAGCCAGACTTCCTTTACGCAACATCGAACGGGCCGCGAGATATCCGGCCTTGTCGCGCCAGGGCGAAGACTTGTCCAGCGCAATTGAATCGAACTGCTGTTTTGCTTCGTCAAAGTTGGTCGCGTAGAAGTTCGCCGCGGCGATTTGATAGGCGCGGTCCGCGCGAATCAGAGAGTCCTGATCGGGGCGGGCTGCTTCCGGAATCAACTTGCCCTCTCCGCAGTTGGCAAAGACTTTATCCTGCGCGCCGATCCAATCGCGCACGGCAGCGCTGTCTGCGCCGAACTTCTTGATTCGCTCACTCAGAGTGGCTTCGGCATTTTCAAAAGCGTCCTGTTGACAGTTGAGAATGCTTTCGTACTCGTGCGGCTTCTCGCGGTTGCGATAGACCTTTATCTCGGGCGGCGCGGTTAGACCGGGAACTTGCTTGCGCGCCTCATTCCACTTTTTTACCCACTGGTCATCGTTGGATTCCCAACTAAGATTCAAGCGATCATCCCAGACGCCTTTGATACCTTTCGCTTCGCTTTCACTGAGGCGGTTTCCCGCCAGGTTGCGATAGGCTGCGACTAAATAAGATCGCGCCCAGTTCATCTGTAAGACGCCAAGTTTGCCGGCCGCGAAACTCTCCAATGGAAAATCGGGATGCTTCGAATAGACGAATATTGCGTCGGTGAAAAAGGGCCCGCAAGCTTGAGTTCGTTGGGGCAGCATGAACGAAACCGAGAGGATCAAGGCCAGAGCAATAAGTGCTTTATAAGAGTTTCCTGCGATCATTCTCTTGACTCCAAAATCGCGCGAACCGTTTCCGCGGTCCACGGGTCAGGGTTGAAAACATAGAGACGCCGTGCGGGCAAAAGGCCTGAGCGCGGCTCGTCTGTTGAGACGCCATAACTATGGCGACATTGAGGAACGATGAAATCATCACCCGCATCCAGGCGCCTGGCGATTTGCTTTCCATCGGCGGCCATCCGAAACAACATCGGCACGGCTTCGTCGATTGGTAGATCCGAAAGCCAATCGTCAGAAGTGCACCACGAAGCCAGCGCGGTAATTGACAAGCTGACTGTATCAGGCAGGCGACGGCGCACGTCGACAATCACGTCGCGATAAAAGGCGCGCTCTGATTGGGTAGCGTCAAAGTCAATTTGAATATTGGATACGTTTGGAAGTCGGGCCATTTCGACAATGGCGCCCGCTAACTGCTCGCGTTGAGGAGCAGACAGGGCGGGCTTGCTTATCTTGTCTGTCTCGACTCTGGCGACCGCCATGACCCCGGTCGCGTCCGGTAGATTCAATGGTTGCAGTCGCGGACGAACCTCTACTTCGCTGGACCGCAGCCGGATTGTTCGAGCCAGGAAGGCGACGCCAGTTTCTTTTGGATCGATAAAGCGGAGGTCAACCGGCCGCTCCCAAGCCCATAACATTACGCGCGGCATTCGATCGAGGCGCGGGGCTGTCGCGGGGCTGCGACGGTTCATCACCGATCGGGCCGTCGCAAATCCTAGGGCCAGCGAAGCGATCAGTACGCTCGCACCCGCTAAGATGAAGATCAGTTTTCTTGATTGTCCTTGCTGCATGCAGAAGTCATTGAACGGAAGGCGGCAAGTGTACCTCATCAAACGCTGCAAAAAAAGTTCACCGCCAGATGAATGCTCGTTCGGTTTCGCTCTCATTAGCACCTCGCTTCAGCGAGGTGACCGCATCCGCCGAGAACACTATGAGAGTTTTCACGGCTTTCCGGAGAAAAACCGTTGAAACGGCACTAATATACTTGACTCATTACGGCAATGGCTCTGCCACTCTGATGCGCGGCAATTCTGCGACTTGCCGGCGGCGAACCTTCTTTTTCATTCGGGTCTTCGACCCGTCACGGTCAGAGACCGTTCAGATTAATGG
>JAWVCT010000053.1:0-12275 GCA_033858155.1 Blastocatellia bacterium
TACTCCAGATGTGCGTTCCCGGGCAAAACTTCCTGCCCGATGCCTTCGACGAGGTACGGCGTGGTTTCCGGGACCTGGCCGGTTTCTTTGACGGTCTTGTAAATGGATCCGAACGGATCGGCGCCGATGACTTTGATGCCAGGATTTTTTTCTTTCAGATATTTCCCAGCGCCGGAGATCGTTCCGCCGGTGCCGATGCCGGACACAAAGTGCGTAATCTTGCCTTCGGTTTGTTCCCAGAGCTCCGGACCGGTGGTGCGATAGTGCGCTTCCGGATTGGCCGGATGTGAATATTGATCCGGATAGAACGAGTTCGGCGTCTCATCAGCGATCCGGCGCGCGGTCGAAACGTAGTGATCCGGCGTCCCGGGTTTTGCCGACACTGGAGTAATCACTACGTCGGCGCCCAACGCTTTCAGATAGCGCGACTTCTCTACCGATGCTTTGTCGGTCATCACAAAGATGCATTTGTAGCCTTTGACTGATGCGGCCAGCGCCAAACCGATGCCTGTATTGCCTGAGGTCGCTTCGACGATGGTGCCGCCCGGCTTCAATTTGCCCTCGCGTTCGGCCGCCTGGATCATCGAGATGCCGATGCGATCTTTAACCGAGAAACCCGGGTTAAGGTTCTCCATCTTAGCCAGGATCAGTGGCTTCAATCCCTTGTTCAGGCGATTGAGCTTTACTAAAGGAGTATTGCCGATCAGCGCCAACACATCGTCGTAATAGTTCATAAGTTTCTGCCGTGAATAAAGATCGCGAGCGCGAGATTACTACAACTCCCCAGGAGCAGGAACAGGTATTCTCTGCGATGCGCTGTCGTTTTGCCAAATGAGGTCGAGGAAGAAAAGAAAAAGAGGACGGCGGTCCAGCCGCTCGATGCTAATTCAAGTTCAAAATCAGGAGCGCCCCTTTTACTGGGAACGGGCGCCTTCGCCCGCAATGAGTGTGATCCGCGGACGTCCGGGCGAGGGCGCCCGCGCTCTTTGTACTAAATAGTCACCGAACTCAAACTGAACCTTTTCAGTCCCCTGCTTGACTCAGCCGCTTGCCTACGTATAATTCTCACTTCCGTTGTGGGCCGATAGCTCAGTTGGTAGAGCAGCTGACTCTTAATCAGCGGGTCGCAGGTTCGAGCCCTGCTCGGCTCACCATTTTTTCAATTAAAGAAATGAGTTAGCACGCGAGTGCGTGCCGTTTTTATAAAGCAGGTCGCGCGTTTGCTGAGAAGCCGCTTCAAGTCATGCGCCCCAATACTTTCCGTGAGACATTCTTGCTGGCCTCAAGTGGATCAGTTCCGTTACCCGGACTCGCTGTAATGATCAGCCACGCATCACCTTTCAGCACGTTCAGTTGTTTGAGATTCCCGCCTGTCCAGTAGGCGCTCTCACCCAGCCCATCGATCACTTGCGGTTCCGTGCCTGACAACTCTTTCGAAGTGTCACGTGCCTGCCGAAAGATCTTCGCTGCCTCATCCGTTGTAGGAGCCTGGCGTAAGAGCAGGCCAACTCTCTTGTCGCCCGAGGGCGCGCTGTACCTGCATTGGGTCACGGTATTACCCATGGCTTCGGTGTGCGTGGTTGCCGGCGCCCCAACCGGTTCGCCCAGAAACGATTCGACGTCGGCCTTCGTCAGGAGGCTGCAAGCATCAAGCTTCCGAGTCGGCTTATCGTTCACGCCGATGGTTCGAGTGTTGGACGCGCCATTGCTATTGCTCGTGGGCCTCGACGAACTGCAGCTTGCAAACCATACCAACAAGGTGCAAAGCAAAAGGCTGCTGATAACTTTAGTCATCGTAATACTGCTCCCATCTTCATCAGATCTTTAAGACTGTAAGCTACTATTTGTAGATTTGTTCTCTCATAGTGACGCCGATCCAAAAGCAGTTCGCGTCGGACTCTCTCACTTTGTGATGGGCCGGCAGATTTTTACTCGCCCGTCGATTCGGTAGTTCTCGCAGGTCTTCATGCCTTCGGTAGAGCAATAGAAATCGTCAGCCCGGCCCAAACGGCTCCTACACCCGTGCGCGTACAGGTCTTTTTCCATCTGGTCCTGCTTCACCGAGAGACACTTCGTGACCAGTCCATCCTTCTTTTTCAGGTAACCCTGGCAAGCCTGGTCACCATTCAAGGTCATGCAGATATACTCGCCGGCCCGCCCGAGATAGCGCTTGCAACTGCGACTGGTCAAATCGGTTTCCATGTTGGCGAATGCGAACTGGTCCATGGTGGTGGTACAGAACGACACGTTGATCTCGCCCTTATTTTTATAGAAGTTACAGGTGTCCCAGCCTCGCACGGTCGGGCAACTGATCTGTTTGTTGCCGGCGTTCTGCGAGCACCCAAGGCTGAACAATTGATCCATAGGGCTCATTGCTGCCGGGTGGTCAATTGTTTTGACCTTGCCTGAGTCGACCAATCCATCGGCAGCGTCCAGAGCTGTTTGCTTCGTCCAAACGTAGCCTTCGATTCGCACGAATTGGGCGGAAGGGGCATTCGCCTTGTCCTCTTTATCCGTAGTGAGAATATGCTGTTCATAATAGTAGTTCGTACCGTAGGCCGCTGCCGGTGCTTCGGAATAAGGTCTGTAAAAACGGTAAAGGGGCACAGTCCCGGCGACTTCCTTTGGAGAAACGTAGAAAGGAATGCCTTCCAGTCGCCAGCCGAGAGAGATGGCCGCGTGCTTTGCATTCGCATGGTCCGTCGTATAGAAATGGTTCGCATAGGTGCCGGCACCTTGGTTGAAAATTGTTGTCCCCTGTTCAGTTACATCCTTGACCAGCCGGTAAACCTCTGCTGATCCTGGAAGCTTCTTGTTGTTAGGAAGTACGTAACAGCCAATGCCAATATAGTGCCAGCCGGCTGTTCCCTGGAGAGTGGCCATTTCATTCGGGTCTATTGTGTAAAAATAAAACCCGCCGTCGTTTTGAAGAACAAAGAGTGGTACGGTCACGACCTGTTCAGGCCCAGGAAGAGTTGCGGCCCCCGCGGAACGAGTGGTCTTTGCTTCCAAGAACGCCATGACGCTCAGGATCAGCGCGGCACAAACAAATGTCAGAGTTCTCTTCATGATGTCATTCCTTTCAATGCTGGTCTACTGAGGGTGAGTCAACGAGTTATTGGTTTCATTCGACTCCTTGACCGTGTCAGAGCGATCTACAATTGCCTTCCACGGGCCTTTGGCTTGAGTCAGCGGCGAGACGTCGATGACAGTTGAGAATCCTTTGCCGGCTGCCAGTGGCGGAACCGCTATGCTCCATACTCGTTTCTTTGTGCCCAGGGAAGGGTCGTCTGCTGCCCCACTGGCAAGTGCCAGAAAGCAACCTGTCGAGGCGCCGTTGCCAATGTTCATTACGCGAACGCGAATCTTTGCAGGGGACTGTTCGAAGATGATTTGAGTAACGACTAGATCCGGCGCTGGCTGTGAAGAGGTGGGCTGTCCGTCACTCGGCGCGAGTTCAACTGCTCCGGAAAGCGTGATGCTGTAGTACTGCCATTTCAAGGAGTCATCCTTCGTCAGCTTCACGACGATGGTCACCGATTGATCGCTGTCGAAGCTAAAAACTTTAAGCGTATGGTTGGGTTGATCACTTGCACTCACGTAAATTTTGCCCAGGTCCGCTCCGCTGCTATTAATGAGGTCTGCTTCAAATTGCGTCGAATAGTTATTGGTCTGACCCGCGAGCGCGACTTGGACACTGCCTTTCTTCGCCTGGAAGCGATAGTAATATGTCGCGCCTGCCCCTGAGCCTTTGCCTTCAACTTTTTTTGTAGTAATCGGCGTTGGGTTAACGGGGTCTTGCGATTGCGCATTTGTCAGACCACATAGCCCCATGAGTATGAAAAGCAGAGTGCAGGACCTGCTGATTGCGCGCAGGATAGATTTCGTTCTTGGTTCGAACACTACGCCCTCTCCCCCACGCAGGTGAACCGACGGCGTGTGTTTGCGTATGTTGATGGTCATTTCTTTTGTCTCCTTTGTCTTCGAATCTAGAATCCGTTTGCTTCAACTCTTCTGCCCGTTTCCTATAAGTCTCTGCTCAACCGAGCGATTTGAGACAGATCAACAGCAACCCATCCTGCGTTTCGCTGAAGTGCAGTTGCCCCGCTTCCGCCCAGCGATAAATCGTGCGCGGGCTCACCTGAGCGATGCGCGAGGCGTCCTCCGCTGTTACCATTCGCACCTTCATGCCGCATGGAGCGCACCAGCCCACGGCTGAGATCCGGCGAGTCTTGACCGTCAACACCCGATGCTTTTCGACCGTGATTTCGATACGTCTTTTCGTATTCGAGACTCCCTTCAGCGCCCGCTTCAGTCTCGTTCGTCCCGGCCGGCTTATTGCGACCTTTTGGGTGATGCGCTAAGATTTTCGCTGTTGTCTCAAGAACCGCGTTCGACATGGCTGACCTCGACGTGCAAGGTACTCATGTCCCCTGAAAAATGTCCTTTGCAAACTCTCGATTAGTTCTTAACTAAATCTGGATGGCTTCCTAATTGCCCTTATGAGTAGGCAGGCAAAGCACTTTTACGAGTTCGGGTCGTTCCGCCTGGATGCCACGCAGCGACTACTCCTGCGCGAGGGGGCCGTTGTACCGCTCACCCTCAAAGCCTTCGATTTACTCCTCACGCTTGTCGAAAGTGATGGCCAGGTGCTTACGAAAGAAGAGTTAATGCACCGAGTCTGGCCCGACAGCTTCGTCGAGGAAGCCAATCTTTCCCATCACATCCATAAACTCCGGGAAGCTCTCGGAGAGAAGCAAGGCGATAAGTACATCGAGACTCTCGCTCGCCGCGGTTATCGTTTCGTCGCCAAGGTCAACGAAGTGCGAGACGAAGGCGTGGAGCTGGTAGTGCAAGAGCACTCGCTTGCGCGAGTGGTGGTCGAAGAAAGCGAGGCTGACGATCACGCCATCGCAGGCGAGCTTTTTATTGAAGCAGAAGGACCCGCCGCGATTCCCGCACACGCAGGACAAAGGAAGAAACAACTTTCACTGCGCCTATGGGCCATTGGTACCATTGGCGTTCTGGGGTTGATGACCGCCGGTTACTTTTTGTGGACCAGACACGCTACGCCAACAATTGCGTCGACCAGCCAAATTCGTTCGCTGGCCGTCCTTCCGTTCAGAGCTCTTTCGGCTGAGAGTCATGATGAGTCTTTGGAGTTGGGAATGGCCGACGCCCTCATCACCAAATTGAGCAACGTCAAACAGGTCGTGGTGCGGCCGACGAGTTCAGTTTTGAAATACGCCGCTGCCGGTCAGGATTTGCTCGCCGCGGGACGTGAGCAAGGCGTGGATGCGATCGTTGAAGGCCAGATGCAGAAGGCTGGCGACAGGATCAGGTTTACGGTTCACCTGACTCGGGTCAGCGATGGCGCACCGATGTGGGCGGGTACTTTTGATGATCGGTTCACGAACGTCTTCGCGGTGCAGGATGAAATCTCGCAGGAGGTAGCCCAGGCGCTGGTCTCAAGATTAACTGGGACCGAACAACAACAAATCGCGAAGCACTACACGGACAACATCGCAGCTTATCAGCTTTATACCAAAGGCAGAGTTTACTGGTACCAGTTCTCGCCTGAGGGAGCGGAGAAAAGCATCAGCTTCTACAATCAGGCCATCGCGCTTGATCCGAACTACGCTTTGGCCTATGCCGGTTTGAGTTTTTCTTACAGCGTCCAGGGGGCGATCGGCTCAGTGCGTCCGGTTGAAGCCTATCTCAAGTCTAAAGGCGCGGCTGAGACTGCGGTAAAACTCGATGACTCGCTGGCGGAAGGCCATGTGGCGTTGGGAGGAAAATCACTTTTCTTTGAACGCGATTGGTCAGCCGCAAGGAAAGAGTTCGAGCGCGCGATCGAACTCAATCCTAATTTCGCAGATGCGCATCAGCTTTTGGGTTATTACTGGGAGGTGGTCCAGCAATATGACAAAGCCGCTGCCGAACAAAAGAACGCGCAAAGCGTAGCGCCGCTCATGGGCCTGGTGAATATGGATGTGGCGGCGCTGGCTTACTACCAGCGTCACTATGATGAAGCGATAGACTTGTATGCGAAGGCACACAACCTGGATCCTAACTTTGTTCCTGTGCCCTTTGTAATCGGACAGATTTATGAGCGTAAGGGCGCGTACGACCGGGCGATTGATGAATGCCGGAAAGCGCTGAACAACTCGCCGGATGACCCGGCCATTTTACCAACGCTGGGCTATGCTTACGCACGCGCCGGACGAAAAGATGAAGCGCAAACGATTCTCAACAAATTTCTGCAGACGCGCAAGGAGCATTACGTTTCGCCTTTTATGATAGCGCTTCTCTACACTTCGCTCGACAAAAAAGATGAGGCGATTGACTGGCTGAACAAAGCTTACGAAGAAAGGGATCCACAACTTATCTGGGTCCATCTCGATCCGCAACTGGACTCACTGCACTCCGAGGCGCGCTTCAAGGAACTGCTCCAGCGCATGGGACTTCCTCAATAATGCCGCGATAGGCGATAACAGTTAAACTCTCTGGCTGTTGGGAGGCGTGACCTGACTAAGTGTCCGTGAACGCACACTTGGTCAGCGTGTTGCAGGTGCAAGCCCTGCTGCTTGGATCACCATTTGACAATCTCCAATGCGCAGCCTGCGCATTTATCGCAGACTCTTACAGAATGGTTCGCCAGAGATTGTTGGCAACTCCCGCCTCGTAGGCATACCACAGGCCGAATGCGATGCTTAACGCCCCCGCTATTGTTTGCAGGCCAAAGTTAAGCCGCGATATGCGGTGCGCGCTCAGCGCGAAAGGCAGCCCGATCAAGCCTGACATCAACAGCATCCCAACTGTGGACCCGACCCCGAAGACTGACAGGTAAAGCAATCCCAGCGACACCGAGCGAATCTGCGTCAGCACCAGCAAAGTCAGAGCAGCGGATCCCGCCAGCCCGTGCATTGCTCCGACCAGCAGGGGCTTGAAACCAATCTGGGCCATCGCATGAGAGTGTGAGGAAACTACGCCCACATGCTTCGTTTCGGGTTCATGGAAATGAATATGCACATGCGACTGGCCGTCGTGGCTATGCCGATGCAAGTGAACGTCGGCGCGCTTACGCAGAACCCGCAGGATCGCGATGGCTCCCAGGGTGATAATCATCAACGCCACACCAAACTCCAACCACTTGGCCACCGGCGCCGGAATGGCCACGCGAAAGACCAGGACGACTACGCCAACGATCACCAGCGAAGCGGTGTGCCCGGCGCCCCACAAGCCGCCGACGAGCGCCGATCGAAACACGCTGCGATGCTCACTAACGATGGTCGAGACGGCCACCACGTGATCGACCTCGGTCGCGTGCTTGAGACCGAACACAAGTCCTAGGCCGAGTAATCCAAACATGCCAACTGATGTCAGGGATGATTCCATCTTGTGATCTAAGGACGCACCTTCGTTAAGTTTTTCGCAACCGCCTGTCGCGTAGTGTAGTGCCTCTTAATTGCTGTAACAACTTCCTAGTGGATCGCTTCAGAGTTAGGAGATGGACTAACCGAAACTGATCTCGCCGTGGTTATGAAGCGCCGGGCCGAGAGAAGGAACCGTAGAGATAGGGCGCGCGAGTAAGCCCTCACCCTGGCCCTTCCCAAAGGGAGAAGGGAAAACTGCTCGGCTCATCATTTCTCAGGCAGCAGCTCGCGACGGGGCCGCGAGACTCGTCAGGTAGTGTTCGATGGCTACCTCGAGGGCGCCACCCAATCCGGCTCCGGTTGGTTGCCCGGGTTCGATAGACCAATCCGATAATCGACCGGCCATCGTCCGGGCCACGGCTGCTTCAATTGATTTCGAAACGAACTTCCAGCCATGAACGATGCGTCCGCTGACGACTACTCGTGAGACTCCCAATCCGGTAATTACATTGCTGATGCCTATGCCAAGATTTTCGCCGACTCGCTCCAGTGTGGCCTGCGCCCGTAACTCTCCAGCTTCCGCACGCGCTACTATTTCCACGAAGGGCGGAGGCGTTTCACCTTCGGCGCATGTTTCTTCGTAGAGCGAAGCAGCGCTGGCGGCCGACGCATAGACTTCCCAACAGCCACGATTGCCACAAGCGCATGTTTTGCCGCCGGCAACAATCGTCATATGGCCAAACTCCCCGAGTAAGCCGCGGTCAGTTCCCGTGCCTCGATATACCTCGCCGCCCAACACCAGCCCGACGCCGATCCCACTACCGGCCCGGACCAGGATGAAATCGTTTCGCCCTCTCTGTGTGCGGACGCTCAGACGGCGACGAGCTTCATAGATCGCGGCGGCGGTCGCGTCGTTCTCGACAATGACCGACACTCTGCTCTCAGAGTTCTTCGCACTTCGTCCGATTCCGCTGGATAAGGCATCGGCGATCGCTACATCGCGCCAACCCAGATGCGGGGCAAACAGCAATTCCGTTCGGCCCGCGTCGGTTGGGCCGGGCACGCTTACGCCTATCGAGATCAACGAGCGGTCAGGAAATGATGCACTAAGTCTTTCGATGATCGAATTAATTTGATTGAGAGTACTGTTTGCATCGGGATGCGTGTCGAACGATTCTTCATTGAGCAACCGCCCGTCAGTAGTCGCCGCGCCCACCTGAGTTCGTCGGACTCCGATGTTGACGCCGATGAACAAAGACTTGTCACCGCGTAGCGAGAGACCAATTGGCGGCCGGCCCCGACGGCTTGACGGCCGCTCTTCCGGCGCCCCTTCACGCAAAACGCCCGAAGCGAGCAAGGGCCTGACAATCTCAGTTACCGTGCTGCGATTGACGTCCAGGCGACGGGCCAGATCGACTCGTGAGATCGGTTGCGCGGCCCTAACAATTCGTAACATTGTGCGCGCCGTATTACCCGAAAGACCGGATGCGCTCTCAAGCGCCTGATCTCGCCGGCCCAACGGGACGCGCACAAGCGACTTATCATTACCCTTAGGCCTCTCTCGTCCCTCACTCGGATCACGTAAACCCGCCATAGATCTAACCCTCCTGGAACTACTCTCTTCTGATACTGCGTCCGAACTGATGCAACTGACAAGCCAACCGCTAGAAGTAAAACAGTTTTGAGTTCAAGCTTCAGCTTGCGTCGAGCTTCGCATAAAAAGTCCCAGTGCTAGTCCGCGCCAGCGGACGACTGATAATAGCCCAGCAGTTCACTGCTGGGATGGCGGGCGAAGAGGATATGTAGTCCGTGAAGCGGACGGCTGAAGTGTTCTCCCCTGTTTAGCTGCTCTTTTTCAGTCGTCCGCTTCACGGACTTACTCCCACATTCGCTGCTATTCCCAGCGATAAATCGCTGGGCTATTTTCAGTCGTCCGCTAGCGCGGACTGGGCGCTCAGGCTTTTTTTGCAAGCCCTTGCATCTATAATTAGCAAACCCCGGGGCTCATCTCTGGAAACGTTTCTGTAAGATGTCGAAAAATTTGACGACGAATTCGTAGCTCGCGGGCGCAGTGCAGCTATTTGTTAACCGCGGCGTAACGTTGAGAGAGAGCAAGGCGCTTCTCATAAGCCTCGCGAGCAATCTGCACATCTTCAAGGAAGCGCGGCAGTTCTTCCAGTAGCAGGGCCTGCGGCCCGTCGACCAATGCCTCGCCGGGCGCGGGGTGGAAATCCGCCAGAACCATGTTGGCTCCGGCGATGACTCCTTGTGCGGTCACGTGCATTACATCGAGGATGCCTTCCGGTCCAGTCCGGCGCGATCCGACCGCGTGTGACGGATCGATACAGACCGGCATGCGCGTCAAAGACTTCACTACCGGCACATGAGCGAAGTCAATAAAGTTGCGATGCGGGTCGGCGAGGTTCGACTTCACGCCGCGAAGTCCGAAGACTACTTTCCGATTTCCTTCGGTAGCCAGGTACTCAGCAGCATTCAGCGACTCACTTAAAGTGATTCCGAATCCGCGCTTGAGCAGGACCGGGTGTTCCTGTTGCCGGCCGACTATCTTCAGCAACTCGAAGTTCTGCGTATTGCGGGTACCGATCTGCAGCATCACGCCGGTGGGCTCGCCCGTTTCCCGCAGGGCCTCGTTGACCTCATCGATGTGGGATTCGTGCGTGATCTCCATCGCAATCACCTTGATCCCGTACTTTCCCGCCAACTCGAAAACGTAAGGCAGGCATTTTTTTCCGTGCCCCTGGAACGAGTAGGGACTGGTGCGCGGTTTGTAGGCTCCCATCCGCGTGCAAACCTGCCCATTGTCACGCAACGCGCGCATCATCGCCTCGACGTTCGCGGGCGTATCGACAGCGCACAAGCCGGCGAACACATGCAGGGTGTCCTGGCCGAACCGCAATCCCTGATAGTCGAAATGCGCGGAGCGCCCGTCATCTTTGTGCCGGCCGAGCACGCGATAATCCTCAGACACGCGCACCACCCGCTCGACGCCCGGGAGCGCCTTCATATCTTCGATCGGGATGGCCACTGTGTTGCCGATCAGATAAATCTCGGTCAGAGAGTGCTCTGCTCCCTGCTCGCGGTGAATGCGCAATTGAATATTGGGCAGACGAGCGAGCTGGGCCATCAGCAATTGATAAGCGTCGTTTTCCGGCTGGATGTCAGGAGTCAGGATTAGGATCATAATTCGTTGTGGACTCTAAAGCCTCGCTTGGTGATTCAAAGACGATCCACGAAATCAATTCGAGGGGGATTTGTGTTATTTCGTGGATCGTTATGTCGCTCGAGATGATTCATTCGGTCTAGCCAGAAGGCACAACCGCTGCGCGATAAGCGCCCAGCACGCGCGTCTCGACGCGATGATCGCGCAGCTCGCTCAACGCCGCGGCCACTTCGCTGTCATTCGGCGAGCCCCGCAGATCGAGGTAAAAGCAATATTCCCAGGGCCGGCCTTTGACGGGACGACCCTGGATCTTCAGCAGGTCTATGCCGCGCCGCGCGAATGGCTCGAGCGCGTTGTGAAGCGCGCCTGGCTGATGCGGTAACTCGATCACGAGGGAGATTTTGTCCGTCTCGCCCGACGATTTCTCTGAAGTGGTGAGCAAAAGGAATCGGGTGTAGTTCTCGCTGCTGTCTTCCAGATGTTCACGAAGCACCACTCCGCCGTATTCCTCTCCCGCGCGTTTGCCCGCGATGGCGGCGCGGCTCGGATCACCCTGCGCGACGATTCGCGCGACGCTGCCCGCAGTGTCCTCCGCGGCGATGCGGCTAATCTGTGGATTGGCCGCCAGAAAGCGCCGGCATTGATCCAGCGCAACCGGATGAGACTCGACTGCGGTAATTCCTTCGAACGAAGCGCCCGCACAGCCGATTAGATAGTGATTGATGGGAATGATGACCTCGCCGGAAACATAGAGTTTGCTCTCGAGCAGCAGGTCATAGCACGCGTGAACGAAACCGGCCAGGCTGTTCTCAATCGGCGCCAGGATGCAATCCGCGGCTTTATCGTCAATAGCATTGAACAGAGACTCGAAGTTTGTCCGCGGAACCAGGGTGATGTCTTTGCCGAGCAGCTTGACCGCGGCTTCTTCGCTGAACGCGCCGCGCGCGCCCTGGAAAGCAACGCGCAGTGAGCCGTTGCCTTGCCCGGAATGGTGCGGCGCGGATTCTTCGCTCGGCTGCATTGCCAGATTTTGAATTCGGCGCGATTCGTGAATGATGGCGCGGTAGAGTTCGACGATTGCTCGTTCATCCAAAGGCCCTTCATTGGCTTCGCACATGCGCTCGACTACCTCGCGCTCGCGCGTGTGATCGCAGAGCGCCACGCCGGCTTCTTTCTTGGACTCGCCAACCTTGAGCGCGATGCGCGCACGCTCGTTGAGCAAGCGCAGCAGCTCGCCGTCAAGCTCGTTAATTCGCGAACGCCAATCGTCTATGCTCATTGCAATTCCCTTCGAGCGAACCTTTCATGGGCACGACGGCCCGCTGCTAATCCCGCAACGATCTTACATAAGAGAGGTTGAGTAACCAATCGGCGGGGCAGGTCGGCTGCAAATTCTGACGTCGAGTGGGCAAGCCGATCTCATTAGCACCTGGCTTCAGCCAGGTAGTTACCGAGGCCATTCTTCCCTAAACCGTTTGAACGGTAGCGACATACTTGACTCCGCGCGGGCTTCTGTCGAACTTCGATGCGGCCGCTGCAATGGCTCCGCCACTCTGATGCGCGGCAAGTCTCGGACTTGCCGAAACGTGGTCCATTAATCTGAACGGTCTCTGACCGTGACGGGTCGAAGACCCGAATGAAAAAGAAGGTTCGCCGCCGGCAAGTCGCAGAATTGCCGCGCATCAGAGTGGCAGAGCCATTGCCGTAATGAGTCAAGT
>JAWVCT010000054.1:0-20586 GCA_033858155.1 Blastocatellia bacterium
GTGTGATAGACGACCCAATCCTGGCCGCCATTGGGCGCGATATGCGGCGAGCCGAGCATGATCATTACGTGGTAGGGGAACTTCTGCACCCACGGTTGATAGTAAAAGAGCAAATCGCCGGGTTGAGCTTCGCGCCGATCGCGGCTGACAAAGACACTGTTGAAATTCTTTAGCGAGCGGCCATCGGCAAACTCGGAAAATCTGCCGTTGCGCAAATCGCTTTCATGGAACGAGCCAAAGTCAGTGCGAAAGATTTTCTCGCCGAGCGCGTTCTGGTCTAGATCAAAACCGGCCACATCCGGCGCAACAGTTTCATAGCCCGGCCCCATTTTCTGAAACCAGATCCGATCGTGACGACGCAGCGCCTCGCGGATTGCGAACCGCACCAGACCGGCGCAATCGCGTTGTTCGGCGTTCCATTGTTCACTCAACTGATAGAACTGAGTTTCGGCGATCGCGGTGAACCAGCGGCGAAAATTGTCGCGATCCTGAAACGTGTGCAACTCGGCCGTATCCGGAATCCCGTCGTTGTCTGAGTCGATCAGCGTCGCCGTCCCAGTCGACACGGTAGCAAATTCGCTTTGAACGTTTTCTTTGCCTGCCTTCTGCTTACTGCCTTCTGCTTTCTGCTTTGCCAAGGCGGGCGTCCCTGCGAAACCGCGCGCGCGCGGAAGCAAGCGACTGAAGCTCCACCCGAGCGTGGCGAGTAGCACGATAAGGATGCTCGCCGTCGTCACCGACCGTTTCGAAGGGGCACGCATTTGATTGGGGATCAGCATTGCTGATAACTAGTACGACGGATATCGATTAAGTGGAATGCGGATGCTATCACGTATCCGACGGGCCAACCACTTTAATATTCGGGCTTGGTACGTCGCGGGAGAGTGTGGATTCCCTCAGTCGCGCGCCGCGTGCTAAGCTGCGCACAATCGCACAAATCTGCGTCCGGAGCGACCGGGTTTGCAGAGCGAAGAACATTCAAGGGTTGAAACAACCCGCGTGCTAGCGCAATCGATTCCGCAACGACATGCCTAAAGAGAACGCCAATCCCGATGCCATTCTCGAAGCGATTAAGAAGATTGAGATCGTATCCGAGCTGCTCGAAGACAAGAACAAAAACAATCTGAAAATGATCGCCGAGGGGAAAGTGTCGGGCGGGAAGCAAATCGGGCCGTATGCGCGTTTGCTTACCTATGCGCCGGGCGAGGTGATCATGAGCCAGGGCGACTGGGGCGGAAACACTTTCTATTTTTCCGTCGATGGAGAGTCGCACGTGTTCGTCGCGGACGAGTCGGGTGAAAAAAAGAGAGTCGGCGCTGTGAGTCCTGGAACGTGCTTCGGCGAAATGTCGATTCTCGCCGGCGTTCCGCGCAACGCCACCGTCGTCGCCGCTCCCGAAGGCGGCGAGGTAACTGTTTTGGAAATGGTGCGGCCGGCCCTCAGGCTTTTGCGGTCTCTTAAAAAATTCGCCGAGATCGTTGACGCGACCTATCGATCGCATGGCTTGGGAAACGCAATTACCACAATTCAGGAAGAGGCCGGTGATGCTTTGAGCCCAGTCGAGCTGGTTGCGCTCGGCAATTTGGCGCGGTTCATGGCCTACGGCAAGCACCATGTGCTAATCCAGGAAGGGAAGCCGATTGACAGATTGTTTTTGATTCGCAGCGGCTGGGTGCGACGGGTGCGTGGCGTTCCGATCTATCAGGACGTTAACGAAAACACAGCGCAGAGCGTGTTAATTCCCGAGGATTTTCTCGGCGCCGGCAACTGCCTGGGGCTGGAAGGGCTCAGCGGCCAGGCCACGTGGCAATACTCGGCGGCCCTCATGGCGCGGACGGAAGTCCTGGAGATCCCTCTGGCGGATCTGCGTGCCGACCGGGAGCTTTGCGATCGAGTTCAGAAAGCATTCTCGGAGTTTTCCGTCGCCGACGATGATACGAGCCTGCAGGTTCGAGCTGAGACAAAGAGCCTGGCCGCGGCCGAGAAAGAGATCGCCACGGGCATTATTGACGCAGGCAATCTGCTAGTGATGGACATGGACTTGTGTGTGCGCTGCGGCAACTGTTCGCTCGCCTGCCACAAGGTCCACGGGCAATCGCGGCTCTTGCGGCGCGGCATACACATTGAACGCCCGCAACAGATTGGAGCGCAGTCTACGCAACACGTACTGGCTCCTTCAGTGTGCATGCATTGTAAGGATCCAGAGTGCCTCACCGGCTGTCCGACCGGCGCGATCTTCCGCGATCCTAAAGGACAGGTCGACATCAACATGCTGACCTGCATCGGCTGTTTCGATTGTGCTACCCAGTGTCCGTACAACGCGATCACCATGGTGCCCCGGGATGGCTCGCCAACTGCACCGCTGGATTTGAAGAGCCGAATAAACAACCTGTTCAGCTTCAATGTCCAGAAGCCGGCTGCGGCGGTCGAGAGCGACGACATGGTGGCGATCAAGTGCAATCTCTGTGAGAGCACGCCTCTGAATCCAAGCGGCGCCGCCCGTCCGGCCTACTCATGTGAAGAGAACTGTCCCACGGGGGCCTTAGTCAGGGTCAACCCACGGGAATATTTTGGCGAGATTGAAAAAACGCTCGGCCTTGTCTTTCGCGATCAGACACACGCCATCGGCCGGAACATTCACCAGAGCGATCCCATCGCCCGGCTGTGGCACATCGGCGGCTCGCTGATGACGATCGCAATTGCCGGCTTGATCGGCTGGGCGGCTTTGCATTATGGATTCACGGAGCACCTGGGCGGAACGTGGCTGACGATGCGTTGGGTGAGCGGACTCGTTGGCCTGGTAGGCATCGCGGGAGTGATGACCTATCCGGTGCGCAAGCCAATCTATCGCAGGCGCGCAGGTGCCTTGCGTTACTGGCTGCTGGCGCACATTTACCTGGGGGTGCTGGCGGGCATTGTTCTGCTTATGCACGGCGGCAGTCACGGCGGCGGTCTGTTGACCTCGGCGCTGATGCTTTGGTTTGACGCCGTGATCGTAACCGGCCTCTTCGGTTTGTTTTGTTACATCGTTGTGCCGCGCATCATGACCAGCATCGAGGGCGATCCACTGCTGATCGAGGATCTGGAAGGACGCCGGGCTGAACTGCGGGAAGATCTGGCGGCGATCGAAGCGAAAGGTGACGAGCAGCTACGAGATTTGATTGAACGAAGAGTGCGCCGCCATTTCTCTTCGCTTTCATATCTTCTCGGACAGTATCTGCGACGTGAAGAGCTGACGGCATCGCTGGCGAAAGGCCGTTTGCACTTCAAAGCCGAAATAGCCGCTCTCGCCGATCAGGAAAAGCGAAAGCTATTTTTGAAAGCAATCGAGCGTAGCGCCACCCTGCGGCGAGTGGAATCGCTGATCTACTTGCACCGGCTGCTGAAGGTCTGGCTGGCGCCGCATGTAGTTTCAACCTCGGTGATGCTGGCCCTTCTGGCGGTGCATATTGTGCAGGTGGTTTTTTTCAAAGTGAGGTAAGTTTCAGTTGTTAAGCCGTCGGTTGTTGCTTCTCATTAACACCTTGCTTCAGCAAGGTGTCGAGGTTGGTGTGTAGAACTGGCGAACCGTTTTCAACGGTTTCGGGGCCAAGCCGTTGAAACGGCTCAATTGGATCAGGGTGTCACCGAAGTCACCTCGCTGAAGCGAGGTGTTAATGAGAAAGAACACTGACTCCTTCTCGACATGGAAGCAACCTTCATCATCATCCGCGAAGACTTGCAGGTTGATCCGGTGACGATCGTTGCCGAGGGTCTGCTGGTAGGTCGTCTGCCTACCTGCGAATTGCTACTCAATCACCCGTCCGTTTCTCGTCTGCATGCCGGCATTACCAGCGCCGAAGGCGACTATTACATTCGTAATTTTCGGCCCGGCAACCCAATCATGCTCAATGGCGCGCGGCTTGACGACTACGAAGCGTTGGCTGACGGCGATGTCATCGGAATTGGGCCCTTCGCGCTGAATATTCACTTCCTGCAAGGCCATCTCACGATTAGAGTGTCGCTGCAAATCGCGGCGACGGCGGGCGATGCCGTGACGCGCAAAGATTCATCCAGCCTTTGGGATCTGGAGACGACGGTGAAACTGGAATTGCCCGCTGCGCCTGCCGAAGGTGAGCCGGCTGCCGGCGCGCACAAGAAGCCGGCGCCGCGCCGGGCCGTCCCCGCCGGCTCGAGTTCTAAGGCCCTCGATGTTTTTTGGGACAAGCGAATTACCAGCGCCACCAAGACGATCAAACCGTCGCCGCTCTTTCCGCTTACCGGCCGGCCGAGTGGTAAGGCTCAGTCCGTCTGGGCTCCAACAACGGACCTGCGGCGGCGCTGGCCTGCGTCGCTGATGCTGTGGGGCGCAATTCCCATCGCTTTACTATCAGTGGCGGGTGCGCTGTTTTACGCTTCGGCGTTTTCTCCGGCTCCAATCTCTGACGCACACACCCGGGTGACCATGATTCTGTCGCCGGCGGTCGCGGCCCATGCCAACGCCGGCTCGTGCACTTCCTGTCATGCGCTCAGAGCAAGCATGGAAGCGAAATGCGTGTCGTGTCACTCGACCGAGGCTTTCGTCGCCACAGTGATTCCGCCGCACATGAATGCGGGAATCAGTTGCGTCACTTGTCATGCCGAGCATCGGGGCGTCGAGTTCAGCGCCTTAGGTGGAGCGCTGCTATCGTGCGCCGAATGCCATAACGACAAGAACAAATCTGTCTATAACGGAAAGACGGTTAGCACTCCGCACGGGGGCACCTTTGGTTATCCGGTGATCAATGGTCAATGGAAGTGGACTGGAATGGATCCAGAGGAATTGCTGCAGAGAAAGACCACCCTGAAACTTGAGCGTCTATCGAGCGACAATGAAGATCAATGGCGCAGTAAACAGTTCCATGCGATTCATATGTATCGAGTGAAAGCTGTGAGCGGGCTACCGGGTAATAAGGAAGGCGAATTGAGCTGCTCGAGTTGTCATAATTCCTTCAGCCCACCCGACCTGGCTACTCCGCGAACGACGTGCGCCAAATGCCACAACGGCCAGCGCGATCCGCGCGCCGGGCGCCAGGTGATCGCTTCTGATCAACCCAACTGCACCTCATGCCACATCCAGCACCGTCTGGACAAACGCCATTGGAATCCGAGTTTGCTGGTAACGCAATAATTTGGAGTGCGCCGGTAGAGCGCAGCGGCGACGGCGCTTTGGTTCGGAGTCCCGCCTTTAGGTGGTATTAATTTTCTCCGCCTGAAGGCGTGACTCCGAACTACGAACCAAAGCGATGTCGCGCTATGCTTGCCACCGCACTCCAAAAGTCATTTTGCCACGTGACACTTCGCACAGCCCTTGGGATCAGAGCCGGAAATTTTCGCAGCCAGCTCAGGCCTTGCTTTGATAGCAGCGTCGTGACAAGCAAAACAATTGGTGTGATAGGCGACTTCGTTGTCGAGCTTTAAATCCTTACCATCTTTTTTGATTACGGGGAGCGGCTTGCTGTCGTCACCTGCTTGCAGGTGACACGAGCGGCAGCCCTTGACCGGCGCGGCGGCGGCATCTTTCAGAACGTCCGCAGTCAGCGAGACACTTCTTTCAGAAGTAACCAATGGCGGCGTCAACTTGTCTTTCGGCTGATCGGTATGATGACACTCGACACAGGCGCCGGTCGTCTTTCCGTCGGGTGTGTAGTTCTTGATTGTGTGGGTCTCGTGATCGAACGCGACTTCGCCCCACTTATCATCGAGACTGTCAGCGCCGAGCTTTAACTTCTTCGGCTGCTCTTTGCTCTCTTTAGGAATTTGCTGATCGAGTAAGGCCGGAGGCAAGGTCGACGACAACGCCGAAGTCGAAGCGGAAGTTCGGGCGGCATTTCCCACGATCAGAAGTACTCCCGCACTCAATACGACAATCACCGCAATCAACAGTCGCTTCATCTTCTTTGTCCTCCCCGTTTCGCAGCCTCGATCATTTGAGTCGTCATGTTATGGATGTGCTCGGAAGGTTGTCAAACTCATTCGTTGGATGCTGTTTCGCCCTCTCCCTTTGGGAAAGAGTTGGGAAGGGGGTGTACTTGTCGACTGAATTTATCGCTGCTCATCTCCAGTGCCGCGGCTTTGCCGCCTGATGTGCGGAAAGGCTTGCCTTTCCGATCAAGTTCAAATTACCGCCAGGGGCTATGCCCCGCCTTTCTTCGAGGCGTAGCCTCTCGAACCAAGAGAAAAGTGCGCTACGGAAAGCCGGAGGCTTTCCGCACATCAGGCGGCATAGCCGCGCGGACCTATAACCATCGCTCTAGCCTCAATTGCCCAACCGAAAGCTCTGTCCCGAATGACATCGCCGGCAACTCTTGAAATCCAGGTCGCCGCCGAAAGATCGCTTGCCATTGTGACAGGTGGCGCAGGTCCTGTTTCCGCTGGGGAAGTGTTCGCGAGCTTGGGGGGAGCTGACTTGTCGTTTTTGTGGCAGTCCCGCCGCGTAGTTATGACAGTCGGCGCAATTGAGACGCTGACGGCCGCTGTGTTGCGCGTGACTGAAAGCCAGACGGAACGCGGAGGAGTCGGTGGAAGTCCTGCTATAAGGTTTCTGGTCGTGGCAAACCCCGCACGATGCCAGGTCGCGACCGTTGGCTTGCGAGTTCGGAGTATGACAGGTGTAACACTGGCTATGCGCCGCGAGGCTTGCCGGAATTGAAAGGGCCACGCCGCGTCTCAGCGGCGAGGCGTGACACGACGTGCAACCATTTTTCGGGCGCGCCGCACCGGTCAGGTGCTGAGCATGATCGAACTTCAGGTTGAAGGTCTCCTTGAATTTGTCTGGGAAAGCTTTCAGCGGCGGATTATTCCCATCGACGTTTGTGTGGCAGATCGAGCACATGGGCACATTCGGGGTGGTGAACTGAGAGAGGTGACAGCCCGTGCAGTCTTTATGGCCCGGGAAGCTGGGCCGCGCGGCATTATCATTCCGATGATGACAACTCGAGCAGGCGGCGGACGCGTGACGCGAACTAGTGTGCAGAAACTTCGAGTAGTCGAGATCGTTTCCTTGCGGAAAGACCAGGGCAAAAGACAAAAGTAAAAAGGCAAAAGTAAAAACGAAAAGGCAAAGCGGAAAACCTGTTCTGCCAAAAAGCGTCAACATCTTCATTTTTGCCTTTTTACTTTTTCCTTTTGACTTTACTGCACTGCCGCTTCATGACTCGCTGGAGGCTTCTTCTTTCCCACGTCCGGAGTGTGGCAATACGTGCAGTTGCTCGTCTTCTTAAACTGCTCGAACTCTTCCTCGATCGTAGTGAGTTTCGGATAGGTTGTTTTCTTGTTGTCCTTGTGACAAGTGATGCAGGCGGCGATCGGAACGTCGGGAGTTAGCCCCCTGAGCGTGTTCGCGCGCGTAATGTTGATGTGGCAAGTCGTGCACTCGTTAACGTGCTCACCCTTGCCGCCTTCATGGCTGAACATTGCTGAAATTCGTTTTGGCGCCATCATTGCCACGAAGGTATTGGCGAGTTTGTGACAACCGCCGCAGTCGTCGCCAGCCGGTTTCTGGTTTTTCCAATGGCAGTTAAAGCACGAGTCATGAGCGTGCGGCATGGTCTTGAAAAACTTGTTCGACTGGGTTGCGGCATCAGACTGCGGCGACAGTGGCACAATCACCAGGTTGTCATCTCTTTGGTGGCAAATCGAGCAGTTGTTGTAATCAGGCTTCTTCCGATCGTCTGTTTGCTCGTTAGAAAACGAAGCGTGAATGAATGCCGTGATCGAACTGCGGCCGGGGGGAATCGAAGCGATCACGTTTTGATGTTTGTCGTGCGGAAACTCGATCGTGAACTGCCGCGCGTCTCTTGGTTTCGTGGCCTGGCCGGCGCCATTCGGTTTGCCGAAGGTGAAGCGCCCGTCTTCACGCGGCGCGGCGCGCACATGGCAGACCGTGCAAATGGCCGGCCCGGCGCCCGTGAACGACTGTCGCGTGAAAAACTGCTGTCGATGGCAACGGACGCACGCATCATGATTTGGAAAGTCAGCAACATCCGGGAAGGCACGCTTTGCCGTCCATGCCGTCGGAACTTTATGGCAGGCATCGCAGGTCAGACTCTTGTGCTTGTCGGAGGAGTGTTGGAAGGTAGAGTACTTCGCCGCCGATCCTTTAGGTGCTTGCTGAGTTGTAGGTTTTCGCTGACGAGTCTGGGCCACCGCCCCAATCGCCACGATGAAAATGAGAACGAACATGATTGGGCTCTTTATAAAAAGCTTTAAACGCAAAGGTACGCAAAGGTATTCGCAAAGCACGCAAAGAGAAGTCCTTTGCGTTCCTTCGCGAATGACTTTGCGACCTTTGCGTTTAGATCTACCGTTCGCCATCTCGATCGTATGCTTCACAGTCTACTTACAAACCGGGAGCGGCCGCTCAACGAACTCGCACTTAACCTTTGGATCTTTTTCGTTCGACAAAGTGAAAGGCCGGCGCATGGCGATCGCCAAATCAACAGCCTTAACTTCTTTCTCGCAGGCCCACAGGATACTTGTCTTTCCAGTCTCGCTGCCGACAAGGTTCGAGATCGTATACGTTCCCGGTTCGATGTCCGTGAGATAAGCAGTGCCTTTTCGATCAGTCATAACCGATATGACCTTCGTCTTCGTTGCACCCTCTAACTGCTTGACCAGCGCCTCGATGACTTCCTGCTTCTGTTTATAGAAACCGTCGCGAATGTCCGGTGGCAGATTAACCGTCAGCCAACGCCGCGCGAGGTCCGGAGTCTTGAATTCGCGTAACCCCTGGTTGTATGCGGTCTGAAACTCCGGAACAGCCTCACTTCCGCTCAAATACTTTTCTTCAATTTCGCGGCAGTAAATTGAGTCGCAATCATTTTCGTTCAGCCACCTCATCAAGGCGAGGCTGGCGCCCTTGCTGCGGTAGTAACACTCGCGCGACATGCTATCGGTCTGCTTGATCTTGTCGATCAGTGCCTTGTTGTCATCGAGAGTCCCTTTGATCAGAAAGAAGCGTTTGCGCGGCAACTCTTTTGTTACCTCGCCCGATTTGAATTTCACCTTCAGGCGGATGACGCCGCGAGTCGTCGGCGGAGTTTGGGAGTTGGCAGTCTCAAGGAAAAAGTAAAAAGGAAAAAGTAAAAAGGAAGAAACAAGGATTGCCCGGGCGGCCGCATTTCTCCTGGACCTTTGTAATAAAGGGACTAATTTGGGGACGATCGTCTCCACTGTTTACTTTTACCTTTCCTAAAGATTCGGGCTGCGTGGGAACTTCAAATACGGCAGGCGCACACCGCGCACGAACACTTGATCTGAACGGATCGCCGCCGTTGGAGCGTAGCCGCTGCTGCCCGCTCCGGCGATGAGATCATCCTGGTCCACGCCGTCGCCGCTGATTCCAATTGCGCCCACCAGCACGCCGTTCTTGTATAGCGGTGCGCTGCCCGGAAATATCTGAATGCCGTTTGCTAAACCCGGAACCGAAGTACAGGGAACTGTTGAACCGCTCAACGTCGCTTCAAGGTTTGTCTTAATCAGATCGACCTGAAGTCCGAGATTGAAAACGCTCCATTCATTGAGTTGCCGGCTGAACGGGCCTGCGGCAGTGTTGTTGATGCCGTCAGGGAAGAAAGGCCGGTGCAGAAAGCCGCCCGCGCGATCTGTGAAGGCCACCGAACCATCAAGCTTGAGCCCATCGGCGGCGGCCCGATCGACGTAAGAGCCAAAGCCCGCGGCCCTCAATGAAGCACCGGCGCCGGCGCTGGAATAGAACGCTGCCGTGCGGGCCTTCTGAACTGACACATCGAAGCCAAACACGGGCGCATCGGTTTGGCGGAACACACCCAGCACCACGCCATTCGTATCAACCACGGCTATCGACACGCGCGCGTTGCTGCCGAGCGGTTGCCGAATGGCCGCGCGGGTAATGTTTGCCTGTTGGGCAGCGTGCGCGATGATCGTGCTTACATCAGCAGCAGTCAGCGAGTTCGCTGTAACCGTCGGGCTGGCGAGGAAGGGAAAGAATCGTGTATCGACTTCACCCGCTATCCCGCCGGTCATCGCCGCAGTAAATTGCGATGGTTGCGCGGCGTGAATTGGAAACAGAGAATCTACCGCACCCGGCAAACTTCCAAACGCCATCGTCGCCGGATTCGGCGCGTTGTTGACGTTTAGATAAGCGAGACGAATGCCGTCCACGAGAATGTTGTCGCCGCGGATCAATGAGGGAGCTTCAAAACCTCGCGCGGCGGCAACGGCGATTACTTCTTCGAACGGTTGATCGAAGTCCGCCGGATCGCGATCCACCGTGTAAACACCGTCGCCTTCAATACCGACTCCGCCGACCGCTTCGCCGTTCTTATAAATCGGGACGCTGCCGGGGTCGCCACTCAAGCCGAGGGGCAATCCGGGAATCTTTATGTCCGAGCAGGGAAGGGAAGAAAACTGCACGCCATAAAGCGGGCCGCCGGAGCGAAAATCAACTCCCGGCGGAAAATGTTCCTGGATGATGAAGCCCGCCGTGCGCGTCGTGAACGCATTGCCGCGCGTGCTGAACAAAGACGCCGTTCCTGCTTTCGAGATGGCGGCCAGCTTTGCCGGCGCCACCGTTCCGTCAAGCCCAATCGGAACGAATCCAGTGAGAGCACTGGGAACTTGCGAAGGCCCGGGCCCACCACCGCGAAACTGAGTCGAGGCCGGCGCGCCGTTCATCTTGAAAACGCCCAGGACATTTCCTTCTCGATCAGTGACGGCAACTGTGACCGGACGGTTCAACTGAGCGGCGGTCGAAACTGCCTGAGCAATGATCGTCTGCACCTCTGAAGTACTGAGCGTGCCCGCCGTGCCCGCTGATGGCAAAGGCGGCGCGGTCGTCCCTGGCGTCGGCACAGACCCGGCGTCGTCGGGTGGCCCATCGCCAACGTGACCGATGCCCACACGCACGCGATTGCTCATCGTCCCGTGATAAGTGATTCCAACCAGGACGTCACCGACATCGCCCATCTGATCGTCGAGCCGCAGGACAATCGAGCTAATCCACTCTTGCGCTGGCACCGGACCAACGTATTCGACGGCCAGATGATGGATTCGGTGCGCGCCGTCTTCAGCGTCGGCGGTCACCGCCGTGACAGATTCGTCCGGCTGTAAGCTCAAGCCCATCGCAAAGATCATGATGCGAGTGCGGCTATCGGATCCCCACTGTAGAGCCGAAATCGCAGAGAAAGGTTCATGCTTTTGTGTTACCGAATCAACGGCTACCGCGCGGGTCGAGGTCTCTTGGCTGATCAAGACTAGCTTGTTGCCTTGTGAGCGAGTGGTTTGAGAAAGGCTCTCAATGAAAACCAAGACGAGCGCGCAGAAAAATGTTGGCAGCAGGAAGTGCGTGCGTTTTCCGAAGAACTTAGCTTTCATCAAACGTGCCAATAGGGCGCAGTGCGATGCTCAAGAAATTCGTTAGGGGAGGCTTTGGCAATCTATCACTAAAGTATGGGGAGTGAAAATGCCCTGCTGCTCTTTTTAGCAATAATATTTGGATTGATTGCTGAAGAGTCGCGTGCTACAACGCCGAAGGCGTTCGCAAACTTCAGCCCAGGATGAAATCCTGGGATCAGGATCCATTACTCGCGACCTTACCCTGAAAGGGTTCACAAATGGAGGCTTCCACGATGGCACAATCCTTGGCCAAACTTTGGATTCATCTAATCTTCTCAACCCAAGAACGATACCCCTTTCTTGTTGATCCTAGCGTTCGGGCCGACATGCATGGCTACTTGGCAAAGGTGCTCCGGACACATGATTGTCCAACGATTGTTGTCGGAGGGTGTGACGATCATGTTCATGCGTTGTTCTCGCTCTCGAGAAATCACTCGATTGCACACATTGTCAAAGAGATTAAGCGGACATCGTCAGCCTGGATCAAGACACTGGAGCGACGCTACTCAAGATTTCATTGGCAAAACGGTTATGGTGCCTTCTCGGTTAGTCAATCGCATGTTGACCAAGTCAGCAGTTATGTCATGAACCAGGAGCAGCACCATCGACGGACGACGTTTCAGGATGAGTTCCGACGGTTCCTGAAAAAATACGAGATCGAATACGACGAGCGTTACGTTTGGGACTAGGCTTGGGTCCATCGTCCTTAACGCCGAAGGCGTTAGTCAATTCCAGCCCAGGGCGACGCCCTAGGTAAGAGCGAAGATTGATAACGAACACCAAAGGTGTTCGCGAATCACGCGAAGAACTCGGAGTCCTCGCGAACTCTTTCAGAGTTCTAATCAATGGTTACATTTCCCACCCAGGGCGTTGGCCCTGGGCTGATATTGGCGAGCGCCTTCGGCGCTTTGCGTCCGGAAGTTGGGAGCCTATTGAAAGAAACTGTTCCGCTATGCTACAAAACGATCAATCTTGGCGAGGCTAATAATACTGTTGGCTTTCATTTTGGCCCTGGCATTGTCTGCTTTCGGACAACGACAGGGAACAATCGCTGGCGTCGTCAAGGCCGACTCCCCTTCCATCCCTGGCATTACGGTCATCGCCACAAATCAGGTCACCAGCAAAGCCGTTCGGACCAAGGTCGCGGTCGATGGGCGTTATTCATTGAAACTACGCCCCGGCGCCTATCGCGTCAGTGTCCAACTCCCCTTTACGGCGAAGTTTGATAGCGCGAAAAATTACGGCGAGCACGCTTTGATTCGCGAGGACTCTTTAGAAAATGTCATCGTCAGTGAGGATAAGGAAACGAAAATTGATTTCGTGGTCGAGAAGCGAGTAGCGACGGCGCCGGTCAATATTCCCGAACGTAAACCGCTTGGCGCTGCCGGAAATGAGAGCGTCGCTTCGGAACCGCAGACGCAGACGGATCGTCGTCCGGTGCGTGACCGCTGGCGCATCGGTTTCCCCGAATACGATCGCTACGGCGACAAGGGCGCGCGCGGCCGCGACATTCCGTTCAAGAAAGGCCGGTGGTACGACCCGTATAATCAGAGTTGGCTCAAAGGCGACTATCCGATCATTGGTAACAAGACATTCATGATCGTTTCGGCGGTGAGCTCGACCACCGTTGAGCTGAGCCGTACACCGAAGCCCTCAGATGTCAGCAGCGCGCGGGCAGGGAGCGGAGAGTTCTTTGGTAAGCCGGAAGCGCTTGCCGTGAATCAGATCTTCCAGGTCACTTTCGAGATGTTTCATGGCGACTCGACCTTCAAGCCACGCGACTGGGCCATCAAGATTTCGCCGACCTTCAGTCTTCCGAACTATCTCAACGCGCGCGAAACCGGCGTCGTGAATATCGATGTACGGCGCGGCACAAATCGCACGGACACGCAGTTCTCTCTGGAAGAAGCCTTCGCCGAAGTGAAGCTTAGAGATGTCAACTCGAACTTTGATTTCATCTCGGCGCGCGTCGGCATCCAGCCCTTCGTGTCGGACTTTCGCGGCTTCATCTTTTCAGATAACAACTTAGGAGCGCGCGTTTTCGGGGCGTTTGATAACAATCGTTACCAGTACAATCTCGCTTATTTCGCGCAGCTCGAGAAAGACACGAACAGCGGTCTGAACCGGTTTGATCGCCGTCGGCAGAACGTCTACATCGCGAATATTTTTCGGCAGGATTTTATTAAGAAGGGCTACACGATTCAGGCCAGCGCGCTTTACAACGACGATCGAGCCGGTCGCAAATTCGATCGCAATGGATTCCTGGTGAGGCCTGCTTTGATCGGCGACGTGCGGCCGCACTCGATCAAAGTGGGATATCTGGGCATCAACGGTGACGGACACCTGGGCCGGCTGAATCTGACGCACTCTTATTACTACGCATTTGGCCGCGACGATCGTAATCCGATCGCCGGGCGCGGCGTGCATATCAGTTCGCAAATGGCGGCCGTCGAAGCATCTGTCGATCGAGACTACTTTCGTTTTCGCGGTTCGTTCTTTTGGGCGCAGGGCGATAAGAATCCGACTGACGGAAAGGCCACCGGGTTTGACGCCATCTTCGACGATCCGAATTTCGTTGGCGGGCAGTTCTCGTTTTGGAATCGCAACGGCATCCGCTTGACGCAGACGGGCGTCGGGCTGGTGCAGCCGAACAGCATTCTGCCGTCGCTGCGCAGCAGCAAGATCGAAGGCCAGGCCAACTTCGTCAATCCAGGAATTTTTATCTACAACGCCGGCGTGGATGTCGAGATTACGCAAAGGCTGAAAGCGATCTTCAACGCGAATTATTTGCGCTTTCATCGCACTGAGTCGCTGGAATACATTCTCTTTCAACCGCACTTTCGGCACGAAATCGGTTGGGACTACAGCGTCGGCGTCGCGTACCGACCTTTGCTAATCAATAATGTGACGCTTACGTTTGGAGCGGCAACGCTGAAACCGGGACATGGCTTTCGCGACATCTATACAAACGCGACCAGCGATTGCCCGGCGAATGTAAGAGAGTTTTGCACCGCGGACAATACCGTCATTAACCCGAGCAAGCCACTGTTTAATTTGTTCGCGCAAGTGAAGTTCGTTTTTTAGAAAAGTGAAACCACAAAGACACAGAGACACAAAGACGAATAGAACAGGAAGGTTTGCCATCTGGCTTTCAGTCCTGTCTTTGTGCCTTTGTGTCTTTGTGGTGGAGATTGTCTTTACCACCCGCGCTGAGCGAGTCAAGGACGCGCCAAACACATTACATAACACCGCTCCCGCCGACACACTCGAAGGCTGTCTCAAGTGTCACGACAAGATCGAACCGATGCACAAGTTCGGCCCCACGGCGACTCTGGATAAGCTCGATCATGGCAAAGACGCTCTAGGGCTCACTTGCACGGCTTGCCATGGCGGCAATCCGGTCGCGACCGACAAAGAGGCTGCGCATGTGCGGCCGCGATTCCCTCACGAGTGGGAGCATGATGGAAAGTTCAAGATACCCGAGCGCTCGGGGCCGTTGCTGGCCAGAGAGAGTCTCGAGTTCGTGCGCTTCATCAATCCCGGTGACTTGCGCGTCGCCGGCAAGACCTGCGGCAGTTCCGACTGTCACAGTACGCAGTCAAGCGCGGCGTCGAACAGCATGATGCGACACGGGGCGATGTTGTGGGGCGCTGCGCTCTACAACAATGGCGGCTTTCCCATCAAAGACACAAACTTCGGAGAAAGTTATGGCGCGGACGGTGCGCCGCAAAGGCTGATTCAAATTCCGCAGCCAACCGAAGAGCAGCGACGATCAAAAGGGATCCTATCGTTTCTCGATCCAATTCCGCGTTGGGAAATTTCGCAGCCGGGCAATGTCCTCCGCGTTTTTGAGCGAGGCGGGAAGCGTCGTCTGGAAGTCGGACTGCCCGACAAAGACGAAGATCCCGGCAAGCCTGACAAGGGACTGAGCCCGCGTGGTTTGGGCACGGCGCAGCGCACCGATCCGGTCTATCTGGGTTTGCAGAAGACGCGCTTGCACGATCCCACGCTCAACTTCCTGGGCACGAATGATCATCCCGGCGATTATCGTTCCTCCGGATGCACCGCCTGTCATGTCATCTATGCCAACGATCGCGATGCGACGCACTCGGCGTTCTATAGCAGCTCGGGCAATCAGGGTTTGTCACAATCATTAGACGCGAGTATTCCGAAGAACGAATCGGGCCATCCCATCCGACATCAGTTGACCAGCCGCATTCCGACTTCGCAGTGCATGGTCTGTCACATGCACCCGGGCGAAAACATGGTCGCGTCGTATTTGGGTCTTATCTGGTGGGACAACGAAACCGACGGCGACAAAATGTACCCGGCCCAACAGCACGATCCTTCCCAGACTGAAGAGCAGAAAAAACTCAACAGCAACCCCGAAGCATCGAGCCTACGCGGCCTGTGGTCAGAGCCTGACTTTCTGCAAAAGACCGGCACAGCGGAATTCAACAATCAACTAAAGCGGACGCAGTTTGCCGACTTTCACGGTCACGGCTGGATCTTTCGCCAGGTCTTCAAGAGAGATCGCGAAGGGAACCTGCTCGACGCGACGAATTCGATTGTCTCGCCCGACGATCCGGATCGATTCAAGAAGGCGGTCCATCTCAACGACATTCATTTAGAGAAGGGTATGCAGTGTGTCGATTGCCACTTCCGACAGGACGCGCACGGTAATGGAATTCTTTACAACGAACCGCGGGCGGCGATTGAGATCGGTTGCATCGATTGTCATGGCACAATTCGCGCACGAGCGACGCTCATCACTTCAGGATTCGCAGCGGGCGTGGGCATAAAGGATGGCCGCATAGATCAGGGTAAAGGACGGCCGCTGGCAAACATTCGCTTCCGCGATCCGAGTGGCGGAAAGATTGCGCTCTTCCAACTCATCAAGAACGATACCAAACGAAAGGATGAACATGGCAACGAAGTCGCGCTGAAAGCCGGCGACATTGTTCAGAATTCGATCGTCGTGCCGGGTCGCTGGTGGCGCGTCAAACAGACGTCCGACACCATCAATCCGAATGCGCCGCACGCCGAGGATTACAGTGTAAAGTCGCGTTACGCGAAGACCATGCGCACCGACAACTCGACCTGGGGCGACGTGCCGGCCGACGACAAGCAACTCGCCCATCGCGATTCCAACATGACCTGCTTTGCCTGCCACTCGTCCTGGGTGACGAGTTGTTTTGGCTGCCATCTCTCGATGCAGGCGAATCGCAAGATGCCCAATCGGCACAGTGAAGGCGGCAACAGTCGCAATTTCACCACCTATAACTATCAAGTGTTGCGCGACGACGTGTTTATGCTGGGCCGCGACGGCACTGTGACGGGCAATCGCATCGCGCCCGTGCGTTCTTCAAGCGCGGTTTTGGTCAGCTCGCAGAATCAAAATCGCGAGTGGATCTATTCGCAGCAACAGACCGTTTCGGCGGAAGGCTTTTCGGGTCAGACTTTCAATACGCATGTGCCGCACACCGTGCGCGCGACTGAGACTAAAGGCTGTTCCGACTGTCACGTTTCAAAGAAGAATGACAACAACGCCTGGATGGCGCAGACGCTTTTGCTGGGCACGAACTTCGTCAACTTCATGGGCCGTTACGTTTACGTCGCGGCCGACGATTCGCTCGAAGCCGTGGTCGCTACCGAACGCACTGAGCCACAGGCAGTCATCGGCAGCACGCTGCACAAGATTGCGTATCCGGACAACTATCGGAAATTTGTGAACGACGACCGCGAGCTGCGCGAGGCTTATGAACACAAAGGCAACCCGCAAGTTTTGCAGGTGCAACTGCGCGGTGAGTATGCCTATGTCGCGGCAGGTGAAGGCGGGCTGCGCGTCTATGACGTGGCGCAGATCGATCAGAAAGGATTCTCTGAGCGCATCACCACCTCTCCCGTTTCAAAATTTGGCCAGAAGTTTTACGTCAAGACTAAATACGCAACGGCGGTAGCCGCTCCTTCGACGCTCGCGGTCGATCCAGCGCGCTGGCGAATGACTACCGCAGGGCAGATGGTTGAACCGGAGAGCGCGCGCCGGATGCCCGCAGAGAAACTCGTCAATGAGGAACAGCCGATTCATCCGCTCTATGGTTATCTGTATGTTGCCGACAAGTTCGAAGGATTGATTCTGGTGAACGCAGCCACGCTGCTGGATGGCGATCCCTTAAACAATTATTTGAAGCGCCAGCTCGATCCGAACAAGTATGCCAACGGCGCATTCAATCCTGATGGCGCTCTAAACGGCGCGAACAATATCGTCATCGCGGGCACTAACGCTTACATCACGACGGATCGGGAACTCGTAATCGTCGCCATTAACGAGCCTTTAAATCCGAAGATCGTCAGTCGCCTTACGCTCAAACATCCGCGGGCCATTGCTATTCAATTCAGATATGGTTTTGTCGTCGACGATGACGGCCTGAAGGTTCTCGATCTAACTGAACCGCAAAGCGCGCGGATAATCGAAGGAGCGTTGGTGCCGCTGCGGGATGCGCGCGATGTGTACGTGGCCCGCACTTATGCGTATGTGGCTAACGGCAAAGACGGGGTGGCGATAATCGACGTGAAGGTGGCGGAAAAACCTCGTCTCGATCAGATGTACCAGGCCGAAGGGAAGATTGACGACGCCCATCAGGTAAAGATCGCGATGACCAACGCGAGCTTGTTTGCATACATCGCCGACGGCAAAAATGGTTTGCGTATCGTGCAGCTTACTTCGCCTGAGACGATGGCCACTTATGCCGGCTTCAGTCCGCGGCCTGAGCCGCAACTGATCGCCAGCTTCAAGACAAGGGGCACAGCACTGGCGGTTTCCAAAGCGCTCGATCGTGATCGGGCCGTGGATGAGAGCGGCAACCAGATCGCAGTTTTCGGCCGGCGCGGCGCACGCCCGTTTACGTTTGCCGAAGTGCAGCGGACGCTGCGGACCAACGACGGACGCGGCGACTTCTTTAGCGTGACGGACGAGCCGGCCACTGAACCACGCAATCCAAGAGCGGCAATTTCAGAGAGCGAATCCGGGTTGATCGCGCAAACTTCAAACTCGAATGCGGATGCGGCGTTGGTAATTATTAGCGGTTTTGTAGGAGTCCTTCTGATCCTGAGCCGCCGCCGCATGCGACGAAAGGTGATTTCATAAGCGGGACCAACGCTTTGCAGTCACTCACTTTTAAAAGTATGTCGCCCGTTAATGCAAAGTCGGAGCGGACGAGCCGTCCGCGCTCCCAGCTTATTGGGGCCTCTGGATTCGAAAATGAACAGGTGCCTCGATTTTTGATTGAAAGATTTGGTTTTTCGTTTCGGCAATGGGAATGCTGTTGCAAAATCAGCGAGGCTAAGGTTAGATTGGCAGCGGTTAGATTGGCAGCCGTTAGATTGATGGCAGGTCGATTGGCGGCGCTTGGATTGACGGCGTAGTAACAAAGGATCTTATATCGTCAACTGCGAGCCGTTACGCGAGAAATTCGAAATCTTCACTGGAGGTAGACGAAGTGCCGACCGGAACGTGTCCTGAATGTGATGCCGACGTCCACGTTGATCTCGACGTGGACAAAGGCGAGACAGTGGATTGTGAAGAATGTGGAGTTCAACTCGAAGTCGTCGGTCTGGATCCAGTCGAGCTGGATCTGGTCGAGGAAGAATCGCTCGACGATGACGATGATGATGAATTCTGAGAAAACAGAAGGCAGTGGGCAGAAAGCAATAAGCAGACAACTTCAAGGCCCTCGGCCAAAGTTTGCTGCCTTCTGCTTTCTGCCTACTGCTTTTTGGCCGGGTATCCCGGCCTGCTTTGCCGCAAGATCATCCCATGCGGGCCTTCGATCCTGATCGTGTGAAACTGGCCGTCATTTCTTTTCTCTGGCGGAGGATAAAACCCCAATACATAAGCGGCCGCCACCTCCTCGGCAATGGCCCGAAACAAAGGGCCTAAATCCTGCTGGTTCGCATAGACACTGCGCCCGCCAGTTTTTTCTACCAAACCGCTAACGTCCAGCGGCGTCGGCAGCGGGGTGAGCTGCGCTGACGCGAGCAAGTTGGTGAACGAAGGCATGGTGACCACATATACGCTCGTGTCTGCAGCGTTAGCGCGCTCGATCACGGTCTCGGGAGACACGGTGTCGCCCACGGGAAAACCGTCGGTGATTACGACGACGGCTCGTTTCATCATCTGATGCTCGCGCGTAAGTGGCGCGTGACGAACCAACATCCGCACGGCGTCATCGACTGCATCATAGGTGTGAGTAGACATCCCATTTGGCTCGCGCCCCAACCGGTCGAATGCTCGATCAAGTTTCTCTCGATCGTTGGTGAAGGTTTGAATTGTCTTGACGCGCATGCCGAAGGTCATGACCGCGAAGACTGCCGGATGTTCCGCCAGACGCCGGGAAAATTCGCGCATGGCATCGCTGACACGGGCCACCTCTGCGGGCGTCATACTGCCGGAGAGATCGAGGGCGAAAACGATCGCCACCGGGCGCGGCGCGCCTTCGATCTTCTCGACATTGAACGAAGCGATGGGCCGCTCGGCGCCGTCTTCAAAAAGCTTGAAGTCTTCTTTTTTCAGGTTGCGCACGAGCCGGCCCTGAGCATCCATGACGGTGACATCGACCGGCACCAGGTCAGTTTCGATTTTAATAATGTCCTGCGGTTCGGTTTCGGCTGGGACGACCCGGCGGGGCCGCTCCGTCGTGGATTGGTCCTGGGCGGCCGCGGAAACGGACACTGAAGCTATTAGCGCCAGCGCCACGGCGAATAGAGAGAGTTGCTGTCGTAATTTGGACCAGCCACAAGCAGTCAACATAATCAGTCGTGATTATACGCTCGCGACAATTGAGCGCGCCAAGCGGCGACGGGTACTGGTCCCGTTTGAAACTGGACGAGATGTCATTCGCACCTCACTTCAGTGAAGTGATTACGCGAACGCTCACTGGCTGGTAACCGTTTCAGGGCAGCGACATACTTGACTCCGCGCGGGCTTCTGTCGAACTTCGATGCGGGCGCTGCAATGGCTCTGCCACTCTGATGCGCGGCAAGTCTCGGACTTGCGGAAACGTGGCCCATTAATCTGAACGGTCTCTGACCGTGACGGGTCGAAGACCCGAATGAAAAAGAAGGTTCGCCGCCGGCAAGTCGCAGACTTGCCGCGCATCAGAGTGGCAGAGCCATTGCCGTAATGAGTCAAGT
>JAWVCT010000055.1:0-34099 GCA_033858155.1 Blastocatellia bacterium
GCAGTTCCGGACACGGCCGTTGTGGGCGACACGATGCTCTTCACTGCTCCGGCCACGTCCAACTTCTGCGTCGACGGCGGGGCAACTGAAGGCGCAAAGGCCAGAGTCTTTGGCTGAGGCACTGCCGAATCCGCTGGCGCGGCGGCCGCTTGCTCCTGCTTAGCCGGCGCAGTTAATGCCGCGGTCTGTGTTTGCGCTGGCGTCGCGCTACTAGGCTGCGAAACTGCGACGACCTGCGCCGCGGAAGGCTGGCTCCCGTTCGCGCTTGTCTGATCAGCGGCGAGGGCCTTGGGCGCATACGTCACTGCCTGATCGGGCAATTGCAGCGTTACATCCTTTGGAATTTTCCGCGCGGCGGCATACTGCTCTTCGCGTTCCGTTTCCCGCATCATGGCTTCGAGCGATCCAGTGGTGGGCGAAGTCAACGTTCCGCTCGGTCTCATCTCTTCGTCGCGCGGCGTCACCGCCGGCGCGCGCAGTACCCGCGGCGTCACTGCGATCACGATGTCGACTTGCCGGTTATCTTTGGTCGGTGAAGAAAAGAACCTGCCGAGAATAGGAAGACCGCTCAGAATTGGCAGTCCCTGCCGGCCGGTCGATTGCACATCCTGAGTCACGCTGGCCAGCATCATGGTGCGGTTGTTCTGCACCCGCGCGGTGCCGGTAATCGTGCGCTCAGTAAAGGTCGGTGTCAGCGTGTTGGCCCCACTGACATCCTTCGATTCGATCTTCATCTTGACTTGCACGTCGAGGTTCGGAAAAACCTGCGGCGTAAAGTTAAGCGTCAAACCCGTCGGCTCGTAATTGATTACCGGAAAACCGCCCGAGGGGAATCCGGTCTGAGTGTTGGTGGTGGTGCCCGTTTGCACGCCAAAGGGATAGGCCTGGGCTGTCTGCACCGGCACGCGCTGGCCGATGCGGGCAGTGGACTCTTCGTTATTGAACGCGTGAATCTGCGTCGAAGCCAGCAGACGGGAATTGTTCTTGCTTTGAAAAGCAGTGAGCACCGAAGACGGAATCACCAGGGCCGCCGCTGCTGCTGTGGGGTTGAGCCCGACGATGCTGCGTAAATCCACGCCCGGACTTGACGTGCTGGTAGTGCCATTCGAAGTGAGCACCGCCAAACCGGGTGACCCGCCCAGATTGAAATTCCCAGCTCCCATTTGATTTCCGAACTGTAGCAGCGACGATCGGTTCACTTCGTAGATGTTTACGTCCATCACGACTTCAGCGCGATCCTTGTCGATACTCTCCAACAAATCGCCGATCAGCTTTACGTTTTCAGCCGTGTCCCGGACCGTCAAACTGTTGGTGTCTTTGTCCGAAACGACGATCGACTGTGGCCGTCCGACGGACGCCGGCAGGGCCTGACTAATCAACAGCTTCGCCTTGTCCGGATCCGAATTAGAAATATAGAAGGTGCGCACAACCAGTTGCTGGTACTGCTGGCGTCGAGACTGATCGGCAACCAGGATGGTGCGGCGATCGAGCTTTTGAAAGAACAAGTTTTCCTGGAGGAAGATGTAATCCAGCGCCTTGGCAGTGGTCACGTCCCGCAGGCTGACATCGATATTTCGCGGCTGAGCAAAAGTCTGCCGATCAAAAATCACATTCAGGTTCAATTGATCCGACATGGTGCGGATGAACTGCTTCAGGTCGCCGTTGAAGGTAATCACGCGCAGTTGGTCAGGCTTTAAAGGGATCAGTGCTTCCTGGGTTCGCGCGTTCGAAGTGGCGGCGGGAGTTCCTGCTCCGTCAGACTGCGCTGACTTCGACGCGTCGGCGGTGCTGCTCGAAAAAGGTTTTCCTTCCTTAACTTCCTGCAGCCGGACCATCCGTTCCATTTCCGAAACCGCCAACTGATTGACCGGATCGTAACCGAAGGCCTGGCGAAACGCGTTGTAAGCTCCCACATAGTCGCGCGCCTCAGCCAGCGAGCGCCCCTGTTGCATGAACGCCTGAGAGGCGTTGAAGATGGCGCGCCGATAGTGGAGTTGATAATCCACGTTCGACGGATCAGAGGCGAGAGCCAGCGTGAACTCCTGTGCGGCCTTCTCCCATTGCTGCGCCTGCTCGTACTTCATCCCGCGATTGAAGTTGTCTTTGCCTTTTTTACCAAAAGCGCTCACCGGCACAGCCAGCATGCAGGTGACGATGACGAGCGCAACAATCGACTGCCAACGGTTACTTGATTTCATAATTAACCCTCTCGGAACGAGTAGCCCTGAAAGTGACCCGACAATTCGGGAGTCTTGCCCATTACACGCGAACAGCCGGGACCAGTTCCGCAATGGCAAAAACTCAAGCAGTCTAGCAGAAAAGCAGGCCTATTTTAAGGAGACAGGAGGAGACTAGCTAAGAAGTAACATACTAGCTCAAATCGAGCGTACCGGAAACTGAACTAGGCTTTGGTAGTGGCGCAAAAGTGTGGAGATCAGTCAAAGGATGATTAGACAAAGCATGAATAGATTAACGAGCCAGAAGACTACCGCCCTTGATAGGGCGCAAACAAAGCTCAAACCTCGAGTTCAAGATCCAACCTTTGGCTTGTGAGCGAGATCAGTTCTCGCTCAAGAATACGTCCCAGGCCCAGCGGCCCAGTTGTGCGCCGTGTACATCTTTGACTTTCGCTCGATAACGGAACTTGTTACCAAACTGATCAGTCCGTTTCGATTCTTTGTATCTTAGATCCAGAGTTGTTAGCCCGAGTTCCGATAGCATGTGTAATTCAGATGGCTCCGAGATGCCGTTGTGATTTGTATCTTGCCATAAGCGCAAAGAGTTGAAAACCGCGTCTCTGCTGTCTATCAGGCCGTCGCCGTTGCCGCCATTCTCCCCCTTGTCATACTCGGCCAAGGCAAGAAACCCGTTTCTCTCTTCGCCTGCTGGTGGCGGAGGCTGCGGAGTAAGGTTGCCGAACAGCTCTGTGCCATCATCAATGGTGCCGTTATTGTTGCGATCACGGACCAGGAAAGCGTCGTCTGATCCTGGGGCCGTCCAGCCCATATGCTCCGGACCTTCTCCGTTGAAGTTAAAGTACACCCCATCATTTGTACTCGTCAGCGCAAACCCATTCCCAAGCACGTCTATCAAAACCGGTGAATTTCGAATACATGTGCACCGGGTGCAACTCCAATGATAATCCGGCCAACATGTCTCATAATTGTAAGAACCGTAATCCGCATCTCCAATGCAGGGATAGCAGGGTTCAGGAGTCGGCGTTGGTGTTGGCGATGGCGGACAATACGTTGGGGTCTGGGGTGTGCAACACACTGCGTCGGGCGGATTCTTGGCAGTACATCTGCAATAGAAAGAGTCATCAACCTTGTTATCCACTTCCTCATTCACACCATTACATCTCACACCATCTCCAACTTGACACGTCGTACTGGTAGCCTGATATGAGTCGGTGCCCTCACCCTGATCAAGCCCCAAGAATGTAACCGACGACGTCGGACAATTGTTTGTCCCATCGTTGCCACTGCCGCAGGTTCCTGTTTGATCAGAAGCGTAACTTCGGCAGGTGTGATGCGTTATGGGAAAGCCCTGTGACGAGACTCGCTTCGCGCTGGTAACGGACAACACGATGCCAACAGTGAGTAGTGCTAATAACAGCAGGTTGACTTTCATCGGGTTAAACCTCTACTGGAGGAATATCATTATTCATTTCAGTTATCGATCCTGATCCATTTGCGAGGATCATTTGGGTCTGAGTTGCGTCGGTAATACGTGCCAGTCTCAAAGAGCGTTCCGTTATCAAACAGCACCTGATGGATACGGACCTCCATCTCGGTGACGTTCTCTATTGACCGCGAGAATTCCACCAAGGTCTTGATATCTTTAAATCTTGTCGCTAATGGGATTTCTAATGATTCGTTTGGGGCTACGCGTAGCGCAGGACGGGGGAATTTTCCGTCCGGATCAACTCCAAGGAAGACTTGATGAAGTCCTACCCTCGGATGTTCATTGGTTGCTGTTTGAGGAAAAGTTAAATCCAGCACAATATAAGTAATTACCTTTTCTGACTTGTTCCTTACCTTGAGAGTCAGATTTCTGAGCCAGTCGGAGTCACCGTCAAACTCCTCAGTATGAATTCCTTCCTCGGCACGTACCGCTTTTGTGGCGTTGACAGGTCGACCGTTAAGCTCAAAGGTAATTTCGAGCGGCTCGTTGGCTAAGGTTAGGGGCCGAATAACCGTTTTTTTGTTGTTCTGAGGGTTCGGCTTCGTCCAGGCGCTCACATAAATCACGAGTAAGCACAAGTTGGCGATAACAAGTACTATCGTAATTCTTCTTTGGAACGAGATCTGTCGGCTGATCATGAGAACACTCCCTTTCCCTAGCAACGTTACTCCAATCCGCTAACGCGGTCATCACAAGTGGTTTAACTCATTCCATATGAGAGCTTGCCACCATTAGGACCACCAGATGTACAGGTACAAACATTTGGAACTCGTTCTCGGGGATGCTTACAGGGGTGTGAGTCTCTCGGGGGCGAACGCTTAATTCGGGGCGACTATATTCCCGCCTGCCGACGCTCAATAGAGATTTTTGCTTGCGCGGCAGATTCTTTTCGAGAGCCTAATGCCGGCCGCTGAGATTTACTTCCTCAACAAAGGTGACGCGATTGATTTCATGCAAGGTCGAAACGCCCGTGAAGACTTTCTTCAGGGCTGATTCGCGCAAGCTGGTTAGGCCTTCGGCCTCGGCGGCGCGGCGTACTTCTGAGCCGGGGCGGCGCTCGACGATCATCTCGCGAATATTGTCGCTGAGATCGAGCAGCTCATGAATCGCTGTCCGGCCGCGATAGCCCGTATGATTACAAGCATCACAACCAACATTCGTATAAAAGATATTTTCGCGTTGCTCTTCCGGATGCAGGCCGGACTCGAGCAGCTCAACGTCGGACGGCCGAGAGACTCGACGACAAACCGGACACAGCACCCGTATCAAACGCTGAGCCAACACGCAATTCAAAGACGAAACAAAGTTGTAAGGCTCGACACCCATGTTCAGGAATCGGCCAATCACATCGATGACGTTATTGGCGTGTACGGTGGTGAACACGAGGTGACCGGTCAGGGCTGATTGAATCGCAATCTGCGCCGTCTCTTCGTCACGAATTTCACCGACCATGATCTTGTCCGGGTCATGGCGCAGAATCGAACGCAGCCCGCGCGCGAAGGTCAAACCTTTTTTCTCGTTGACCGGAATCTGCGTGATGCCGTGCAACTGATATTCGACCGGATCTTCGATCGTGATGATCTTGTCTTCTTCGTTACGAATTTCGTTGAGCGCGGCATAGAGCGTCGTCGTTTTGCCTGAGCCGGTCGGCCCCGTCACCAGCACCATGCCATAAGGCTCGGCGATGTAGCGACGAAACTTGCGCACGTCGTCGGGATCGAATCCGACCACGTTGAGATCGAGGCTCTTGAACTCTTCGTTGATTTGTTCTTTGTCGAGAATACGAATCACCGCGTCTTCGCCGTGCACGGTCGGCATGATCGAAACGCGGAAATCGACATTGCGTCCTTTGTAGCGCACTCGAAAACGGCCGTCCTGCGGGACGCGCCGTTCGGCAATGTCGAGCTCCGACATGACCTTGATGCGCGAGATTAAAGTCTGGTGATAAGCAAGGTCGATCGGATCGACTTTCTGATACAGCGCGCCGTCGATGCGGTACTTTACCTGCACCTCAGTGTCGCGGGTTTCAATGTGAATATCAGAGGCCCGCGACTCCATCGCGTTATAAATGATCGTGTCGACCAGCTTGATGATCGGCGACATCTCGCTGTCAGTCGCCAAACGATCCAGATCGAGAACTTCTTCGCCCGCCTCCGTCTCGCGGACCAGCGAGATCCGAAAGCCTGAAGCTGCTTCCTGCAAAACGCGCTGGGTCGCATCGCCCTTGCGCAGCACGACATCGATCGCGCCGGCGGTGGCCACGTGCGGCACCAGGCGCATGCGCAACGCTCCCGAGAGATCATCGAGCAGATCCAGGTCAGTCGGATCGGCCATTGCGATGTGCAGCTTTCCATTTTCGCGGCGTAGCGGCACAAACTGATGACGCACCATCAGGTCAACGGGAAGTTCGCTGAGCAGGGAATAGTCAATAGGTGATTCGCCCTCTGTGGGCAACAAATTTACGAAAGGGAGCCGGTACCGAGTCGCCAATTCTTTGGCTTGCCGTATTTCGGGAGGATCAGCCGGCGCTGAGTTGTCGCCAGGCTCCGGAATGCCGGCCTTGATCGCATCAGCGGCGGAACTGTCCGTCTGTTCTTCGGTGAATTGCTTCATTGCTGTACCGCAAGTTGTTACCTTGCGTTCCCTTTGATCAACATAAGCGCAAGTTAACAGCTTGCGCTACATCAGTGGTTCATCATTGGCCCGTGCGAAATCGACTGGATGATCGGCAGATAAATTGCCAGCAGGATCACCACAACGACGCCACCCATTACCACAAGAATCGCAGGCTCAAGCGTGGTCGTCAACTGCTCTAATCGCACTTCTGACTCAGCGTCATAAAAGGTCGCCACCTCGTCGAGCATCTCACGCAAACTGCCTGAGCGCTCGCCGATACCGATCATGTCGAGGGCCAATTCAGGCATCCAGTTCGCTGTCTCCAGGCTCTCAGTGAAAGATCGGCCTTCGCGAATTAGCGGCAGGATTGCCGAACTGCGGCGCCGTAATTCCAGGTTCGTGATCGATTCGGCGGCGATCTCCCACGACTCAACGAGAGGAATGCCGCCCGCCAAGAGTGTCGCCAGGGAACGCGCCGCCTGGGCCGTAGACATCTGAGTCAAAAGTTTTCCGGCCAGCGGCAGCTTCAGCAAAGTAGAGTCGATCAGCAGACGACCTGAAGGCGTGCGTGACCAAATGAAAGCCGCGACGGATCCAACAATCACCAATGGCCCAAACCAGATCGCATTGCCCGTTAACCAGTTCGAGAGTCCCAAAACGATCTGCGTCACCGTTGGGAGATCGTTGCCAAAGCCGGCGAACAAATCGGACATTCGCGGCACGACAAACGTCGTCAGAAAGATCACCATTCCCAGGCAGGCCAGGAGCAGGAATGCCGGATACGCGAGGGCACCGCGAATCTTTCGTCGCAGCCCAACCGAGCGGCGCATGTAGTTCACATAGCGCGACAGGACTTCATCCAGCGCGCCCGAACGCTCGCCGGCTAAAATTGAAGCAGTGTAAATACGCGGGAACGTCGCGCCCTGGGCCGCGAAAGCCTGCGACAGGGCCGCCCCGCCCCGAATTGCCGTTTCGACTTCTTCCAAAACCGTGCGCAAACGCACCGACGTGGCGCGCCGGCGCAACATGGTTATCGCCTGCAGAATAGGAATACCCGCGCGCAGCAGGGCCGCGAGCTGCTGATTGAAAAGCAGGAAGTCGTTCGCCTTGACCCGGGCTCGCGCCGTGTTGCCGGTTTTGGTGAACGAGGTCAGCCCGGCAACCTTTGGCGGCGTGATCGCAAACACTTTGAAGCCTTCGCGCTCGAGTCGCGCGCGCGCATCGTTCGCGGCCAAAGCCTCGACCGTGCGCGTGACAATCTCGCCCCCCGGCGTTCCTAAACGACAAATAAACTCAGCCATAATTCAAATCGGAGTATATCACGCGGTGATCACTCGACGGGATTGCTTAGAACTCCCTCAGAAGCGCTTGGTTGCCAACACGCTTGTCGCACCGTCTAGTTGCGGAAAAATGTGTTTCGGAACCGGGAGCGACTGGCCATGGTAGAGAACCGCGAGCGGTAGCGAGCGGAAGCAAGGTTCAAGGTATGCGGCTCGCGAATCACCATGCCGGCACGTTGACTCCTTGTCCCGCTCGCTACCGCTCGCGGTTCTGTACTGAGCTATTGATCTTTCAGGTTGATTGGCATATCGTCCGCGCGTCTTGAAGGTCTATCGTCAAACTCCTCGACGAAATCAACGGAGGGACAACTGCTGATGGACGCGACCGGCCAGAAATCCGCTGAACCACTGGAACTAGTCCGCGGCCTTAGTCTGCTCGATGCGACAATGATCGTAATCGGGTCGATGATCGGCTCGGGCATTTTCATTGTCTCCGCCAAGTCCGCGGCGTTAGTGGGCGCGCCGGGTTGGCTGCTGGCCGCCTGGGCCCTGGCCGGAGTGCTAACGATCACGGGTGCGCTGTGCTGTGCGGAGTTAGCGGCAATGATGCCGCGCGCGGGCGGTCAATATGTTTTCCTGCGCGAGGCATATGGCCCCGCCACCGGTTTTCTATTCGGCTGGTCTCTGTTCTTCGTCGTGCAAACGGGCACCATCGCGGCAGTCGCCGTCGCCTTCGCCAACTTCATGGGGGTCCTCACCAACCGTGTCTCCGAGAGCGCATATATTATCTCCCCCATTCGCCTCGGCAGCTATGCGATTACTCTTTCGACGCAACAACTAGTCGCGATCCTGCTCATAGTCTTTCTGACTTTCGCGAACACGCGCGGCTTGAAGACGGGCAAGCTGATCCAAAACACTTTCACCTTTACCAAAACGGCCGCTCTCATTGGCTTGATCCTGATTGGCCTGCTGCTCGGTTGGAACAGCGGTTCCGCGGCGCAGACCTCTTCGTGGTGGAACCCATGGGCCAACGCCGGATGGAATCCCGGCGCCGTACAGCCGGGCCTGGCAACTACCAACGGGCTTTGGCTGGTTATGCTTTTGGGACTGGCTATGGTTGGCCCGCTGTTCGCGCAGTCAGCCTGGAACAACGTCACGTTTACCGGCAGTGAAGTCCGCGAGCCGGGACGCAACTTGCCGCGCGCTCTGCTGATCGGGTGCGGCACAGTCGTCGCGCTTTACCTGCTCGCCAATCTTGCGTACGTCGTGACTCTGCCTTTCAGTGTCTTTCCCGGTTTGCAGAAACCCCCGAACACTGTGGCCACTGAAACGATGAAAGCGGTCATGGGTCAGCCTGGTATGATCGCAATGGCGATCGCGATCATGGTCGCGACATTCGGATGCAACAACGGATTGATTTTGGCGGGCGCGCGCATTTACTACGCCATGGCTCGCGACGGCCTCTTCTTCAAGCGGGCCGGCACACTGAGCTCACGTCATGTTCCAGTTGTTGCGATAGTGGCACAGGGAATTTGGGCGTCGCTCTTGACGCTGCCGCGCACGGTGACGGCGGGCGCCAAACCGGGAGAGTTTAAGTATGGAAACGTCTATGGGCAACTGCTCGACTATGTCATCTCGGCGGATCTTATTTTTTATGCATTGATGGTCGGCGCTGTCTTTGTGATGCGCCGAAAAGCGCCGGACCTCGAAAGACCTTATCGGACGTTCGGCTATCCCCTAGTGCCCGTCATCTATATCGTGATTGCGCTCTTATTGGTGCTCGATCTGGCTTACCTGACGCCGGCCACGGCGGGCATTGGCTATCTGCTGGTGCTTACCGGCATACCCGTGTATTTCATATGGAGAAGGCAGGCCAGAAGTTTGTAGCGCAAGCTGCCAGCTTGCGTATTACTTAACTAAGAGACTCGCAAGCTAACCACGGTCTGTAGCTAACGCTGGCAGCTTGCGTTACAAAGGCAGGCCAGAGCTTCTTAGCTCGGGCCTGCCTTCTAGTTCGCGCCTGGCGGCGAACGTTAGTTTCCGATTATGGAACTGATGGTTCGGGAGGAAGGAGTCCTTCCGGCGGTCTTGGTCCTGCTCCCGGCGGCGGTCCTCCCGGTCCGCCAGGCCTGCGACCCGGTCCTCGTTCCGGCCCATCTGGTCCACTTGGCCTACCTCGTTCCGGTCCGTCTGGTCCACCCGGTCCATGTCCCGGGGCGCGCCGCATCGTCTGCAGTTTCATCTGCTGGTCGGGCGTTAGCTTATTCTTAATTCGAATTGCCAACTCCATATGCGCGCGCTTGATCTGGCGCTCTGCATCCAAAATTTTGTCGAGCTGAGACAGCGCCAACTGCTCATTCACCGAATTCGCTTTCATGGTTTCGTGAAGCGCTTCCATATTGTCCTGCAACTGCCACTGCAGTTCGTTAAAGCGCGTCGTCGTGCGATTAATTTCGCCGCGCATAAACGTCTTCTGCTCGTCACTCAGTCCCAGTTCTCGTTGATGCTGCATCACCATGTCCGGCGGAAACATTGCATCGCCAAACGGATCCATGGGCGGTGGCGGCGGCTGTGCTTCCCGGTCAGGTCTGGGCGCTCTGGGTGGTTCCTGCGGTTGCGCCGACACCAGCACGACGCTTAAAAGAAACGCGGCGGCGAACACTCCGGCTAACAATCCCATTCTCTTTTTCATTAACTCTCTCCTTCTAATTAGGGCCGAACTATTTAAGGCCGTCTATTGAGGTTGATTGGGCAAAAATGATTTCAACTCCTGCACGGTTTGATTTAGTTGCGGCAGCGACTTCAGCAATTCATCGCTGGATGAAACCAGGAGTGTGGCCGTCGGCGACTTCCAACTCTCGATTGCTTTCGCATCACGCAGAGATTTCCTGGCGGCCGCCAATTGAACGACTTGCCGCCGTGCGGCCAACTTCAGGACGCGCGACCTGCTGCTAAAGTTGTGTTGAGTTACCGGCGCGGACTCCGAATTCTTTGAAGGCTGCACCACACTACTCGGGCCAACGGTTGTGATCCAGGGAACACTCACCACCACCGCGTTATTCTGGTTTCGCTGCCCGCGTTGCGACCACCAGGCCAGGGAAACCAAAGCGCAAACCACCAAAGCAGTGGCCGCCACGAACGCCAGATTGAACGCTCTCCGAGTTCGCCTTGTTTGCGATTGCGCGCGGTTCCACACTCCCGCAAACCTCGGCGTATTCTGTTCGTCCGCGAGCCGGGCCTCGCTAAACAGCGCGTGGATTCTCTTTTCCTCTCCAACCAATTCCATATGCACTTTCCGTCTGTCCTAAAAATTCGCGCAAGTGTTTCTTGCCGCGATCGTAATGCTGGCGGGCGCTCCCGATCGAGATGCCCATCACCTCGGCGGCTTCGCTCAAGCTGAGGTCCTGGTAAAAAACCAGATGCAATGCTTCACGTTGCCGGCGCGGCAAACTCTTCAGAGCGTTTTGAAACAACGCCTGAGTTTCGGATTTTTCGAAAGCCACCCCCGGCTGTTCCAGCGGGGAAACCAGCGTCGTCGCAGCTTCGGAACCGTCGGACCATCTCAGCTTGCGCAAAAGATTCTTGCGATGCTCGCCGATGGCGGTCTTGCGAATCACTGCGAACAACCAGGTCTTTAAGCTGGCCTCGCCGCGAAAACACGCTTTGCCTTCAAGGATCTTCAAATAAACCGTCTGCAAAACTTCTTCGGCCTCGGCCCGGTCACGGCGGCAACAATTCAAGGCCCAGCCGAAACTCGCGCCGTGGAGCATTTCCAGTTCAGCCTTAAGCTCCGCTATATCCATTCCGTCGTTTTGCCGGTCTATTCCCACGGATGCCGTCCGTGTTCAGTGTATTAGTCGCTCGAGCGAGCGGATTATATGACCCGGATGCGGAAAAGTTCTATGAACTTCGGCTGGTTGAGGTTTCGGTCGTTCTCTTAGCGCCTTCCGCATGCGCTTGGCGACTTTGCGTGATCCAAAGCCCGTGAGAAGTGTTTCAAGCAAAAGCGCAAAGCAGACCGGAAGGCGCAAACGCAAATCAGGTTTGCCGGACTTTCCGCTTAACCGCTCGCAGCATCACCCGCCGAATCAGCCCACTGAATGGGCGCACGAAGAACCAATAAACGCGAAACTTCCGCCGGCTCGCGTCATCACCACATACGACTCTTGTCTCAGTAGTCAGGATCGTGCGACCGGGTCTCTCCTCTTTGAAACTGAAATTCCAGACTCCTCGAGCCAAGCCGGCGAGCACGGGACGATCAAAATCTGCGCGATTGAATTTGGAAAGGTTTCCCGTCGGCCGCCAGAACTTCCCGTTGACCCCGAGCACGATTTCGTCCGGCTCGTTTGCGAGAATACCGAAGCCGGAATCGGTCAAGGTCTGCAGAGTGATCGCTCGTTTTCGCGGCGGCACACAACCCCGACGCAGGATGAACTCTGGCAGGGATCGCAATCCCATCAGCAGCCTGATGATTAACGAACCGCCAAGATCCGCTGTCCACAGCGCACGATTCACTTCTTCTATGGATGCGCTAATGACGACGCTGTGCGTTTCGACAGCATCGGGGTTTGGCGCGAATGAATCAATCAGCATTGGGTCGGAACCGCCTGCGGTAGCGGGCGGTTGATCCGGGGCGTCACCCCTGGTTGAGCAAATGCCCGCCCGCTACCGCAGGCGGTTCTGACCTCACTTCGCCCACTCGGAAGCGATATGAAATTCTACTTTCACGGGGACGGTCTGCACATACTCTTCGCCGGCGGTTACCATTGCGCGCTCGACCTTTCTCGCCACGTCTTCAGATTCGCTCTCGTCCACTTCGACAACGATCTCGTCATGAATGATGTTCACAATCCTGCCCGTCGTGGGTCGCAACTCATCATTCAAAAGCCGCAGGGCGCGTTTCAGAATGTCCGCGCTGGTACCCTGGATCGGCGCGTTCTTACCGTTGCGCTGGGTCATCGAAACCTGCTGGCGATCCGACGCGTCGAAATTGAAACGCACCAGCCGCCCGGAAGCTGTGCGGGCCTGCTTATCGCTCACCGCTCGATTCGCCGACTCGCGCAAGTAAGTATCCAGCTTTCGATAGGTCGCAAAGTAGCGCCGCAAAACATCTTCCGCTTCGCTCACGCTCATTCCCGTCATCATCGCAAAGCGTTGCGCGCCGATTCCATAGACCACGCCGAAGTTCAAACCCTTGGCAAACGATCTCTGATCGCCAGTGACCTGATCCTGCTCAACATTGAACACCTGCGCCGCCGTCACGCGATGCAGGTCTGCGCCGGAATTGAAAGCATCGATGAAGCCCCGATCGCCGGAACGCTCCGCGAGGATGCGCAGCTCGATCTGTGAATAGTCGGCGATCACCAGGAGCCGTCCTTCGGGATAGCCGGTAAAGCATCGCCGGTACTCAGGCGCGTGCGGCACCTGTTGAATGTTTGGATTCGTACAGGCAAAGCGCCCGGTCGGCGCGCCAATCTGGCGAAAGTCCGCGTGCAAGCGGCCGGTCTTGGGATTGATAAAATCGATCATGTTCTGGCCATAGCTGGTCAAAGCCTTTTGCATCGTGCGGTACTCGAGCAACTTCGCCACCACCGGATATTGCGCCGCCAGCGGCTGCAGTTTCCAATTGCGAGTTGAATCAGGAAGCGGAATACCCAGGCGAGTCAGCGACTCAGTAACTTGCTGCTGAGAATCAAGATTGATGTTCGCGCGCGCCGGCCCGAACAGCGACGCCTGCGCTACACCTTCGCCCAACATCTCCTGCAGCTCATTGGCGACTTCGGCGCGCCGCTCTCCCACGATGTTGAGTTGCTCCATCCACCGGTCTTTTTTCATGTAAAAGCCGGTGAGCTCGATGTCCACCACGGGCATCACGCACTCGAACTCGAGCTGGGCACACTGCACCAGGTCCAGCGTTTTGATTTTCTCGATTAGCTTTTCACGCAGGGGCAGCAGTACCGCGGCATCGCGCGCAGCATATTCCAACTGCGATTCCGAAAGCTCGAATTCCCAATTGCTCAGCCGCTCGCTCTTATCGACAGTTTCATTCAGATACCGCTCAGTGATCGCGGCCAGGCCGTGACGCTCCTCGATGTCCCCCGCGGAAACAAGCTGGCTGGCGAGCAGCGTATCGAACAACCCAATCAGATCGACGCCGAGGTTGTGCTTGATGAACTTCGCATCAAACTTCGCGTTGTGCGCGATCTTGATCGGCCGCGGCGAAGTAAAGAGTTGACGCAACGGCGCAAGCGCGTCGCTCTGCTTCAGGTCGCCATCGGCGAAACGATTGAGGTCGATGATGTACACGCCGTCGTTTGACGCGAGTTGAATTAAGCGCAGGCGGCCAAGATATGGATCGAGCTCAGTCGTTTCAGTGTCGAGACCAATGGTTTGTTTTTGTGAAAGCTTATCGATCGCCCAGCGGAGTTCGGCGGCGTTAGTGATGACTTGGTACGGAGTGCTCATGCAAATTGATTTAGCCACAAAAAGGCGCAAAAAGCACAAGCAGGAAATCACATGGCTGGGAGTACAGACCCGGTGGTGACCTCATGCCGGCGTTGTGTGACTCAGCGTGAGCGGCGGTTGGAGTTTGTACGTTGATTTGATTGAGGAGGCGGGCGTTGGGTTGATGAAGAAGCACCAAACCATCCGCGCCACCAGCCGAACGTGGCGGCGCAGACAAGTAAGACAACCAAAGCCCCTACCAGAGCGAGCTTCAATGCCAAACGAAAAACGCGCCGCGCGACAAACAAAAAAAGCGCGACGACGACAAGAACGATGAACCCGCTTCCAACGGCCGTGAGCACTGTGGACTCCCTCCTGCTTCCTGCCTACTGCTTACTGCCTACCGCCTGCTGCCTTCGGTAACTCGCGCTCACCGTGGTCTTGATATTCCCGCGCACATTAAAGTCACCTTCGATCTGGACGCTGAGCGGATCGCAGGCCCGCACAAAGTCTTCGAGGATTATATTGATGACGTGCTCGTGAAAAACTTTCACTTCGCGAAACGAATTAATGTAGAGCTTCAGACTCTTCAATTCGATGCAGCGCTCGTGCGGCGTGTACTCCAGACGAATCGTGGCAAAGTCGGGAAAATCCGAGAATGGACAAATGCAGGTGAACTCAGGGATGTCGAACTTGATCTTGATCTCGCGGCCGGGAAATTCGTAAGCAAACGTGTCGAGCGGAAATAGATTCATCTCCGCGCGCGGCGTCGACTGGATGTCGAGTCCTTGTTGATTTGGTGATGATAGTTCGGTGGTCATCGTTCTTGTTACGCGTATTCGTTCGACTGCGGTCGCCCAATCTCGAAAACCTTAATCAAAGCCAGCCCCGCAATAAATCCGCCGATGTGCGCTGCATAAGCCACTCCGCCCTGTTGCGAGCCACTGCCGAGCATGCCTAGTCCGCTGATCAACTGGAACACAAACCACAGTCCGATCGCAACGAAGGCCGGCACCTGCGTGATGAACCACGACAACAGAACAGTCACTCGCTTGGTTGGGAACAGCAGAATGTAAGCACCGAGCACGCCCGAGATAGCGCCCGACGCGCCAAGGCTCGGGACCAGCAGACTAGCGACGTTGTCGCCCGCGAAGACAAAGGTAGCGAAGACGTGAGCCAGTCCTGCCAACACCCCGCAGACCAGATAAAAGATGAGATACCGCACGTGGCCCAGGCGATCTTCGATGTTGTCGCCAAAGATCCAGAGGAAGAGCATGTTGCCGAAAATGTGCGCCAAACCGCCATGCATGAACATCGACGTGATCAGGGTCAGGAAAACCGGCACCGGAGTCGGTTGGAGGCCCGGCATCGCAACGCGCTGCCCCGTGATCGGCTCGATCATGATTCGATCGGGAGTGACAATATCCCTTCCGGTAATAATCTCTCCGGGAACCGTGGAAAACGCATAGGTGAACCTATCGTTCGCTCCCAACCCCTGCAGGAATACAAAGACGAATAGGTTAATGAGAATGATAGTGTAATTGATCCACGGCGTGGATCTGCGATCAGAATTTTCGTCTGCGATTGGAAAAAGCATTTATGTAGCGCAAGTTGTTAACTTGCGATCTTTTTCTGACGCGAACCCAAACAGTCTTCTTCAATATCTTTGCGCCATGGCGAGAGATTAGTTTCACGCAAAGGCGCAAAGCCGCAAAGAACACCACAATCTAGTCACCCTCAGCAGCCGCCTCGGCGAACGCTAGATCGCCTGCAGCCAAATCCCTTCGCACCTCTTCGGCTGTACCGAACACGCGCGCTTTGTCGTCGTCAAACTCACCTTCCCAACGCGCCACGACGACAGTAGCCAGGCAATTTCCCAAAACGTTCACGGAAGTGCGGCCCATGTCCATTAATTCATCCACGCCGAAAATCACCGCGACTCCGATCGGGCCCAGGCCGCCCGGCATAAAGCTATTCAGCGTCGCCAGCAGGATCACCAGAGCCGCGCGCGGCACGCCCGCAACACCTTTGGACGTGATCATTAAGGTAAGCATCATAACGATCTGGCGGCCGAAGCTCATGTGACCGATCACGGGTTCCGCTGCCTGCGCCACAAACACTGAAGCCATCGCGAGATAAAGTGTTGTGCCGTCCAGATTGAAACTGTAGCCGGTCGGCATGACGAACCCCACGATGCGGCGCGGCACGCCGAGACGCTCCATGTTTTCCATGGCCTTGGGTAGGGCAGATTCACTGCTGGTCGTCGCGAAGGCGATCGTAAACGGCTCGCGCACGGCCTTGAGAAATTGTTTGATCGGCACTCGCGCAATGATCATGACCGCGCCAAAAACAAAGACCACCAGTACAAAGAGCGCGAGGTAGAGCGAGCCGATCAGCTTCCCGAGATTGACTAGCACCTGAAGTCCGTTCGTGGCGATTGTGTGGGCCATCGCCGCGCCTACGCCGATCGGCGCGAACATCATGACGTAATTGGTGAACTTGAACATCACTTGCGACAGCGCTTCACAACCGCGGAGGATTGGAGCGGCCCTTGAGCCCATCGCCGAGACCGCCATGGCAAACAAAACCGTGAAGGCCACGATTTGCAGCACGTCACCACGCACCATTGAATCGATCACGCTCGAGGGAAAGATGTGGACCAGCAGATCGCGAAAGCCCTGCGGCTGGGTCTTGACCAGCGAGCTGATGTCCCCGCCGCCGGCGAGCACAACTCCGGCGCCCGGCTTGGTCAGATTCACAATTCCCAAGCCGATGAACAGCGCCACCGTAGTGACGATCTCGAAATACAGCAGCGCCTTTGCGCCCATGCGGCCGACTTGCTTCAAATCTCCACCGCCCGCAATCCCGACTACCAGCGTCGAGAAGATTAGCGGAGCAATGATGGACTTGATGAGATTAAGGAAGATGTCGCGGAGGAAATAAACATTATTGCCCCACTTCGGACTGAGGTATCCGAGCACTCCGCCAACCACCAGACCGATAAGAATCTGGGTCGTCAGCGAAGGCACGTACCAGGGACGGCGAAAGTCGCCGGTTTTGAGTTTCGAGTTATGAGTTTCGTTTTTCATGTGGGTTGTCAGCCTGTCTCGCTGATTTGACCATTGGCGATTTTTGAATTCCTTAAACCGAAATTCTCTTGACTTGAAACTCTAAACCCGAAAGTCGAAACTCATCTCCCCCATCTCAATTTGTCGCGCAGCACATCAAAATAATTCCGATGCGGCGGCTGCACCAGGTTGAACGTGGTCTTGCTCTTACTGATTACGATGCGATCGCTGACTTGCAGAGGGAATCCGACTTGGCCATCCAGTGTCAGCGCCACATCTTCTTTATCGGTCATCAAATGCACTTCGATCACGGACTCGTCGGGCACGACGATCGGTCGGTTCGACAGAGTGAACGGACAGATGGGAGTGATCACCACCGCATTCATCGAAGGGTAAATGACAGGACCACCGGCCGAGAGATTGTACGCGGTCGAGCCCGTCGGGGTAGCGACGATCAGACCATCCGCTCGAAACAGATTTACAAATTGAGCATCAAGATAGGCTTCGATTTCGATGATGCGGGCGAGTGCCGACTTGTTCACTACGACGTCATTAAGCACTCGACTGCGCGTAATCAACTCTTCGCCGCGCCACAGCTCAACGGACAGCATCACGCGCTTTTGGACTTTGTATTCGCCGGAGAGAATAGACTCCAGCGCCGAGAATAGTTCCTCAATCGGAAACTCGGCGAGATAGCCGAGGCCGCCGTAATTGACGCCAATCACCGGCACTTCGGTGTCACCAATCATCCGCGCGGTGGAGATCATCGTGCCGTCGCCGCCCAGCACCAGGATTAAATCAACTGATGACGCAAGCTGTTCGTCTTTGACGATTTCAACGGCACAGCCTGTTTGTTGCTTGATTTGATCGTGGGCGATCTCCGCCCGCCCGACAAGCTGAATCCCCTTCTCGTTCAACCATTCGGTGAGTCGGCAGAGGGTCTCGATCGCATCGGGTTGATGCGGCTTGACGAGGACGCCGATGCGTTTGATCGAGGTCATGGTGTTCGGGCGTACTAATTAACCACAAAGACACAAAGACCACAAAGAAAAAATGAAAGTTGAGCACGGGTACCAAGGCGGCTCCACCCGCCGATGCTTACTTCAATTTGCGAGCGCCGCCCCCGTTGCTCTCTATTTATCTTCGTGTCTTTGTGACTTTGTGGTTGAAGCTGTAACTAACTCATACAAAGCCAGGAATTCAAGATTCCCATCCGCGCCATGAATCGGCGATTTAGTCACGGCACGAACCCGTAATCCCAACTCTTCCGCGACGCTGTTCACTTCCGCGATGACACGTTCGTGCTTCGCCGGGTCTTTGACGATGCCGCCCTTGCCGACTTCGCCTTTACCGACTTCGAACTGCGGCTTGATCAGCGTGATGATGCGTCCGTGGTCAGTTAGCAACGGAACGGCTGCGGGGAGGATCCTGGTGGCCGAAATGAATGCCACATCGATGGTCGCCAGCTCGAACTTCTGATCGAAGTCTTGAGGTTTCAGATAACGCGCGTTGACACCTTCGCGCAACTCAACGCGAGGGTCATTGCGCAGCCGCCAGTCGAATTGATTGTGACCTACATCGACAGCCACGACGCGACGCGCGCCATGCTGCAGCAGGCAATCAGTAAAACCGCCCGTCGAGGAACCCACATCGATGCAGGTCAGGCCATCAGCGTTGATATTGAATTCGCGGAGGGCAGCCTCCAGTTTCAGTCCGCCACGACCGACATAGCGTGAGGCTGGATCGCCATCGCCTTTGACACGGATGTTGGCGTCCAAAGCAAATGCTTCGGATGACTTGGTAACTAGTTGTTCATCGACGAGGACGACCCCGGCCATCACCAGTGCCTGCGCCCTGGTGCGCGAATTCGCCAGCCCGCGGTCGACGAGCAGTTTGTCGATGCGCTCTCGCTTCATCGACGACACTCTACCGCAAAACCGCTCGTACGCGTCAGAAGCCCGACTGTCAGGGAGGGCATCTCTCGCGGCTGGCCCTCCCTTACGGTCGAGCTTCTGATACTTAGCGTCGCGCGCCTTGCAGCAACGCCCGGGGAGCGTCGCTAATGTGCAAATCCGCCGCGCAATCGCGGCACAGCCAAACCACCACCCGAGGCGCGTCTACCCAGAAAAAGGGGGACACTTTTCCGGCCATCCTCACTGCTTCAGCGCTCTGCAAACGCTGCAATGCCTGTATAAAAAACATCCCGTTGTAGACGTCTCCGTCGGTTCCACCATCTCGATGTATGCATTCTCTTTCAAACATATATTGCTTCTTCATGGAGGCCCTTCCCCTCGCGCCGCACCGCGCGAGCTTCGCGATCAAGATCGAAAATGGATCCTTTGCGTCGGGTGCTGATTGTGTTGGAGGAATTACAGGGCAGGGCGAATCAAGAAAATTTTAAACTCTCAGACGCCTCAGGCGCATAATGCCACGGCAGCGCCGAGAGGTCAACAACCTTTTGAAACTTGTATCTAAGCGGTAACCTTTTGCGGCTTGGCGCGCCGATCTTCCAGGACCTCCACGGCCTCTTTGACGCGCGTGTAGATACCATCGGTGTCCAAACCATATTTCGCCAGCAGAAGTTTCGCATCGCCGTGGGTGACAATCCTGTCGGGAACACCCATGCGCACGACGCGAACCTTGTCCTGCAGTCCATTCTCTTCCAATAACTCGATCACGGCAGAGCCGAACCCGCCGGCGAGATAGGCTTCTTCCACTGTTACGATCAGGCGCTTGGTGCGCGCCAGCGCCAACAGCAGGGCACTGTCGAGTGGTTTCACGAAGCGCGCGTTTATGACGGTCGCTTCGATTCCTTCCTTTGCCAGATTCTCGGCCGCTTGCAGAGATGGATGAACCATCGAGCCGTAGGCGACGATGGCAATCTCGCCCCCGTCGCGCAACAGTTCGGCTTTGCCAATCTCCAGGATCTTCGGCTCCCCATCGATCGGCACGCCCATTCCGTTGCCGCGTGGATAACGCATCGCCGCCGGCCCGACGTATTCGTTCATCGTGAACATCATGTCGCGCATCTCGCCTTCGTCTTTGGGCGCCATCAACACAATGTTCGGAACCACGCGTAGATAGGCGATGTCCAACAGACCGTGATGCGTGGGTCCATCACCGCCGGCAATACCACCTCGATCCAAACAGAACTTAACATTCAGGTTTTGCAAACAGACGTCGTGGACCAGTTGATCGAACGCGCGCTGCAGGAAGGTCGAGTAAATCGCGCAGATCGGCTTGAGTCCTTCACAAGACAATCCGGCGGCAAAAGTGACGCAGTGCTGCTCAGCTATACCGACATCGAAAGAGCGTTCGGGAAATTTTTCCAGCGGCAGCGCGACGCCGGTGCCGTCGGGCATGGCGGCAGTCAGGGCGACGACCTGCTCGTCTTTCGCCATCAACTCGCACAGGGTTTCGCCAAACACCTGCGTGTAAGTCGGAGCTTTCGCCGGTGACTTGATCGGCGTGCCGGTTTTCAAATCAAACGGGCCGGTCGCATGCCATTTGTAGTAGTCTTTTTCCGCGGCCGGATGGCCTTTGCCCTTGGTCGTCAAGGCATGCACGATCACCGGACCGTCTTTCACTTGTTGAGCTTCGCGCAAAGCCGCAACCAGTCCCCGCACGTTGTGCCCATCCACATAGCCGATGTACTTGAATCCCAGTTCGTTGACCAGCGCGCCCGGCAAAACCGCCGCGGCGATCGCGTCCTTCACTGTCTTGGCGGCATGATGGAGCCGTCCGCCAACTGAAGGAATCGCCAGAAGTTTTTCTTCCACCTCATCCTTGAAGCGGTGATAGCCATGCGCCTCACGAATCCGGTTCAGATAACCGGTCAGCGCGCCCACGGCCGGCGCAATCGACATTTCATTATCGTTAAGCAGGACGATCAGGCGCGTCTTCAAATGTCCCGCCTGATTGATCGCTTCCATCGCCATGCCGCCGGCGAGCGACGCATCGCCAATCAGGGCCACCACGTTGTGATTCTCGCCCTGGCGATCGCGCGCGATTGCCATTCCCAACGCCGCGGAAAGCGAAGTCGAAGCATGGCCGGCGCCGAACGCGTCGTATTCCGATTCATCACGGCGCAAGAAGCCGCTGATGCCGCCGTATTGTTTGACTGTGGGCAGAAGGTCGCGCCGCCCAGTCAGAATCTTGTGTGCGTAAGCTTGATGACCAACGTCCCAGACCAGACGATCCTGCGGCGTATCAAAGGCGTAGTGCAGCGCCACGGCCAACTCAACCGCGCCGAGCGAAGCTCCGGTGTGCCCGCCCACGCGGGACATCGTTTCCAGGATGTATTGCCTGATTTCGTCGGCGACCTGCTGCAACTGATCGAGTGGCAGCCGCCGCAAATCCGCGGGTGAGTTGATATTTTGAAGCAATGTCATGCGGCGGAATTGTAAACCCTGAAGCGGGCTTTTCCTATCTCACAAAAGATTCATTTCTCAGGTTTCTGATGCTGTGCCTGGGTTTCGACCGGGCCCTCCCTTAGGGTCGGGCTAATGCCCGGCAGCCTTTCGGTTCGATTTTCTGGCCTCGTCCCAGGGCCTTGGCTTTGCCAAGCAAAGTGGTTTGTATCCTAGAACCACGCTGGCAGTCAAGAACTTCTTTAGACTATTTCGCGTGGTCAGGCGTCTGAACCCTTCACATAAGATGGAGCTTTACTTCCCCAACTGAAATCAAAGTTCGAATCAAAAGGAGCGATGGATAAAATGTTTTCACGCACGAGACTTACTTACGCAGGCTTGATGCTCGGTTTATTGACCGCGTTTGGCGCGATTGCCCAGGCCCAACAACCCGCGACTCAGAATCCCACTGAAGGGACCGAACGTAGAGAGCGCGGGTTTAGTCGGGGTCCTGGGGGCGGCGGCGCTTTTGGCCCGGGAGTGCTGCGCGAACTGAATCTGACGGACGCGCAGAAGCAGCAGGTTCGCACAATCATTCAACAGAGCTCCGAAAGCAATAAAGCTGTCCGCGAAGAATTGCGGCAACTCGGCGAGAAGAAACGCCAGGGCACCCTCACCTCGGAGGAGGAGGCGCGGGCCCGGACGCTTCATGAGCAGATGCGCGCTTCGATGAAAGAGACGGAAACGAAAATAGCGGGACTACTGACGGCCGAGCAAAAAGCGACGGCCGCGAACTTGATGAAAGAACGCAAGGCCAACCACGAACGTTTCGGCGACCGCCGGCGCGGACCTCGTGGCCCGGGCGATGCGCCGGCGCAGAGGCCTTCGAATCCATAGACAGCTTTCGGCTCTGACAAGAAACCAGACCAAGATATGAAGCGGCGTCGCCAACCAGCGGCGCCGCTTACGTATGGATTGTAAGACTACGAAATCTGTGTCAGTGGCACGGCGCAGGTTTCTTCGCCGACGCCACAGCACGCCTTCGATTCCGACAGGTTATCCTGCAGCACTACGAACGCTTCCCACTCGTTGCCGTCCGGATCACTCACCCAGGTTTTGTCCTGGACCGCGTAACAGCAAGTCGTCTGCATCTCGTCGCGCGTAGACAAGCCGGCGTCGTTCCACTTCTGCCTCAAGGCCAATACGTCTTCGGTGGACGCCACCTGAATGCCGAGATGTGACAGTGCGCCGCTACCGGAACCGGGCGCTTCATTCAACGCCAGGTTCAAGGGTGGATTCTGCACATCAAACTTTGCATAGCCCATGCGCACCTGGCTGGGCTCAATGCCCAGCATTTTGCGGTAAAACTGGACGCTCTGGTCCACGTTCCGCACGTTGAGCGACAGATGCGCTTTCAGTGTGTTGACGCTTCCATTTCGATTTTCATTCATGTTGATCTTGCTTTCCATGGCCTCTCTCCTCTAGACTCACATACGTTAAGACGAATATGACTTCGAGAGCACAGACTAGCAATCATCATCGCATACGTCAAGGCACATATATGACAACCGGGTACTATGCTAGTTTAAATCCGTGTGGCCTTCTCTTGGCACCGTGGCTTTAGCCGGATGATTACTGGAGTGTTTGGAATGGAAACCGCTTGAACGGTTTCCCGCAGTGTCGGCGACCCAGTTCACCGCGCTACCGACCGTCCTAATCAAAATGACCCTTCTAATCGATCCAATGCTGCCGGATGACTGGCCCGCGGTGAGGGAGATTTACCTCGAAGGCATCGCCACCCGCCAAGCCACGTTTGAGACGACGGCCCCTTCGTGGGAAGCGTGGGACGCATCACACCTGCCGTTCGCCCGACTGGTAGCGCGACAGGCTGAGATAGTCGTCGGGTGGGCGGCCCTCAGTCCCGCATCATCGCGGGAGGTGTATGCGGGCGTCGCTGAAGTCAGCGTCTATGTCTCTGAAAGCCAGAGAGGCTTGGGTCTCGGAAGGAAATTGCTCGCAGCACTGATCGCCGCGTCTGAAGAAAATGGAATCTGGAGTCTGCAAGCCGGAATGTTTCCTGAGAACGCATGCAGTGTTGCCCTGCATCGAAGCAGCGGCTTTCGCGAAGTGGGGCGGCGCAAATGCATTGCAAAGCTGGACGGCGTTTGGCGCGATACTATTCTGATGGAGAGACGGAGTCAGAAGATTGGATTTGATTAAGCATGGCTAAAAAAACTTACAACATCGAATTTCTCTTCAAAGGCCTGGCCGATCGTACTCGGCTGCGTCTGATTGGTTTGATAGGTGACTCAGAAGTTTGCGTCTGCTTCCTGGTGGTGATTTTGAAGATCAGCCAACCAAAGATTTCGCGGCATCTGGCTTACTTGAGGCGCGCCCGCATGGTTACGGCGCGGCGCGAAGGCAAGTGGATGCACTACCGGCTGACGGAACCACCGGACGAGCATGCGGCGCGCATCTTTCGCGAAGTCCGCGTCGCCCTATCTGAACATCCCGAACTGCAACGAGATCGCGAGAAGCTCATGCAGGTTTGTTGCGCACCCAGTCTCCCGGTGCAACTGCGTCGCGCACCCAAACCGCTGGATCTGGCTGCGTAGGTAGCGCAAGTTGTTAACTTGCGATTTCCTGGCAGTGTCCTCTCGGGTGTGTTGCTAAGTCGAGGCTCGGACTGGGGCACTAACCCGACTGTCAGGGAGAACTCTCTTAGCGTAAGTTTTTGAGCCCTCCCTGACAGTCGTGCTAGTGCCCTGGCGTTGCGATACCTTATTGGAAGTGAGACGTAAGTTAACAACTTGCGCTACCCCTGTCTTGACAATCCCCGTTCCCGGCTTAGAATAACTTCTCGACCCAGTTGCGGAGATGTGGCCGAGTGGCTGAAGGCGGCGGTTTGCTAAACCGTTAAGGGTCAAAAGCCCTTCACAGGTTCGAATCCTGTCATCTCCGCCAGATTTGCAGGAGGTCAGAGGTCGGAGATCAGCGGTCAGCAGGGCGTTCCCAAACACCTTTTTCTGACCTCTGCCCTCTGACTTCTGACCTCTAATTCTATGACTGCTCGCGTTCGTTTTGCTCCATCACCTACCGGGTATCTGCACATTGGCGCAGCGCGCTCGGCCTTGTTCAATTGGCTCTTCGCTCGTAAAGTCGGCGGCAAATTCCTGCTGCGAATCGAAGACACCGACCTGCAACGCTCGACGGACGAATCGACCCGTTCGATCATCGAAGGACTGGAATGGCTGGGCCTCGATTACGACGAAGAGATCGTCTTCCAGTCTGACAATGCTGATAAGCACCGCGCTGCCGCGAAAAAACTGGTGGAAGAAGGTAAGGCCTATCGCGACTTTACCCCGAAGGAACAACGCGAAGATAAATCCGTCAAGCAGGGCATCGTCGATCGCGCGCGCGCTCATGCCGCCGAAGGCATCGATCATCGCAGCAATCCATTTCGCGACCTGGCAAAGGAAGAATCCGAGAGACGTGCCTCTGCCGGAGAGCCTTTCGCAATTCGTTTGAAAGTCGCGGCTGAAGGTGTGTCGCGTTTCGCCGACATCGTCTATGGCGATCAGGAACGGGCCCATTCCGAAATTGAAGACCTGGTGATCCTGCGTTCAGACGGACATCCGCTTTACAATTTGTCCGTGGTGCTCGACGACATTGAAATGGGCATCACCCACGTCATTCGCGGCCAGGATCACCTGACGAACACACACAAACAGATTCTGCTTTACCAGGCCTTTGGCGCTCCGGTCCCACAGTTCGCACACCTGCCGCTGATTCTCGCGCCGAACAAGGCCAAGCTTTCCAAGCGCAAGCATGGCGAAGTTGTCTCGCTTACCACGTACCGCGATCGCGGGTTCGTGCCAGACGCGTTCGTTAATTTTTTAGTGCGTTTGGGTTGGTCTCCAGACACGACTCACTATCCTGCCGAGATAATTGGCGCGGGTGATACTGGCGAGGTTCAACCAAATCCAGATCCTAAGGATGAGATTTTTTCTCGCGAAAGATTGATTCAGCTCTTCTCACTTGACCGCGTTAACAAATCGAACGCCGTCTTCAACTTCCACGAAAACGATCCACGTCATTGGACCGACGACAAAGCCTTGTGGATGAATGCTGAGTATATCCGCACGATGCCGCTCGCGGAGTTGCTGCCAATGGTCAAGGCCGAACTGCGATCTGAGAAGCTTTGGCGCGAAGAATACGACGAGGACGAAAGCATCTGGTTCGGGAAGGCCGTCGAATTGATCCGGCAACGTTTTTTTACCTTGAAAGATTTTTCCTCGCATGGCCGCGCCTACTTTTCAGAAGATTTCGATTTCGAAGAGGCTGCGGTGCGCAAGAACATTTTCAAGGAACCAAAGCTGAAGGAACTTCTGCCGGCGCTGGCCGATCGTTTGGAGACAATCGAGCCTCTGGACGCGGCCCAGGCCGAGGCCGCTCTGCGTATTTTCAGCGATGAGGTGGGAGTAAAAGCTGGACTTTTGATCAATGCTTCGCGCACCATGTTGACCGGCCAAGCCGTGGGACCGTCAATGTTTGAGGTCTTTGAGATACTCGGCCGCGAACGTTCGGTGATGCGTCTGCGCAGCCAGCGTCCGTGGCACGAATTTTCAGAAGCCACCGAGGGCCAGGGAAATTAGAGTAGTCGGTGACCTTTTTTTAGGCTTATCGATCTCTTGTTTCTGTGGCGAGACTTGAGGAGCTAATTATGGTGAAGAGATTTCTCGTAATCGTTTCAGTTGCGTTTGCCGCCGCCGGTTTCGCGTTCGCTCAGAACTCGAATTCCGGAACCACATCAACGCGTACACGCACCGTCGCGCCGAAACCTTCGCCGACTCCGAAGACAGTGACTAAGTCCAACACCGGAGCCAGCACTGCGACTCAGCGGCCAAAGAGCACCCAAGCCAGCGGCCAGATCGCACCGTCGAGTTCGGTCCAGGCAGCTTTCAATAACCTGCTCGACGGCATCAGGCACGCCGACGTAAAGGCGGCGACCGGCGCCTATCAAAACACCCCGCGCCTCGTGCTTTTCAATTACAACGGCTCGGTCACCAGAGGCTGGGATCAGTTAAAGCAGAACCGCGAAGCATCATATCCGGAAATGAAAGACGTCAAGCTGGACACAAGAGATCTTCGCATCACCATGCTTGGCCGCGACGCAGCGTTGATTACCTGCCTGTGGACTCAATCCATGACGTTCCGCGGGACGCCCGAAACCGACAGCGGCCGCATGACGATCGTATTCCGTAAAGTCGGCAAGGACTGGAAAGCAATTCACTTGCACACCTCGCCTGATCGACCGGATCCTGCGCGCATTCCGGCATCAGAGCAGACACCGAAGTCGACGCCATAGTTTTTCGTCAGCCATAGGTCATTAGCCACAGATAGACACGGATTCACACGGACAAGTAACGACTGCTCAGTCGGTCTTATCAGCGCTAATCCGTGTTCCGTTGTGGTCTATTAAAAAGATTCGGCGCGCGCGCGATGGCGATGCCGCCGAGGATGGCGAGAAACGGGAAGAACTCGACCACGTAACGCGGCTCGGGATTCTCCATCGACGAAAACAGAATCAATCGCAAAGCGATCGCCAACGAGACCAGTAGCAGCCAACGCCGCGCGGTAAACTTTCGCGAATCCCAAAGCAACCACGCCCCCGCTAAACCCAGCAGGGTATAAATTGCAGTCAGCCCGGCAAACAGCGGCAACCATATCTGTTGGTGGTTTTCATAATCGAGATCTTCGAGCGGCAGCAGCGTGCCTTCAAACGGCCAGTATTGCGAATGGGTATCAAACCACATCGTGTGCGCGCGTTTCAGCGGCAGCCAAACGTAGTAACGAAACGGATGACGCGCAATGCGTTCGCGAGCAATCTGCGCAAAGCCGGCATCGATCTCGGGCGTCATCTCGACCGGCCCGTGCTCTTCCGCTTGTGACTGATCGGATTCGTCTGCGTCGCTGTTGTCGCTCTCATCACCCTGATCGCTGCTGTTGTCGTTCTGATCACCCTCGTCACCTGAGTCTTCCGCATTGCTGTTCGCGTTCGCGTTCGCGTTTGCCTTTTTCTGTGGCGAGTTTGTGGGACTCGGCGTTGCCTTCTTGATCGCCTTAACGTTAGCGGTTGCGGGGACCGGCGTAGGCGAAACCGTTGGCGTTGGTTTCGCCTGAGACTGTGCAGATTTATCAGCGCCCTGCGGATCGTTGTACTTGTCCAGCAGCGCGGCCACCCGAGCCTTCTCGTCCGCCGAATCGAACGACGACGGCGGAATATCGTCGATGTCCAGGGGCTGACTGTCGAGCGACCACAGAAACGGCGCGACATAACTTTCATCGTCGATCCACGTGCGCAGCCATTGGTTGTAACCACGCGGCACGAACTCCCCCGGCATCTCGCCATGCGAAGGCGCCAGCGGTTGAAAGAGATGGAAGACCCGCGCGTTGCGAATCGTCCAGGGAGCCAGGGCGAGCGCAAAAGCGAGCGAGAACAGCGCCCCTGCTGCCAGTGTGCGTGACAGTTTGGAGTGCGCCGGCAGAGCGAAGCGACGACGGCGCTTTGGATCTCTATCCTCAGAAGTTTCGACCGGCGATCCAAAGCGGTGTCGCGCTGCGCTGGCCACCGCACTCCAAATTGGCGCCGTGATCACCAGCGTCAACCCGACCGCCAACGTGAACAGTCCGCTATCAGGTCGAAACAGAACGGCCAGGCCACCGCATACCCCAGCCGCTATCCACCAAAGCAGCGCCCGCTTTAATCCCCTACGATCTTCTTCTGGGCCCTCTGTGAATCCATTTCGAAATGCGAACGTGGCCGACAGGAACATGGCCAACATCAGAAAGGTTGTCGGCACTTCCGTGAGGATGGTCGCGGCATAAATCGTCGTGAACGGACAGACCGCGGCTAACGACAGGGCCGCGATTGCTGTCATCCGCTTTCGCTTTTCATCCGGCTGCCAATAGAACGCAAGCAGCGCGACCAGCCCGCATGAGGCAGTGTCAATCAAAGCCTGGACGATGCGAACCGCGCCGTTGTTCGTGTGACCAAAAACTGAATAGATGCCCGCGAGGAAGAGCGGATAACCGGGAAGACGTATCAGCGACGAATCGTAAGGCGGTTCCGCCTCGTGCGAGTAGACGTGCTGCTCGAGCACGTTGCGCGCAATCTGCGCGTAGGTTCGGCCATCATCCGGAGAGTCGTTGGGCCAGCGGTGCGCAACCACGAGGCGGAACGCCGCCGCGACGATCAGAATGGCGAGAAAAACCAACCACTTCTTTCGAATCGTAAACATAGGATCAAGCTGCGGGGAGGGGCACAGACTTTAGTCTGTGGTTAACGTGGGGGAACGAGTTCTCAAGGATTCATAATACGGGATTGGATCACAGACTGAAGTCTGTGCCACTTCACGGTTGCACTTCGACGGTCGCTTTCCGCTCCAGCTTGCCCCAACCAACCACGGCCCCGCGCACGGCGGTGGTCACCGACTTAACCATTACGTAGTACATCACCTGGCGATAGCAGAAGCGTTGGAGGAACAGCCACCATAGCAAACGCCAACGCTCTTTGCGTTCCAGCACGAACGCAAAGCAGGCCGCGCTCCAATCCACCGCCAGAAACAGCGCGTAGTAGAAAAGCACCTGCCGCAGGTTGGTAAACGAGTAGCCGATGGGTTGCTGCAAACGATCCAGCAGGTTCGAGATCAGCGTGTAGACGAGGATCAAATCCATCACCGGCGAGATCAGCGGAAACAGTACCTGAAAGATCCAAACGTTCGGCAGCGCCACAAATCCCAGCGCGCCGTAACGCGGACGGAACAGCACATCGCGATGTTTCCAAAGACACTGCAGAGTGCCATAGGCCCAGCGGAACCTTTGGCGCGCCAGCATTCTCAGGCTATGCGGCGCCTCGGTCCAACCGATGGCTCTTTCTTCGTAACCGATTTTGTACCCGAGTTTTCGTATGCGCAGCGTTAGATCCTGATCCTCGGCCAGCGTCTCCGCGCTGAAACCGCCGCAGCGCTCGATCAGCTCTCGCCGCCAGGCGCCGACCGATCCGGGAACTACCGTGATGCAGTTCAGGCTCGCAAAAGCGCGGCGATCCATGTTTTGGGCGGTGATGTATTCCAGCGCCTGCCAGCGCGTCACGATATTTATCCGGTTGCCGACCTTGGCATTGCCGGCGACAGCGCCCATCTGTGGATCTACAAAGCGGCGCGCCAGCATGCGAATTGTTTCGCCGGGAAACTGCGTGTCGGCATCAAGCGCGACAATCACGTCGCCCTTCGCGTGCCGCAAACCGACATTGAGGGCTTCCGCCTTGCCGGCGTTCGGTTCGGTCAGCAGCCTGACTAAAGGCTGTTCGCTAAAATATTCGCGGACAACTTCACTGGTGCGGTCCTGCGAGCCGTCATCGACCACGATAACTTCAAAGTTGTCATAGTCGGAATTCAGCAGGCTGCGAATGGTCGCCTCGATGACTCGCTCTTCGTTATAGGCGGGGACGATAATTGAAACGAACGGTTCGTATTCTTCGCCGGAGTGCTCTCGTTCGCGTCGTCGTGAGCGGGCCCATTGCGCAAATGCCAACGCGCCAATAACGCCCAGCCTTCCCAATCCCAGAATGATGCCAATGATGAAGGTCCACTGCAAAAGCCAGCCGCCAGTCGAAAGAAAGAGAAAAGCCAAAGCGTCCGTGCGCGTGTAAACGCTCTGACTCGGTGGCAGCAGCGGCATTACCTGGTCGCGGGTCCAGCCGCCCAGCGTCGAGACCGGTACGAACTTGAAACCGCGCGCGCGCAGTTCGTGGATGATGCGAGGCAGTGCGGCTATCGTCGCCTCGCGGTCGCCGCCCGAGTCGTGCAGCAAGACAACCTGGCCGCGGGTTTCGGGATTGGTATCCGTAGCCCTATCGATTGTCGTCTGAACGATTTGGTCTGCCTGTGCGCCCGGCTTCCAATCTCCCGGGTCGATGCGCAAACCCACGATGATGTAGCCAAGCTTCTCCGCGACAATCGCCGGTTCGACTTCCTCGGGCCTGTCGGCTTCCGCGTCGCCAAAATAAGGCGGCCGGCAGAGTACCGTCGAACGGCCCGTGGCGGATTCAATCAGGCGTTGAGTGGCGTTCAACTCGAGAGCAGTAATTCGAGCCGGCATTTCACCGAGGTTGGGATGGGTAAAAGTATGGTTGCCGAGTTCGTGGCCTTCGTCAACGATCTGTCGCAGCAAATCAGGATGCGCCTGGCCATTCTTGCCAATCACAAAAAATGTTGCCGGCACGTTTTCCCGTTTCAGAATATCAAGAATCGCCGGCGTCCAATCGGGATCGGGTCCATCGTCAAAGGTCAAAGCGATCATCCCCGGATGATCTCCGGTGCGTTCGATCACGTACGACGAAGGAATGTTATTGTTGTCATAAGTCTCTGAGCTTATGAAGCCGGTCTTCTGGTCGACGCTGAGCCCGCGCTCGCCGTCGTGCGGGCTCGCTTGAACTCGCAGCAATTCACCAGTGCCTTCAAAGTCCACCTGGTAGCCATAAAGAATTCGCTTGAGCGCGTCGGCCCGAGGATTCGGTTCATCAGTTCCAAAAATCGACCAGATGGATGGATCTTCCGAGCCCAGACGCCAGAGCGCGAACCCGGCCGGGTTATAGCCACTTGCAGCCCGCATTTGGTTAAAGGCGGTAACGCCGTCAAGGAACCAGACGATGTGATGTGAGTTATCGTCTTCGTCATACTCGTAATGCGGATTCCGCGTGGCGGAATCGAATTCGATTTGCGCGGAAGAGTCCTTGGCGTCGATTACCGCCTCCTGGAAACTGACTTCCTTAGCATCACCGCCTTCCCTCCAGTCATACCCATAGTTACCCAGCGCAACGATCGTCTTTGCCGGCGCCAACTCGCGCATACGGTTGGCCAGAGTGCGTTCGAACCAATCCTGCGAAGCCACCGAGCCCGCTATTTTTCCGGCCCAGTGTTCGTCATAAGCCATCAACATCAAATAGTCAGTCGCGGCGGAATATTCGCGATAGTTCCATTCGGCGTCGTCGAACGGAACGGCCTGTACGACTACCCACCCGCGGGACTGAAACGCAGCGTGCAACTCCTGCATGAACCGGAGCAGGTTGGGCTGTGTCTGGCTGGTGGGCTCCTCAAAGTCCACACAGAGTCCGGCGAACTTGTTCTGTTCGACGAACTGCGAAAGCGCGGCAATCAAGCGCTGTCTCGATCCTTCATCAGCGACCGCCCGGGCCAGAAGATCCTTCTCCCACTTCTCATCAGAGAGGTTCTGCACCATCGGAATGATCGAGGTTTGCGGCCGCCGCTCGCGAATGAGGTTTAGGGCCTTGGCGTCCAGCTCGATGCCGAGCGGGCTGCTGCCGTCCTTTGCATCAACGAGATGCGCCCATTGCGCTACGACCCAGTCGAGGTGATCCAGATTTCGTTCGAGCGAGGTGTAACTGGATTCGTCCCAGTTGATATAGAAACCGATCGCCAACTGCTTCGCAGTGAAGCTGGCGGGCGCCGGCAGTGGCGTAGTCGCCGGCGCCGGCACGATCGGAGTCAGCTCAGAACGCCGCGCTGGTACCGCCCGCGTTTGCAAATACGCCTTCTTCAGTTCTTCCTGTGCTTTTTTCGCTTTCGCTTCGCTCGGGTTTTGCAAAACTGCCGGCGGTTGGGGCTTTATGCGATAGGTTTGCGGCAGATTCTGTAAGGGGCGCAGATTCAAACGCGGCAACAAGGGATTGACCAGCACGCTGGCGATGAAAATCGCTGTGATGGCTGTGACCGCAATGCCCAGGGCCAGATACGTGCGGCGAACAGTTCGCCAACGACGGCCGAGCGGGTCGTAGAACACAGGGGAACTTGGCAACTTCTTTTCAGACACTTAAACGCTCTTTTTTCCAGCAACCGGAAAGAGTTGAGTTGCGGATGGTATTTGATGTCTATAGCGGTGCGCGGGTTGATAAGTCAAGCACAGATGCGCATTCGGTGAGCGCGAAGTCATAAATAATGATTCCGACGACCTTGGAGGCCCGGCGCAGAAGAAAAGCCGCTCGCGACTGCTCACGAGCGGCTCTCCGGTGAACTGTAGGGATTGACCTGTGGCTGTGACCGCTTCGGAAAGAAGGTGTCACAGTGAACCGCTCAGGATGACAACCCAAACAATCGCAGTTATCGATCCTGAGGCTAGGTCTCAGCCACCTCACTGTGATAAGAACTCATAAATTTTTGATCACCTCCTTTCCAGTGTTGAAGGTAATAATAAAAGACAACTGCCGACTCGTCAATCGAAATTTTTGTGTCACAAGCCCGACCGTCGGGAAGGGCAACTCTTGGCACTTAGGCTGCGCCGTCAAAACACTAGCCCTTCCTTACGGTCGGCCGCTAGAACGCTTTTCGAAAACGCCAACTTACCCGATGCATAGACTCGCCATGGATGCTCGATCCCAAAAAAGTAAGCCAGCTCGCGATAATCTTCGCAATCATGGATAACGAAATCGGCCCGCTTTCCTTTTTCCAAGCTTCCTATTTCATCGCCGCGACCGAGCGAGTACGCAGCATTGATAGTGGCGGCGGTCAACGCCTCAGCCGGAGTCATTTTCATTTGCGTGCACGCCAGCGAAAGGATCATCGGCAGCGAAGGCGTCGGCGAAGAGCCAGGATTGAAGTCAGTCGCTAACACTACCGCGAGCCCCGCGTCGATCATTTCGCGCGCGGGCGGGTATCGATTAGAACCGAGCGCGTAAACCGAACCCGGTAGGAGCACCGGCTGGACCTTCGCGGCCTTTAAGGCCTGGATTCCGGCGGAATCAACATGTTCCAGATGGTCCGCTGTGGCCGCACCGAGCTCAGCCGCGAGCCTCGCTCCACCTGACATTGAAAGTTGATCGGCATGCACGCGCAGACCCAACCCCTGACAGCGCGCCGCTGAAAGGATCTGCCATGACTCGTCGGTGGTGAACACATCCGTTTCGCAAAAGACATCGCAGTACTCGGCTAGTTTTTCCTGCGCGACGCGCGGCAGCATTTCGTTGATGACGAGGCTGACGTAAGTCTCTCGTCGCGATCGGTACTCGGAAGGAATGTCGTGCGCGCCGAGAAAGGTGGGCACGTAACGAAGCGGCGTTTCTTCGTTCAGTTGCTTGATGGCGCGGAGAATCTTGAGTTCATCTTCGATGGTCAGACCATAGCCCGACTTTGCTTCGATCGTCGTAGTGCCGCACCGTAGAAACCACTGCGCGTAACGCTTGCCGACTTTGACCAGGTCATTCAAAGACGCATTGCGCGTCGCTCTCACAGTGGATCTTATGCCGCCGCCGCGGGCGGCGATTTCGCGATAGGTTGCGCCGGTCGAGCGCTGTTCGAATTCGTTGGCCCGGATCCCGGCAAATACAGGGTGAGTGTGCGCATCGACGAATCCGGGCATGACTACCCGCCGGCCGGCGTCGATGACTTCTGTGCCGTCATTGATCAGAGTCTCGATCTCGCGTCGTCTGCCGACCGCTTCAATTTCCCCGCCACGCACCAGCATCGCGCCGTCTTCAATGATTGAGAGCTGACGCAGATCGCCGCCGGCGCGAGGGCGCTTTGCCCCCGCCAGCGTCACGAGCTGTGAACAATTCAGGACTGCGAGAGATTCAGGCACGAAA
>JAWVCT010000056.1:0-53550 GCA_033858155.1 Blastocatellia bacterium
CCCAGCGGGTTGACGGGAGAAGGCGTCTCAGTTCGATCGAGTTCGAACCAGGGAAGCTGGGAGGCCCTCGGTATCGCATAGTCCATCAACTCGCCGGTGACCAGTTGTCCCTGTTCGTCGTACACGACTTCTTCGTACAGCGCCTGACCTATCGCCTGCACAATGCCGCCATGAATTTGGCCATCGACCAGCAGGGGATTAATCACTTTGCCGCAGTCATCAACCGCGACATAGCGCAGGAACTTGGTCTCGCCGGTTTCTTTGTCGATCTCGACGACGCAGATGTGCGTGCCGAACGGAAACGTAAAGTTCTTCGGCTCGAAAAAGTAAGTCGCGGACAAACCCGGTTCGGTGTCAGGAGGAAGTTCTTTCGCAATGTGGGCAATCAGGGCAATCTCCTGAATTGTCAGAGTCGAACGGCCTTCTGTGTCTGGCTCAGGCAGAGCCCCGGCGGGCGCTTCACCGACTGGCACGACGGGTTCAGAAACACCGGTGTTGGTGGCGGCAGCCTGCCGAGAGTACCGGCCACCTTCAAAACACAAGCCCGATGTTTCGCATTGCAAAATATGAGCGGCGATCTTCGCGGCTTTTTCTTTCAACTTTTGAATTGCGATCAGTACCGCAGTTCCGCCCACCGCGGTCGCGCGACTGCCAAAGGTGCCGATGCCGTATTGCACGATCGCGGTATCGCCGTGAATCACCGTCACGTCGTGGAGGTCCACGCCCAATTCATCCGCGGCGATCTGCGCGAACGAAGTCTCCTGGCCCTGTCCGTGTGGCGACGTTCCCGTCATCACGGTTACTTTGCCGGTGGGTTCGATACGCACAGTGGCGCTCTCCCAACCACCCGCGGGCATCGCCTGCGAAGGGCCGAGGGCACAAATCTCTACATAGCTCGACATGCCGATGCCGATGATCTTGCCTTCGGCGCGCGCTTTCGTTTGCTCCTCGCGCAGCTTCGCATAGCCGGAAAGATCCAGGGCTTTGTCGAGTGCGGCCTCATAATCGCCACTGTCATAATCCAGCCCGGTCGCGACATGAAAAGGGAACTCGTCCTTCGCTGGAAAGTTTTTGCGCCTAACTTCGACGGGATCGATTTTCAGTTCCGCCGCCACGATGTCCATTGCGCGCTCGACAACGTAAGTCGCTTCCGGCCGGCCGGCTCCTCGATAAGCATCGGTCGACATTTTATTGGTGAAGACGCCCGTGACATTCATCTGAATCGCCGGAATCCGGTAGGCGCCAGAAAGCATTAGACCGGTCAGAGTCGGGATCGCCGGCGTCAGCAGTTGATGATAAGCGCCGAGATCGGCAAAGACGTTGTAGCGCAGGCCGGTGATCGTACCGTCGTTTTTGCAGCCGACCTCGACCGTGCCGACCTGGGCGCGCCCATGAATCGTCGCCTGCATATTTTCGCGGCGTGATTCGATCCATTTCACCGGCTTGCCGAGCTGGATCGAAATCCAACTCAACAGCGCCTCTTCGGCATAGACATTTAGTTTCGAGCCGAAGCCGCCGCCGACTTCAGGCGTGATTACCCTCAACTTGTGTTCGCCCAGACCAATCATCAAGGCGACCTGCGTGCGCATCAAGTGCGGAATCTGCGTCGATGACCACAGCGTTAATTCTTCCTCGCCGGGAAAATAACGGGCCAGGACGCCACGCCCTTCCATCGCGATTGGCGCCAGGCGTTGATGGACCATTCGTTGCTTGACGATGTGATCCGCGGCGTTCATCGCCGCGTCGATGTCGCCTTCGCCCGAGGTGAGCGTGTAAGCGATGTTATTGCCGAACTTCTCGTGAATCACCGGGCCGCCGCTGGCGGCAGATTCGACATCCACCACGACGGGCAGTTCTTCATAATCAACTGAAATGAGATCGACGGCGTCACGGGCGAGATACTTGTCCGTCGCCACCACGGCCGCAATCGGGTGGCCGACAAACAGTGCTTTGTCCGTTGCGAGCACTCGATAGTCGGGCACCTTCAAATCCGGCAGGGCAGCAGCGCAGGGCACTGGGCCAACCTTTGTGGCGATGTCTTCGCCGGTGTAGACGGCGACCACGCCAGAAGCCTTTAACGCCTCAGTAACGTCAATGCCCGCGATGCGCGCGTGGGCATAGATAGAACGCACGAACGCGACGTGCAGCGTGTCCGGCAATCGCACGTCATCTACGTAATGCGCCAGGCCTTTGATTAGGCGCGGGTCTTCCGTCCGCTTAATTCTTTGTCCAACGTACTTGCTCATGATGTCTCCGAGTAGAAGTCTCCCTCGTTTAGAGGCCGGACTTGTCCGGCCATCGACTCGGCGGACAAGTCCGCCGTCTAAACGAGTCCGAAAAAGATCCTATTCTCCGGCAGCCGTTTTCTTCGCCGCGTACTCAACCGCCTCTACGATGTGCTGGTACCCGGTGCAACGGCACAGATTTCCTTCGAGGCCGTGGCGAATCTCCTCGCGCGACGGGTCGGGATTGCGATCGATTAGTTGCGCGGCCGCGATGATCACCCCCGGCGTGCAATATCCGCACTGCAGACCGTGCTTTTCCCAGAACCCTTCCTGCACCGGATGCAGGCTGCCGTTAGCCGCTAGCCCTTCGATCGTCGTGATGTTGTCGCCGTTAGCCTGGACAGCAAACATTGTGCATGACTTAACGGCCTGCCCGTCGAGCAGTACTGTACACGCACCGCAAATCGAGGTTTCGCAGCCGATATGCGTTCCGGTCAGAGCCAACAAATCGCGCAGATAATGAACCAGCAGCAAGCGTGGCTCGACCTCATCGTGATGATCGACGCCATTCACATTTATGCTGATAGCCTGTTTCATAAGCTACCTTTCTTGATCTGAAAAACGTTGGAAACTAACTTTGTGTGAGGCTTCTTCTATGCCAGTTCGGGATGAAAGTCAACCGCGAGTTGGGAGTACGCGGTGATCGTTTAGAGGCGGGCTACTGCCCGCCAAGATCGCGCGTTAACGAAAAGGGGCGGGCAGTAGCCCGCCTCTAAACGATCTGCGATATGAGCCTAAACAGTGTTCTTGTGGATTTGTCGTTTCAGGCGATGGATGCGACGGCGCACGGCCTTAAGTTGGTCGTGGTCATGTGCGGCGATGGCGCTGGTGCGCCGCTGCTTGAGTTCCTTGATGCGGGATTTGATCACCGACTTGTCGATGCCGATCACTTCGTGGTGAGCATGCATATCGATGTTCAGGGCTTTGCAGATCGCCACCACCAGGTGTTCTTTGTTCAACTGCGTATAGCCCTGCACGGCTTCGTCCTGGATGTCTTTCGCTATGTCGCGCAACTCGGCCAGCGTTTTATGTTTCAATTCGTTATGGGTGTAAGCCATTCGTGTTCCTTCTCCTCACTCAATATGGATCATGCTTAGCTGAATATTCCCTGATGGACCATTATTTCTGACATATCATGTCGAACCAGTGATGCCGAGTCAAACCCCGCGACGAGTAGGGGGGTAAAAGCGTGTTGCTAATCTGCGGGGCATTAGCCCAACCGTTAGGGAGGGCTCCTCGTCGCCTTGATGAGCTCTCCCTAACAGTCGGGCCAGTGCCCCGCTCATTGACCTGACTGGTAGCAGCACACAACCACCCCGCTACCCCCACGTTCCAGTAATGCCCTGAGGGCCTGTTCACTGTTAAGCACCAGCCACCCGAATAATACGCCCGAAGATAACGCACTTTGGTTACATTCAGCGTGGGCAATCTTCTCCAGCGGCCATAAGCAACGGTGTTTGGGTTCGGAACTATGAGCACAGGGCTGGGCCTGCCAGGCCAAGAGAAAAATGGGCGGAATAGCCGTCCCAATTGACACCCTGAATGGCCGACTTACTCCTTGCCACTTTGCCCCAAAATAGGGCATAGTATCGCCTAGTTACTCCTTCTCTCGCGCATCAACGGTGATGCGCCCCGCGCCCACGGATTGGCGGCGGCGTTACGGATAGTTCGAGAGCAGGCTGTTTTTCAACCGGAGAAGAGAAGCCGCTCATTTTTGGTGAGCATCCGAAACGCAAGCCTTCGCTGCAGCGGTTATTACGAAGCCACCTTCGATTCGAAGCTTCTTAGCCCAAGCTTTCAAAGGAGAGTTCAACTTACATGTCAATGAAACTTTACGTCGGCAATTTGTCCTTTCAGACTTCCAGCGAAGATCTGCAACAACTTTTCGCCCAGGCCGGCACGGTCGAATCAGCCAGCGTGGTAGAGGATCGCGAAACCGGCCGTTCGCGCGGCTTTGGTTTTGTGGAAATGGCTACCAAGGAAGAAGGCGAAGCGGCCATTCAGCAATTCAACGGCAAGGAATTCAACGGCCGTAACCTGAACGTCAACGAAGCCAGACCCAGAGAGGACCGTGGCGGTCGCGGCGGCGGTGGCGGCGGTGGACGCGGCGGATATGGTGGTGGTGGTGGAAACCGCGGTGGCGGCGGCGGTGGACGCGGCGGTGGTTATGGCGGCGGCGGTGGCGGTGGCGGCGGTGGTGGCGGTCGCAACGATCGCGCGCCTCGCTGGTAACCAGCGGAGTAGTTCGTCTCTTTTGGAGTGCGGCAAATTCTGCTGCACTCCAACCAAACTCAATCAAGCCTATCTAAGGAGGAGCGCGTCGTGCCGTGGGTAGACAGGGCACACCGCGTTTGTTTCTCGTGAAAGAGCCAAAGGCGGAAAAGCCTACTTACGCTGTGGGCGATCGCGTCGATAAGTTCTGCGCCAAGTGTCAGGAGGAGCGCGGCCACATCGTCGCCACTATTACCAAGCGCGGCCAGGTCTCTCGAGTTAGTTGTCCCAAGTGCGGCGTGCGCAGTTCCTTCAAGCCCGCCACGGGACCAAAGTCTGCGAGTGCCAGTGCGAAAGCCAGCGCCCCATACGATCGCACTCGCACGTATCGCACCGGACAACACCTGACCCATCCAACCTACGGGCCCGGAGAAGTAACCGCCGTGATTGAGCCGCAAAAGATCGATGTGCTCTTTTCCGATCGAGTGCGCCGCATGATTCACTCGCAACCGCCGGCATAGTCTCAACTCGACCAGGTTCGAAAGTAAGCACAAAGGCACGATTGATGGATATTGAAACAAACGCCACCAGCGGTCATCAGGGAGTTCGCTGGCCCACTACGATATGGATGATAGTTTTTCACCTCGGCGCCATTGCGGCGCTTTTTTATTGGAGCTGGCGCGCGCTGATCGTTAGCGCGGTCCTGGCCTGGGTGGCCCAGAGCATAGGCGTCGGTATGACTTATCACCGCCTGCTGACGCATCGCAGCTATAAAGTGTCAAAGCCGGTTGAGTATTTCCTGACCATTTGCGCGACGCTTTCCTTCGAGGGCGGGCCAATCAACTGGGTCGCTACCCACCGCATACATCATGCGCACAGCGACGAACGCGGCGGCGACCCGCACACTCCTCACGATGGCCGCTGGTGGTCGCACATGGGCTGGATTTTGTCGGGCACCGCCCAACAACACCGCCGCGAAGTTTTGGAGCGTTACGCTCCTGACCTGACCCAGGATCGCTTTATCGCTGCGCTAAACCGTATTTACTTTTTGCCTTTGATTATTTTGGCAATCGTTTTGGTCCTGGTTGGTGGCTGGCCCTTAATGCTTTGGGGTATTTTCCTGCGCGTGACGGTAGGCCTGCACGCGACATGGCTGGTAAATTCCGCAACTCATCTGTGGGGCCGGCGCCGGTTTGAAACGAAAGATAATTCGCGCAACAGTTGGTGGGTGGCGCTGCTGACCTGGGGCGAAGGCTGGCACAACAACCATCATGCGCACCCAACCTCAGCCCGTCATGGTCTGGCCTGGTATGAAGTTGATTTCAACTGGTGGGGCATCCGAACGCTGCAATTGCTACGTTTGGCGAAGGGCGTCAAGCTGGTGAGTTTGAAGGCGCTGCCGGCAGCGAGAGATTCGTGATTTCCGTGACGACTCTTAAGACCAATCAATGACAGCGAGGCGGTCAGCACGGGGAGCCTAATTTCGCGCCACAGTCGATCTGGACTGATCAACCCAATCGCTCACGTGCCTGCGTATCCCAAACCAATTCGACTGAGTTCCACTCATTCAGCCACAGCCCGAGCACGCGCGCGTTGATCCGGTAAGAGAGCAGCACGCGGATGCCGTCGAGAATCTGTTCGATGTGCTCTTCTTTATCCGCGTCATTCGCGGCGCAATCAAAGTGGCCCGTCACCGCGACCACATTCGAAGAGTGATGAAGTATTGAAAACGAAACTTTGCGAACCATTTCCTCGATGACGTGAACTGGTCCGTCGTTGAGCGCCTTGTCGGGCCCGGGTTCGGTGATTAGATCCACATAGTGCACGTTCGTGTTCAGCTTCATCCAATCAACGATGGGCTGCTGCACACGACCGTCTATGCAGGTGATGGCGGTGGCAAATTTGTTTCGCGGCATGCGCTAAGCTCTCAATCGATGCGCCTACTCGTAACTCAGCGCATCTACGGCATCCTGCCGCGCGGCGCGCAGTGCCGGATAGAGCGCGCCAATCGAACCGCCAATCAAACCCACCACCAGGGAAATCGCGATCCACTTGGGTTCGACATCGACGACCAGAGTGGTCGAGCGCATCACGAAAAAGCGCACCAGCAATGTAAGGAGTACTCCGAGAAAGACGCCCAGGACGCTGACCAGAATGGCTTCCTGCTCGATGACCCAGGCGATGGAACGCTTGGACATGCCGAGTGATTTCAGAATCCCGATTTGGCGCGTGCGCTCGGTCACGGTGGTGTACATGGCCAGCAGGATTACCAACATGCTGATCGTGGTGGCGACGCCGACGACGACTTTGAGGAAGATGTTCAGCGCCGGTACGCTGGACATGTAAAGCTCCGGCAGTTCTCTCGTGAGCACGATCTGATCGTCGGGAAACTGTTTCTTGATCAGGGTAGCGACTTGCTCCTGTTGCGCCGGATCGGCGCAGGCGATCAGAATCGTGTTACAGCGATGTTCGCTGCCCACCTGGTCCTGCATCGTCGCCAGGGGAATCTTGATACGCCCTCCACCCGGGGGTTCATAGATGCCGACTATCCGAAACGGCCGCTCGTAGATATCAATCGTGGAACCAACCGCGACGTTGCGCTCGCGCTGCCAGGCCGTATCAATGATCACTTCGTCGCCGCTCTGCAGACCGCGACCTTCCTTGATCGTCAATCCATTCAGCGCGGCATACTGATCGAAAGGGACTCCTTCGATTAAGCGCGAGCCAAAACCTGAGTCGCTCTTGTCCAGATTCTGTCCGATGGGAACGGCCATGCGCACGCCTTCGACGCGCAAGAGTTCAGCCGCGTGCGCGACCGGCATTGCGAATGGCTGATTTCCGGCGAGAGCGATCATGCCGGCGGGTCGCACCATAATTTGCGCGCCAATGTTGGCTTCGCGCTTGCCGCGCTCCCGCAAAAGGCCGTGGGCCAAACCGACGGTGAAGACCACGAGTAAGACGCCCAACGCGATGCCGGCAACACTGACGGCAGTGCGCGCGGGACGATGCGCAAGATTTGAAAGTACCAGACTGTCCATAAGTTTTTGTAGTCGAGGACTGCGATCAAGCACCCGCCGCCAGGCATTCGGCACGGCGCGCCAGGTGATGATGAAAACACCAATTACGGTCCAGAAGATAATCGCGGCCTTGCGCACAATCGCCAGGGTGACGCCGGCGGCGGCCGCAAAACCCAAACTCTTAAGAATGATCTCCGTGCCGCCTTCGTAGACGCCGATCGTCGCCGGCACGAACCCGAACGCAAAGTTAATTACTTTGGTGAGCGATTCTATGATGTAGGCGGCGCCAACGGATGGGACAAAGCCGAGCATCTTGAGCGTGACGTAAACCTCCAGGACGCTAGCCATATGCGAGGTCACGTCGAGCCCAACCATTGAGAAGAATGCCGCGCGCCGGCGCTTGTAGAAACTATAAACCGTCAACTCAACGCGATAGATGTGATGGCGGCGAGTGCGCAGAAATCCGGGCCGGAAACCTCGGCGACTGAGGCTGTCAATGATGTTGGTCAGCAGCGTGACCCGTCGTCGTGTCGCCATCGCCGCTGCGATCAAGCCGAGGAACGCGACCGAGGCAATCAGAATCAACGCCTCGCGCGCGACTGTCGGCACCGGATAGGCGAACAGCATCAGGCACGCGCCGCCAAAGATCACCAGCACCACCGAAAGGTTGTACAGCAGATTATCGACTACCAGCGCCGGCACGCCATGAACCAGGGGAACTCGTTTTCGCAGCATGGCCACTTTGGTGGCTTCGCCGAGCAACGGGCCGGCAAAGGTGAGGAAGCTCATCGACTCGCCGCCAAGTCGCGCGGCAAATGCTTGCAGGAAAGTAAAACGCCGATGCGCGGGTGGGACTGATAGACTCATCGCTATGGTACGCAGCACATGCCGCAAGCCGTTGATGGCGACCACGAAAAAAAAGCCAAAGCCGACCCGGCTCAACGCGGAAAAGATTGGTTGCACGCCAACCTTGCGAATCACGTACACCAGCAACGCAGCGCCGAGCACAAACGCCAGGGCCTGCAGCCAGGCGATCGAGCGTTTAGTGTTCGACGGTTTGGCGACCGCCGGTGATTCGGAGGTTTCCATCAGCGCGCGATCATCGAGGGAACGTTCCATTGACTACTATCGTTGCGCGGGTTGACTAACTCGAGCACCCGCGACGTCGGCGATAACGCGCCCGGGAAATTTCATGAAACCGCGCCGGGCCAGGGACTCGACCGGCTGATTGTCGCTCTGAAGATTTCCCGTCAGGGCCAGTATCGTCGGCACAACACTCAGGCTATCGTACGGTTCGCTCACTGCCAAGCCGCGCGGAATACCGGTGTTGTCGCCGCCGGCGAACATCAAGGTTGCATGCGTGGAGATGCGAAAGAACGATCCGTGATTGCCGCCGGGATTGAAACCACGCACGTCAAAATTCCAATGATTGTTGGCCAGAATCAGCATGTCGGTCTCAACCAGTTGTCTTTGGCGGCGGCGAAAACGGCGGAGCAATTTTTCGTCTGCTGAAAGCCCGTCCGCTGCTACATCGGTCCCCGGAGCAGCGAACTGGGTGAATTGTTCGTGCAGTCCGATAAGTCCGTTAGAGTATTGCGTCTTGTGCGCTGCGTGCAACCACTCAACGTCGGTGTGCCAGTCGTTGAGCCAAGCCAGGCGATCATCGAGCGGGACACTAAGCCGCGGGTCCTCCAACAAACGCAGCGGCAAACCCTGCTGCCACGCGACCGGATCAAAACGTATGACGCCCTGCTCATCCTGAATTAGATGAGAGATTGGCAGGTAGCGCAGGCGCAATTGCCCTTGAGCTTCGCCACGGGCCAACACTAAAGCCTGGCGGACCGGGCCACCGTAAAGCCAGACAACATCGTCATCAGGTTGCAAATCCAGGCTCAGGGCCGGAGCGATGGCGGCGCGTGGAATTCGCGTGGCGATGAAATCCACCGGGCGATTTCCAATGTCCTGCTGAACGTTGTTGCGCACTTCTTGCTCGTGAATCAGACTCAGATAATTAATCCGCAGAAAGCTGCGATCGAGATCGAGCGAGCCATCGCTTTTCAAGACGAGCCCGTCGCGTCCGGGCCCCACGACATAGTTCTGCAGATCGTGAACTGAATTGCGCCGGCCCATTGAATCTTCGGGAATTACCGAGCCGATCTTAACCTTGAAAGGATCAAAATGTTCCCGCCGCAGGCCCAGCAGATTTCGCATGGTTGCTACATATGCGCCATAGCCTTTTGCCTGCGCCGGCCATTGGGTAGCCAGCACACAGACACGTCGAGCATTGTCGTCCCGACCGAATTCACGATCCTGCACCGTGAACTTCTTCGGTTGCGAATCGCACAGCGCGCGCTGCTTCACGATCGCCGGGCGCAAGGCGCCTAACTCCTCGTCCAGTTGATCCAGCTCAGTTTGCCAATCCTTTTGGGCACGCGCAATCGCAGTAAAGAAAGCAGCGGTCGCCGCCCCGCGGATTGGTGGCGACAGATCCTTATGCTGAAGTTGCTGGAGCAGAATGTGCAGCAAATTGAGATCGCTGTTACGTAGATGTAGTCCGGCGCGTTCGTTACCGTCGAAATCGAGAAGCGCCGTCGGGTACTCCGCGCTCTGCTTTTTCAGGTAATACGATTGAGAAGTCGTCGTAGTAATCGGAGGCACGAAAGGATTGATGCCTTTCAGCGAGTAATCCATCAGCAGCCGCCGTTTGGTGATCACGTGATGTCCGCCGCCGGGATGACTGCCCAATAGTCCCACCAGATTGAATCCCTGGCTGATTACGCGTTCGTCAGTATTAAAGCCATGATCGGAAACGACAATCAGCACTGTTTCCGACGCGAACGAGCTTTTTTGAATCCCGGTCCAGACGCGACCTACCAGACCGTCGATGTCCTGCAGGGCCGCCAGGTGTGACGCGCGGTCGTTGTTGTGATGCGCAACGTGATCGAACGAGGTTTCGTAAAGGTCGAGGTATTCAACCCGTGGATCAGAAAGCCGCTCGATCAGTTCGCGCTCAACCTGATCCGGGACGACCCCGCGCAGGTTGAGGCCGGTAACGAATTCCCCGGCGAGCTCTACTGGATTCTTCATAAACTTCGCCTGGGCGGCGTGTTGCAGGGTCGCCAGGCGGGCTCCACGTCCGTAGAGTTGCGAGCCCGGAAACCGCTGGTAATTATCATAGGCATCGACCAGCATGGGCACGCCCAGAGAGTCGAGCACCTCAGACCCGGGCATATCAACGTTCGCACCAGTGGCTTGCTTGAAGTAGAAGGGAATGAAATTCAGATAGTCGTAGGTATGCAGAATGTCGCGATCAAACTCAACATTACCCTTGATTTGCAGATGCTGTCCCGTGTCCAGCGTCGACCAGGATGGCGCCGACAGGCTCATTCCGCGGACATAGAAGTTGGTGAGTCGAGTACCGTTTCTGAAAAAGACGTTCTCGAACCAGGGCAGCAAGCTCTTACCTGTTACCGGGTCTTGTTCGCGCGCAAAACGCTCGACCATTTCATAGGGCAGTCCATCGACTTTGATTACTACCACGCGCTTCGTTTTCGTTTGTGCGAGTGCCGCCAGGGAGAAGCACGTCGTCAACAGCGCGATGCCGGTTAGCTGAGCGAGAGAGCGCGGCAGGTATTCGCGGAAGGTTGGGTGAATCCTTTGGCGCAGACGATTATCCGCAAAGAACTGGATCACGGCCGGCCCACCTGGTTGAGGACTGCCCGGGCCTCGGCTGGCTTCATGCGGCTATCTGCGGCGACCGCTTCGCGCAAGCGCGCGGCGATCGCCAGACGCCACTCTGAGGGAGGCTGCTCTTCGCGATAGAGACGCAGGAGCGCGTTCTTTGCCGTCTTGCTGTTGATTTTGGAGAGGGCGTCCAGGCACAAGCGGCGCGCTTCGGCGTCGCTGGTGCGTTGAAAGATCAGGGCGGCAGCGCGCGCGGCTGATTCGTTAGCATCCGCGCCGCGATCTGCCAGAAACTGCAAAGAGCGTTTCACTGTGGTCAGGTCCCAGGCGACTTCGGTTTGCGGAGAGGACCTGGCAACTTCCCTTAAGAAGTTTGTATGGTGCTCGAGGCGTCGAGCCGTTTCCAGGCGCGCCGTCAATTCGGGCGTAACGTTTTCGCGGTGAACATAGCGGCCGAACGACAAGATGTTGCCGAGATTAATAAAGATGCGAGCCACCGATCCGTGCTTGAGCGAAGTCATTTCGGCGCGCCGGTCGCGTTCGATTTTTGCCGGCAGCCCATCGGGCCGGCGGGCGAACTCGATGAGGGCATCGTACTGCTGACGCGCAAGTTGAATCTCGCTTTGGTTATCGTTGCTGAGCGGATTTACCGAGACCCTTTCCACGCGACGTTCAATCTCGCGGTGAAGCTGCGGATCGAGCGAGCCGTTGAAGGACAGCAGCAGTTTCAATTCTGAGTAGCTTTGCAAACGCGAAGGTTGATTCAGGTCCATGCCGCGACGACCGGTCACAAAATTGTAAGCCGTCCGGCCGACAAAGTACGGGATATTACCAAAACCCGAGAGCGATAAAATATTCCGGGTCACATCGGTAAATACGCGCCGGGAAATCTCACGACCCTTTGGATTAAGACCATCGCGAAAGTCAACCAACAACGCCGGGATCTTGGGATGATCAAGCCCGTAGAGGGCCAACGGAATCATTTCGAGCGAACGGGCGCCCGGAGCTTCAGGAGTCGTCGGGCGATTGTCTTGATCGAAGTAACGCATCTTTGTGTAGCCGTTCCAGCTACGCAGGCGGAGGTCGGTCCAGGGGTTCGCAATATTCAGAAACCGCCGGCTGAAAGTTCGGGTGATCTGGGCAGTCAGTTCGGATCTGGCGATCCAAAGCAAGACGTGGGTCGCGCGACCGTCCGGCATGGTCAGGGGTTGGAAATAAAGTCCCTCGGCTTCGGCCCTCTGTCGCAGCATCTCCCAGTTGTGGCCGATGGTATCCGTGGAAGACATCGAGTGCTTTTCAACCGTGTCGCTGAATAGGTTGGGCCCAAAAAGCCCGCCGAAGGTTTTGCCCGACAGGATTAGGCGCGCCCGCAACTCGATCATTTCGCCCGGCGTAAAGGGGGAGCGGCCGGCTAACAGGGGCGTGGCCGCATCGTCAACTCCGCCAACGCTGTCGGTCATCGCATTGTTGTCAGATCTTTGCGCAAGTGCCAGTAGTTCGCTCTCGTCACGCGATCGCTGACGCAGATTTTCATAGTTGCCTAAAATCGCCAGCGCTTGCGTGACATGGGCCGAGCGATAGTCCGCGGCGTTACGGCGATAGCTGCGACTCGCGGCCTTCAGCGGCAACCCATAACTATCCAGAAAAACATCTTGCAGTCCCATCCAAAAGAAATGGTTCCATGTTTGGCGGCGGACGTTAGCGAGATCCAGAATCGGCGCCGGCGGACTCTGCGAAGCCCGCTTGCTGCTTTCCAGATGCTGATAAAGAAAGGGAATCGCCGAGGCAATGCGCTTCATCATCGTTGGTCGCGCGTAGGTAAGCATCCAGACATAACGAAGCCGATCATTTTCCGGATCGTTGTCGGACAGGGTATCGCGCACGACGCTGACAAGCGGAACTTCCGGCGCGGACATCCCTTCTTTGCGCAGGCCATCGAGCCGGCCAAAGATCGTGAGTAATTCCGCTCCGCCTATCATTGGCAGTCGTTCGATTCTGAAACGGGTTTCGGTCGGAGTGGAGCTTCCAAGTTCAGACGGAGATACCGGTGTTCGTACCTCAGACGATGAGTCGGACGCAACGCGCTCGCCTTTAGCCGAGCCCCGGACTGGGCTGGCGGGTAGCGTTCCAGTCCGTTCAAGCTCAACGGGCTTCCTTACAGTAGCCGGCTTCGTCTCAAACTGGTTTGACGATTGCGCAGCACTCTGGCCGCACCAGATCGACATTACGACGAGGAGCAAGATTAACCGGCAAGAAACCCCACCCTTGACTGCCAGGCGAGATTGTTTGGGGCGATGCTTTTTTTCGTCCATGCTTTGAAAAAACGCTCCTAAAGGAGCGATGTTCCGGCAGCTTCCTGGTATCGGCGCTTATTTCGCCAGGACTGCTGGTTGTTCGAAACGACTTCAGCAATCAACGTACCAAGATCCAGTTCGGATGTCTGGACGATTGTTTCGGTTGTAATTGTGCTCGTCGAGCGCTGTCGAGGGCATTATTGCTTGCTGTTAGGCTGATTCGCGGCGGCCGTATCTTTTGGTTCAGCTTCCAAATTCGGCGGACCTTTCCATCCGGATTTTTCCAATAGAGTGATCGCGTACCGAATCGGCACAGCAAAATTCGAAGCAGTGTTCTCGGTGAAGATCGCGAATGTGATCCCTATCACTCGACCGGACGGCCCAAACAGCGGAGCCCCTGAGCCACCTTCGCCGGTCCGCGCGTCGTAAACAATTCGGCGCGCTCTGAAATCCGTAATGTTGCCCTGTGTCGTTAAAGGCTGGATCAGTTTTTTCTCAGCGAAATAATTGAGCTGTGCCTCGACGGAACCGTATCGTTGTTGAATTCCCCGGGCTTCGTTCGGATCCATCAGCGCCAGCAGGCGGTCCGTTCCCGACGGATAACCCATGGTCACGACTAACTTCCCGACGGCGACCGAGCCGGGATCTTTTTCCAGCGGCAGCAGCGGAATCTTTTGCGGCAAATCCTTCGCGTCGATCAAACAAACGGCGACGTCTTCTGATTGCGATGCCTGCTTTACCTTCAAAGCGATCGGCTGGGTGTTATCGGGAAAGAAAGCCATGAACCGCTTCAGTCGCGGTACTCCTTTTACAGTGCTGTTAAGGCTCTGGGCCCGATCATCCGCCTCCCAGGGCTGCGTCACATGCCGATTAGTGAGGACAAACCCATCGCCGACGTGAAAGCCGGTTCCAGCGAAAGGAAACTCGGCGATTGCCCCGTGTCCCTCAGGAGTCAGCACTCCCTCGTCGCCGGTGCTCGTTACTGTGGCGCCCGATTCGTTGGTCTGCGTCTCAGGATAACGAAGCGGGCGACCGCTACCGGGTTCGACAAAGCTGAACGAACCATAAATCAAGCAGACACCGTCGCCGTATTTGACGCGCAGCATTTCACCCATCGCGATGGTGTTCTGGATGCGGTTGGTCGAGTCTATTACTTTGCCCAACTGGTCATTAGCGTGTTTTAGTTGCTCCGCCTGCGCTGCGAGCTGGGCCTGCTGGTCCCTGATTGTGCGGCGACCTTGCCGGGCCTCGTTGAACTGTGCGAAGCCGATGTAAAGTCCGCCGACTACCGCGAGGATAATAATCGCGAACGCGATAATCTTGGTGCTGGGATTGATCTCGCGCACCAGTTCGCGGGTGAACTCTCGGAGAAAAATCTTGGCGTCGTCACGCCGTGCGGTCGCCGAAGCCTCCATCGCGGCCTGTTCGATAAAAGGGGCGACATGCGCGCCGTCACGCCGGCCTGGCACGAGGGCGGGGGTTGAGGCAATCGGAAAAAAATGAATCGACGGACCTCCCGGGCCAATCCAAATTTCGTCACCGTCGTGAATGCCTTTTTCCGGTTTGATTGATCGGCCGTTGAGTTTTACTTCCAGGTTCGGATCAATGCTGGCGATCCGGTAAATGCCATTCTTCCGGGCCAGCTCAATCACCGGGCCATCGCTGGTCGCGCCTTGGGGCAGGCGGATCTTCACGTCGCAGTCTTCACAAGCGCCGATGCGAATGTGTTCGCGCATGACGACTTCCGTCGACCGATCATTCAGCGACGAAACATGAATTACCAGCCCGTTTACCTGTTGCTCTGCCATCGTTTCTGGAAAAGTTTGTGCCGCCAATATCAAATCAGGCGCCCGCATGAAAGACCGCCGTGGAGCTTGATGCGGTCGTTCAAGCGGTCGCCCGTTCGCACCAATCTTACAATGGAAACGTTTGCGCGCAAAACTTAGCCAAAGTTTCGGTGATGTCTTAATTTAGAGGCGTTCAGAGTACCAACTTTGGTTGGGTTCTTCTCGCCGGATAAAAGCCCCACTAAAATCGGTACTCTGAACACCGCTCATCAAAGTCGGACGCTACCACGACTCTTAGCGACTGATTAAACCGACATGTCCGTGCTAGCATGAGATTGCATGCCCGAACGTAAGATCATCGAAAACTCTGAAGAATTATGTGCCCTCGCGCCGATTACGGCCGCGCCTATTCGCCATCATGTGTTCGTGTGCTCGGGAAAATCCTGCTCGGCGGCCGGTAGTGCCGAGGTAATCGAAGCGTTTGATCGTGAACTGACAGTGCGCGGAATACTCTTTGGCAAAGAAGCGAAGGGCAAGAACCCGAAAGGAAGTATAGTCCTGACTGAGTGTTCATCGGTGGGTTTTTGTGCCGTGGGAGCGGCGGTGATGATCTATCCCGACGGCGTTTGGTATGCACAAGTGCGCGCCTCTGATGTAACCGAGATTATCGAATCACACCTTTTGAACGGCCGCATAGTCGAACGGCTGGCGCTCCTGCACCTGCCGGTTCACCCCACCACCGAAGAATATAAGGAGGAAGATGGGGACTGGGAGGCTTAGAGATTCAGCCCATCCCGCCTGCCATTACTTGATTGAAATCGTTAAAGCGTAGCTGGCGTTCCCTCGTGTGCCGCCAACGACGATCACGTATTCATTATCTATCGGCAACTCTCCCGACCAGCTCGTCGCATCATCTCCATCGCCGGCTCCCGGTAAAGACTCTTCCTCGCCGTGGAAATAAATCTGGAAGACGGCGTTCTTCTCAGTCGAAGTAATCTTCACCGACATCCTCTGCCCGGCTTTCGCGCCGACATAATAGCGGTCCCGATCGCCCCGAACCACGGAATCTCTAATCGTAATCGACGAAGTCCCTTTAGGAAACCGGACTTTCTTTTTCACGCCTTGTGGAAAAAGGGAACTGCAGGCGAAGATGCTGATGATGGCTATGGCCAACGCGCGACGGGTCTGTCGGGCTAAGCAAAGTGGATTGAGCATTCGGAAATCTCCCTGGTTTGGTAAGCGCAGTTTGCTGCAAGTGCTGCGGCCTTCTCACCGGCGCGCCACAAACTTTATTGCTGAGCGAAGACGTACGGCGGCAGTTCTCTGATAGCGCCTTTCGAGAACATCCACGGCGGCATCTCGAATTTGATCCGGTGAATGCAGTTGGGCTGGACCACCACCTTAATCGAGTTGTCCCCGCAGGTGGACATGAATAGATACCCGAAGTAAATCCTGACGCTGTGCATTCCACCCGCTAACTGAAAAGAATGAGTGCCCCACGGCCTTTTACAAGCTACACCGTCGATGACAATGGTCGGCGTACATAGATAAAGAAAAAATGAGAGGGGAAAGAAGCTTGTTTCGACTTGAATCCCCGTCCAGGGTTGTTGTGTAGCCATTTGGTGTTCTCCTTCTTCGCTTAGTCCCCCGGTCCCGGAGGGACTAAATATTTATAGAACTCAAAGGCCCAAAGAACTTGAAGCTCAGGAGGAGCGAAGGACCCGGATTTGCGAAAGACATATTGCGCTCCTCCGGAGCTAAAGAGAATCTTCGGGCAAACTGAGTAAACATTTGGCCGCGCTGCGGCCGGCAACGATCGGTGTAAAACTTCATAAGGCACCACACTAGTTTCTACTTCGTGTAAGGGATTGTGCCGGGCCTCGCGGAAAACTCACTTAATCTTTCCCGGTCCCCATAGGGCGCGACCGGCCTTTGCTCCGGTCGGCACGCTGTCCTTCAGCACTTGCACTCCATTGACGAAGACATGTTTCATTCCGACGGCGTACTGATGCGGATTTTCATAAGTGGCTTTGTCGGCGATCGTCTTTGGATCGAAAACAACTACGTCCGCGAAATATCCTTCCTTAAGCAAGCCGCGATGATCCAGACCGAGGTTCGCAGCCGGCAAACCGCTAAGCCGCCGCACGGCTTCCTCCAGCGTGATTACCTTCTCCTCACGCACGTACTTGCCAAGCAAACGCGCAAAGTTACCATAGGCGCGCGGGTGCGTCGATGATTCGAGGAACATGCCTTCGGCGGCCATCGAAGATGCATCCGAGCCGAGCGAAACCCATGGCTGGCTCAATTCCTTCCTGATATTTTCTTCGCTCATGGTGAACGTGACGACCTGAATGCGTGAGCGGGCTTCGAGCACCAGATCGAGCATCGTTTCAACTTCGTCTTTGCCGCGCATCGCCGCAACTTCGGTGAGTGTCCTGCCAATCAGCGGCTTCAGTTTCGCGGGCCTGAGCCCAACCAACAGAGTGCGGGCCATCGGGCCGCGCTGATGCAGCTCGTCGCTGATCTTTTTGCGCGCGGCAGGATCGGCAAGTCTTTGGTAGAGAGCTTCATCGCCACCACTGTGCGCCCAGGCCGGTATCCGAGAGTCGATCGAATTGGAACTCGCCGTGTATAGATACATGTCCGCCGTGATTTTCAATCCGTCGCGGCGGGCGGCGTTGACCATCGCGATCACGCGATCCATCTTGCTCCAGTTTCGCTCGATCGAAGCTTTGAGATGATAAATCTCGGCCGGAATGTTGGCCTCGCGGCTGATGCGCAGCAGCTCCTCGACGGCTTCGATCAAGGCGTCGCCTTCATTGCGCATGTGCGAGGTGTACTTGCCCTGATACTTTGCCGCTTCCTTGCACATCTCGATCAGTTCTTCGGTGCTGGCATAAGTATCAGGCGCGTAAATCAAAGACGAGCCGATGCCCAACGCCCCCGCTTCCATTTCCCGCCGCACGACCTCGCGCATTTGCTTGAGCTGATCGGGTGTAGCCTTCTTGTCCTCAAGCCCGATTACGTAGGTGCGCACCGTGCCCGCGCCGATGAACGAAGCGACGTTAGGGGCGACGCCTCGTTTCTCCATGTAAGTCAGATACTCGGCCAGCGTGTTCCAGGGAATGTCGAACTTGAAATCCCCCTGCTGCGCCAGCATCCGCTTCTTCATCTCCGCGTTGAGCGGACCCATCGACGTGCCTTCGCCGAAGATTTCCGTGGTGACGCCCTGGCGAATCTCACTCGGCGAGCGATAATCCGCAATCAGCGAAGTTCCCGCCCACGAGAGCATGTTGATGAAGCCCGGCGCGACGGCGAGTCCGCGCGCGTCGATTACCGTCCGAGCGTCAGCATCTCTTAAGTTTCCGATAGCGACGATTCGATCGCCTTTGATGCCGACGTCGGCTTTGACTGGCGCCGAGCCGGTGCCGTCATAAACGGTGCCGTTTTTGATGAGAACGTCGAAGGTCGAAGGCTTCGGCTGCGCCGATAGTGTGGACGGGAAAAGCAGGAGAGCGAGAAGTAACGATATGACTCTGATTTTCATGAGAAGTAAGTAACGCTGGGACAGCTGTTAGGTGATTGTGCGCTCATCTACGAGAGCCTTCAGTTCACTCACTGATAGCAGTTGTTTGCCCTTATGCAGCATCCGATGGCAATTGGAGCATACAAGAGCGATATCTCGGACCTTTGTCTTGTCCTTGCCGTTTAACGATGCGACGGGCTTGGTGTGGTGAGCTTCTATGAACCCTTCCCAGCGCTCTCCTTACTTCTGCGCGAAGTCCATCGAGCAAACGTCGCACTCAAGCTTTGCAGTCTTTAAGAAGCGGTTGGCTTTTGCCTTTCTAGCAATCTTGGCATCGCGTTCCAAATGTCGATGCCATCCAAATCGTTCGCCCCCCTCCGGAAAAGCTGACTCATCATCTTCATCTGCGATGCTCTCCTCAGCTTCCTTCCTTCGATCGATTACTTGATAGTCTCGGCTTGAGAAGTAATTCTTTGCTGCCACCGCATTGAAGTCCGCTGCGGGGTACTCTAGACCGGTTGCAATTCGTGTTGCGAGCGAGATCACGTATTTTGGAGGATACCGTTTGCCATCAATGATGAGATCGTAGTGAACTGAACGTCGGTCGCGAGGCATGACGCCCTGCTCGACCTTCTCATCAATCTGCTTAGCGGTCTGACGAAAGTGCTGTTCGGTGAGGATCTTTGGAATCATCTTTGCCTCCCTGAATCACACTCGAAACTACGCGGCGATTGATTCACTCTTGGCAATCGCTTTCGCTATGTCCTTCTTCTTGGCGCCCGCCGCGAAGAGGGCGCGAACCAGCAGGTCGAGCGAGACTGCCGGATCGCTGGCTTCCATCTTGGCTACACGTGACTGGCTCGAACGAAGGCGCTTTGCGAGGTCACTCTGCGATAGACCATGCTGTTGTCGCCGTTCTTTCAGACTCGCGCTTAAGGTGAGTTTGAGCTCGACGAACGCGGCTTCTTCTGGAGTCAGACCAAGAAAGTCCTTCGCTGATCCAACTTTCCATCCGGCCTTCTCAAGGCGCTTCCTTTTGGCTGGTTTCATGTGACTTGGCACCTCTACTATCTCGACGCTTCAAATTGTTTCAGCCGGCGTTTGCAATCCCCGATTACGCGTAGCGGTGTTTGCTTCGTGGTTTTGCGAAAGACTTCAAGAATCACGATCGCGTCGCTTTCGATTCGATAAATAATTCGCCAACTCTTATCCTCGTCTTGTATCCGCAATTCATGGCATCGCGATCCAATACTCGGCATTGGGCGCGAGTGTGGCAATGACAAGTTCTCTCCACGCTGCAATCGTCGGAGCAAGACACCCGCCTCAATACGGGCCGCGTTGGCAAACGGCGGAGTCTTAACTTCTCCACGCAGCCAGACTAGAGGTTTGTCGTCAGCCGCCATGTTTCCGGATCGAGTCTATGTCAGATGTGACATGCTGGCAAGGACGTGATTAGGGTTAGCCTGCGGTCGCAGCCTGCTTGGGTTTCCAACGCAGCACCGGCTTTCGCGCCGCGGCGGCTTCATCCAGACGCCCGATACGGGTGGAGTGGGGCGCGTTCAAAACCACTTCCGGATCTTCAATAGCTTCGCGCGCGATTGAACGCATGGCCTCGATGAACTGATCGAGTTCCTGCCGCCCGACTGATTCGGTGGGCTCGATCAGCATGGCTCCCGAAACGATCAAAGGAAAATAGATTGTCATCGGATGGAAGCCGTAGTCGATCAGGCGTTTGGCAATGTCGAGCGTGTGTACGCCCTTGCGCGCCTGGCGTTTGTCGGTGAAGACGACCTCGTGCATCGGCGGCGCGTCGAAAGGCTTTTCGTAGTCCGGCAGCAAGCCGTGCGCGATGTAGCGCGCGTTCAGCACCGCGGCCTCGGTGGCTTCGCGCAGACCGTCGTAGCCGTGCGTGAGAATGTAGGACAGCGCCCGCAGCATCATTCCATAGTTACCGAGGAAGGCTTTGACGCGGCCGATCGATTGCGGGTAGTTCGAATCAAGGCTAAAGACTGGCGAGTCTACCCCGTCGCCACCGCTCCGGGTCCTGACAATTCGCGGCACCGGCAGGAATGGTTCGAGCTCTTTGGTGCAACAGCACGGACCGGAGCCGGGTCCACCGCCGCCGTGCGGTGTCGAGAAAGTCTTATGCAGGTTCAAATGTATGACGTCGACGCCCATGTCGCCGGGTCGCGCGACGCCGACCAGCGCATTCATGTTGGCGCCGTCCATGTAAACCAAACCGCCGGCGTCATGCACGATGCGGCAGATTTGCTGAATGTTTCGTTCGAATAGCCCGAGGGTGTTGGGATTAGTCAACATCAGACCCGCCACATCGCCGTGCGCGCAAAGCTCGCGCAAGTGTTCGAGATCAGTCAAACCCTCCGGGGTTGAGCGAATCGTCTTGACTGCGAAACCTGAAAGGTGCGCCGAAGCGGGATTCGTTCCGTGTGCGGAATCGGGGATCAGCATCGTGCGTCGCTGCGCCGACTTGTCCTTGCCATCACGCGCATCGATGAATGCGCGAATGATCATGACGCCGGTCATCTCACCATGCGCACCCGCGGCGGGCTGCAGAGAAATGCCGGGCAGGCCGGTGATCTCGGCCAGGTGCTGCTGGAGTTCGTAGACGACTTGCAGCGCACCCTGGGCTTCGCCTTCAGCAGCCAGTGGATGCAGATTGGCAAAGCCGGCGATGCGCGCAACCTTCTCGTTCAGACGCGAGTTGTACTTCATCGTGCACGACCCGAGCGGATACATTCCCAGATCGATCGAATAATTCCAGGTCGACATGCGCGTGAAGTGCCGCACGACGTCGACTTCAGTAACCTCAGGCATGCCGGCGAGATCGTCTTCGCGCTGAAATTGGGCCGGAATAATTTCGTCGAGGGCTGTCTCATCAACGTCGAGCGGGGGCAGACTAAAGCCAGCCCGGCCCGGCTGCGATCGTTCGAAGATCAGCGACTCGTTATGACTGATGTGCGTGGTTACTTTGGTTATGTTTGTTGAATTCATGTAAGCGAAGAATCACCACAGAGGCATAGAGATCACACAGAGAACCACGGAGTTCTTCTCTGTGAACCTCTGTGGAACTCTGTGCCTCTGTGGAACTCTGTGCCTCTGTGGTGAATAAACTTTCATCGACTAGCTTTTCGAAAGATCAGGCGAGTCCTGCGACCAGCGCATCGATCTGGGCGCGGGTATTCGTCTCAGTCACGCAGACCAGAAAATCGTTGGGTCGGCTCGAGTCGAAACGCGATAGAGCAATCCCGCCGTCGATCCCTTTTTCGCGCGCCAATTTATCGAGCAGCGGCGATGCCGGCGAGGGTGAGCGCACCACAAACTCGTTAAAGAACGAACCAGAGAAGGGAAGGGAAAAACCTTCCACGGTGGCAATCGCGCGCGCGGCGTAATGTGCTTTCTGTGCGCATTGGCGCGCGGCCTCCTGCACTCCGCGCCGGCCCATCGTCTCCAGATAGATCGTAGACGCCAGCGCGATCAGGCCTTCGTTCGTGCAGATGTTTGACGTGGCTTTCTCGCGGCGGATGTGTTGCTCGCGCGTTGCTAACGTTAATACAAAACCCCGACGTCCCTGCTTGTCATATGCTTCGCCAACCAGGCGGCCGGGAATCTGTCGGGCATACTTTTCGCGGATCGCAAACAACCCAACGTACGGTCCGCCGAATGAAAGCGGCACTCCGAAGGATTGCCCTTCGGCCACTACAATATCCGCGCCGCACGCTCCCGGTGAACGCAACAACCCGAGCGACATTGCTTCGGTGACGACGACAATCAACAGCGCGCCCTTCGCATGGGCTTTCTCGCTCAGCGCTTGAAGATCTTCGATGCACCCAAAAAAGTTTGGCGACTGCACTACGACCGCGGCAGTCTGCTCGTCCACCGCCTCCAGACTTTCCGGCAAAGTGGTGCCGGTGTCCGTGCAGTAGAGCGAAGGCTGTAGTTCGATTCCCGCATGCTGCACGTATGTTTGCGCAACTTCCAAATAATGCGGATGGATAGCTGCCGACGCGACCACCTTTGAACGCTTAGTCACGCGCTCAGCCATCAGCACGGCTTCGGCCATTGCGGTTGAGCCGTCATACATCGAGGCATTCGCGATGTCCATGCCTGTCAACTGGCACACCAGAGTTTGAAACTCGAAAATCGATTGCAGCGTGCCCTGGGAAATCTCCGGCTGGTAAGGCGTGTAAGCGGTGAAAAACTCTGAGCGCGAAATCAAATGGTCGACGATCGTGGGCACGTAATGCGAGTAGGCGCCGCCGCCCAGAAAGCTGATCCGGCCGGCGGCCTGATTGCGCGCGCCCATTTCATCGAACGCTTTCAGCAACTCGATCTCAGACATCGCCGCGGGCACGTTCAGGTTCCGGCGCAGGCGTAAATCTTCGGGAATTGATTCGAAAAGAGTTTCAATCGAAGCGGCGCCGAGTTGTTGCAACATCTCGGCGCGTTCGCCGGGCGAGTTGGGAATGTAACGCAATGCTATTCACTCTCTGCTTTCGTAAAGTCTTCGTATTCGGCGGCAGTCAACAGGCTGTCGACCTCGCCGCGGCTGCTCATTTTGATCTTGATCATCCAACCTTCGCCGTAGGGATCCTGGTTCACTTTCTCGGGCTCGTCATTAAGCGATTCGTTGACTTCAGTAACTTTGCCAGAGATTGGCGTGAAAATTTCCGAGACGGCCTTGACCGATTCGACTGAGCCGAATGATTCGTGAGCGGCGAATTCTTCGTTGGGTTTCGGCAGCTCGACATAAACCACATCTCCGAGCTGGTCCTGCGCGTGATCGGTGATCCCGACAACAGCGGTGTCGCCTTCGACACGCACCCATTCGTGATCTTTGCTGTAGTGAAGATTCTCTGGAACGTTTGCCATTTTGCTCCTAAAAAAGTTTCAGTTTTTCAGATTGCTTTTTGCGAGTTCGCTCGTTGTTTATAACCTATAGGTTCCGAACGCGTCCAATCAACCACGCCCTAATCCGGCTTTGCGCCTTTCGATTTCTCTTTGCGCCTTTGCGTGAAATTGTTTAGTGCGACTTTGGCTTCGCGCAAAGGCGCAAAAACAATACTGAAGGCGCAAAGAAATCATCTCTTTGGCCGCTTATAGAATGGCAGCGGCACAATTTGGGCCGCGACCAGCCGGCCGCGCACGTGGACTTCAATTGTCCCACCTTCTTCGGCCGACTCCGCCGGAACGTAAGTCATCCCAATGTTCTTTTTTAAGAAAGGCGCGGGACTCCCGGAAGTGACCTGGCCCACACGCCGGCCGCCGATCAAAACATCCTGGCCATCACGAGCTATTCCGCGATCGGTAACTTCAAAGCCGACGAGCTTGCGCTCGACGCCTTCTTCTTTCTGCTGCGCCAACCGATCGCGTCCGACAAAGTCACCTTTATTGAGTTTACAAATCCAGCCGAGGTTGGCTTCTAGCAGCGTCGTCGTCTCGTCGATTTCATGCCCATAGAGACACATGCCCGCTTCCAGCCTCAGCGTGTTGCGCGCGGCCAGCCCACACGGGAGCACGCCGTCATCCGCGCCAAAGTTTCCGGCCTCGAGCAGCTTGTCCCAGATTTGCTCGGCTTTGTCGGCGGCTGCGTAAATTTCAAAACCGTCTTCGCCGGTGTAGCCCGTGCGCGAGATAATCGCCGGCACGCCGTCAACTTCGCCTTCGCGAAAGTGATAATACTTAATCTCGTTGAGCGGCGCGGCGGTCAAGGTTTGCAGGATTGTCAGCGCGTCCGGACCTTGAACAGCAATCTGACAATAGTCGGCACTCACATTTTGCAGTTCGACTTTCTCATCGCCATGATGTGACTTGATCCAGTCCCAATCCTTATCAGTGGTCCCGGCATTTACCACCAGCAGCAGATGATCTTCGGCAAAGCGATAGACGAGGAGGTCGTCGATCACAGTTCCTTCGGGAGTAGTCAGCGCAGAGTATTGCGCCTGTCCATCAACCAGTTTCGTAACGTCGTTCGAAGTCACTCGATTAATGAAAGGAATTGCGTCAGGACCGCGCACATCGATCTCGCCCATGTGCGAGACGTCAAACAGGCCTGCGTGCGTGCGCGTGCGCAAGTGTTCAGTCATGGTCCCGGCGGCATACTGGACCGGCATGTCCCACCCGCCAAATTCAACCATGCGCCCGCCCAGACGACGGTGCGCGCTATTGAGCGGCGTGCGTTTCAGTTCTAGTGCGGGCGCGTTCAATCGCGTGCTCTGCTTTCTGGCAAAGGATCAAAACTCATCAAGTTTTAGGCAGACCCGCAACCTAGCATGCTGGTTTGTGAGGCGTCAAGTTATTGGGTACGTTCGTGTGGTTTCGTGGATCGTTCCGGCGACCTTAACGTCCGACCAGCTTTACCACCTCGGATTCCTGGACAGGGAAACTACTCGCCGCCGCCGGCCGGCAACGGCATCTTCTTCTCAGTCGGCGACGGCGACGGCGATCTCTCGGGAACGGGCGCGGATGGGGAATCTTCAAGGGATTCATTCTCTATCGATTCGTCCGCACCGCGGCGGGTCGGCGCCAACTTGCGCACGATGCCGGTGACGGGCGCTGTGAACCTGCCTGTGGCCCGGGCCAAACGTCGCCAGCGCGCGGTCGAACTCAAGTCATCAAGCAGCGAATACACGACCGGAGTGGCGACCAGAGTCAGCAACAGCGACAAGGACTGTCCGCCAATGACGACGATGGCTATCGAGCGCCGCTCTTCCGCTCCGGGACCAGTGCCGAGGGCCAGCGGCGCCATGCCGGCAATCAGGGCCAGGGTCGTCATCAGAATAGGCCGCAGCCGATCGCGATTTCCTTGAATGATGGCCGCCTCTCGTTCCATCCCGAGCGAGCGCAAACTATTCATGTGATCGATCTGCAGGATCGCGTTCTTCTTGACCACGCCGAACAGCACCAGGATTCCCAGCGCCGAATAAAGATTCAGCGTGTCGCTCAACAACCATAACGAAAGTAAGGCGAAGGGTATTGAGAGCGGCAAACTAAGCAGAATTGTCAAAGGATGAATGGTGCTCTCGAACTGTGACGCCAGAATCATATACATGAAAATGATCGAGAGCAGAAACGCCCACAAGAATTCGACAAACGTTTTTTCGAGTTCGCGCCCACGGCCGGCGATGGTAGTCGAATAAGCCGCCGGCAGATTCATCGCCGCAGCGGTCTTGCGCAAAGCGTCCAGCCGATCTGCCAGCGCATAACCGGGTGCCACGCCGGCGCGCATTGATGCTTGTCTTTGTCGATCGAGGCGATCGATGCGCGAAGGACTGAAGTCCTCCTTGATGTCCACCAAACTGTCCAGCCGCACCTGTCCACCGCGCGATGAAGGCACATAGAGCCGAGAGATGGTGGCGGTATCTTTGCGATCCTGTTCAGTCAGTCGGAGCTGCACGTCGTAGTCCTCGTTAACTGAAGGATCGCGGAAACGCGAGACTTGATCGTCGCCGCCGACCATCAGGCGCAGCGCAGTGGAAATGTCTGAAGTGTCGACCCCCAAATCGGCCGCGCGATCACGGTTGATGTGCACGCGCAGTTCCGGCTTATCCAGCTTCAAAGTCGTGTCTGCGTCGACGATACCGCCAATTTCTTTAGTCTTTTCTCGCAAAGCATCGGCATATTTGGCGAGCTGTGACAGCTCCGGGCCGCGAAAGACAAAGTCGATATCGGTGTTGCCGCCGCCGATGTTAAAGCTCGGTGCGTTGCGCACTGCAAAACGCATCGGGGCATACTTTTGCATGCGCCGCCGGACTTCCTGCATCACGTCGCGCTGCGTGTAATTCCCCCGCCATGCCGCCAACGGATGCCCGGCTTTGATCGATTCCCAAAGCTTCGTCAAAGAAAAGACGCGCTCGTCATGCGGTGCGATGCGGACGTAAACCCCGGCCTGGTTGACGGCGCCCAGGAACGAACCGCCGGACGAAGAAAGAATCAAACGCACGCCCGGAGTCGAGATCAAATCGTTTTCGATCGACTGCATCGTGGCATTCATCGCGTCGATGTTGGTGCCCTCTGGGGCGTTGACGTTGACGTCGAACTCGGCTTCGTCGACATCGGTGGGAATGTATTCCTGTTTGACGACGCGATAGAGAGGGACACTCGAGAGGGCTACCGCAATGGCAATCACGGCAACGATGGCGCGATGCCGCATCGAGAGCCGCAACAGCCAGGTGTAGGAACGATCGATGAAAGAATAGAAGCCGCGTCGCGACGAAGCCGCAGTCAGCGTATCGTGATGATGGCCAGGCTCGGTTGCGTGGCCGGCAGCGGCGTCTTTGGCGCGCAGCAGGCGCGCGCTCATCATCGGCGTCAAGGTAAACGAGACCAGCAGCGATACCAAAACCGCTACCGCCGCGGTAATGCCGAACTGAAACAGAAAGCGTCCCGAGATCGACGACATGAACGAGACGGGAAGAAAGATTACGACGAGGGAAAACGTCGTCGCCATCACCGCCAGGCCGATGTCTGCAGTAGCTTCCTTGGCGGCGCGCATGGGCGTGATCCGCTTCTCTTCAACAAAGCGAAAGATGTTCTCGAGGACTACGATCGCGTCATCGATCACGACGCCGACCATCAAGACGAGGGCCAGCATCGTCACGCCGTTGAGCGTGAAATTCAACGCGCGCATCATTCCGAAAGTCGAAATTACGGAACAGGGAATGGCTACGGCCGCGATCAGGGTCGATCGCCAGGAACGCATGAACAGCAGGACGACCAGACTGGCCAGGATGCTGCCCAGCACCAGGTGACGCGTGATTTCGTGCAGCGCCGCGCCGATGTATCGCTCCTGGTCGCGAATGACTTCCATCTTCACGTCGGCCGGTAACTGCGCGGCCACGCGATCTAATTGGGCCTTGACGTTGTGAATGACTTCGACTGTGTTCGCGCCCGATTGCCGCTGAACTTCCAGCGTAACTGTAGGCACGCCATTCAGACGCGCTATTGAACGCTGCTCTTTCGTTCCATCCTCGACCCGGCCGATATCGCGAATCCTGACCGGCGAGCCGTTGATGTTCGCGACCACCAAATCTTCCATCTCCCGCGGATCTGTGTAGCGACCCAGCGTGCGCAGGACGAGTTCGCGCTTGCCCGTCTCGACATTGCCACCGGGAACGTCTGCATTCTGGCGCTGCAAAGCGTCGTGAACCTGACTGATTGGCAGCTTGTAAGCAGCCAGACGCTCGGCATCGATCCAGATATTGATCGCGCGATCGAGTCCGCCTACCACATTGACGGCGCCGACTCCACCGGCGCGCTCGAGCTGAACGCGCACGATCTTGTCGGCGTATTCGGTGAGTTCGCGAATGGACCGTTGACCGGAAAGCGCAACCGTGACGACCGGCGTGCTGTCGTTATTGAACTTGGCAACTACTGGCGGCTTGGCGTCGGGCGGCAGGTCGCGCACGACTGTGCTGACGCGATCGCGTACGTCCTGCGCCGCTGTGTCGATATCACGATTCAAATTGAAGGTTGCGAGTACAATCGAGTTCCCCTGCACGGACACTGAACGCAGGTTATCGATGCCGTCCACGGTGTTGACGACTTCTTCGATGCGTTGCGAGACGAGCGTCTCCATCTCTTCCGGAGAGGCGCCGGGCAGGTTTGTGCGCACGCTGACGGTGGGCAGATCTACTGAGGGAAAGCGATCGACGCCGAGCTTGAAATAACTGGCCGATCCGACCACGACCAGCGACAAGACGATCATCGCGGCGAAGACGGGACGGCGAATACAAATTTCAGCGAGCTTTTGCACGAGAAGTATTTATGGAGTGCGCCGGCAGAGCGAAGCGGCGACGGCGCTTTGGTTTGGAGTTCCGGCTTTAGGCCTACTCATGATCAGAATTGGGACCGCCTAAAGGCGGAATTCCAAACCATCCAAAGCGGCGTCGCGCTGCGCTTGCCGCCGCACTCCAAAATCTAAAATTCCACTACGGGCTGTCCCGACTGTAAATTCCCCGGATCGACGATCACGCTTTGACCAACATTGACGCCTGCTTTGATTTCGATCCAGTCGGGGCCGCGCCGGCCGGTCGTGACTGGTTTCTCGACGGCCTTGCCGTTTTCAACCAGGATGACTTTGTCGATCCCGGCGAAGGTCACCACCGAGCCGATCGGAACGGTGACTGCCGTGCTGGTCTGATCCGTAACTATTTCGGCGCGCACAAACGCGCCCGGACGCAGACGGCCGTTGTTGCGCACGTCGGCTTCGACGGCGAGCACCCGGTTCTGTTCGCTGATCGTCGGGCTCAGGCGCTTCACGTAACCAAGATAAGACTGTGGATCGCCTTCAACCGTGACGCGCACGCTTTGACCGCTGCGGATGCTCTGCGATTCGCGCTCCGGAACGTTGACCTGCAATCGCAAGGGATCGATGCGCACTATGTCGACGACCGGCGCGCCCGCGGCCAGGTATTCGCCGATGCTCGCCTTCTTCTCCTGGACGACGCCTTCCATCGGCGCGTACACGATGGTGTCGGCAAGCTGTTGTTTGGCCAGCGCCAGTTCGGAACGCCTCTGGGCGAGCAAGCCCTGGCGATTTCGAATTTCTTCGAGGCCGTCCTGATAGCGGCTTAAAGCAACCTTGTATTCTGAATCTACCGTGTCGAACTCCGCATGCGGAATCACGCCCTGCTGGACCAGCTTGGTGGCGCGATCGCGTTTCAATTTCGCGTCTTCGAGGACGGCCTTCGCCTGCCTGACGGTGCCGGTCTCTTCAGCGGTTACACGATCGTCGGCGCCATCGGGCGACAGGCCGAGCCGCGCGCGCGCCTGGGCCATGGACGCTTCAGCTTGCTGCACGCGCAATTTGTAATCCTGCTGCTCAACCTGGGCGATTATTTGTCCCTTGTGAACGACGCTGCCGAGATCGACTGAGATCGTTTGCAGCCGCCCGGGTACCTTAATGCCCGCGGTCGTATGATCGTAGGCCGCCAGCGTGCCATTCACCGTGACGGTTTGACCGATCGGCATTTCGGCTACTTTCACGGTCTTGACCTGGCGCGGCTGGGCCTTGTTGTCGGGGCTGGCGGCCTTTCCAGAACTGGGGTAATCGCTCTTGCACGCAGAGGAGCCGAGCGCCAATAGCGCCGTTAGTGAAAGCAAAGCGGGGGCAATAGCCCGGGTCCAGTTTCTGATCGAGTGCGAAAACATGTTCAGGTATTTTATTCGGGTAAGTCTAAGGACAGTCTAGCATGTAAGACGATGTGGAACTGAATTCGGTTACCAGCGCGCCGGCTGCCCGGATTCGGATCCCGGACATCCTGTCCGCCTGAGCGCGCAGCGCGAATAGCTTTTCACTACCACTCTCCGTGCGCTCGCAACCAGGCGCTACTGAATTTCCATTCTTCAGGTCTGTGGCACAGCTCAGCTTTCACCGGATTGTTTTCGACATAGGCAATTGCCGCGATAAAGTGACGTTCATTCCGAATGTAGCGATCAAAGTAGTCCGGCATCCAAAATGTCCCCTTTCGTTCTAAAAGCTTGTTAGCCTCGTTTGCCGTAAATGACTTCAGTGATTGCATGATTCTAGCAAGCGGCTTGCCGGGGAGCGGTGTGGTGACCAGGTGAACATAGTTGGGCATTACGACCCATGCCGACAAGAGATATCTTTCTTTGTCGAAAAATAGTATTGCATCTTGGATGATCGTTGCCACGCGAGGATCTCTAAGGTAACAACTACCATGCCCCTGATCTAGATAGCGTGCGATGCGCCTTCGCACTTCAATATCTGTTGGCTCCGATGAGTATAGTTTGAGTTCCTGAGACCATTCTTCCAAAACTGCTTTCGGCAGAGAATCGAAGAGGCGAAAGGTAACTGACTGTGGGATCGAGCCACCGTCGAAGTGAGGCAAGTAACCGCGACTGTGCCAACCGGAGCTCTCTGGCGTGGGATCTAGTCATTATGAAGGGCGGCACATCCTGACCTATCGCAAGGTGGTTGTTCTTCTAATCCGAGCGGGCTGCGCCCGCTGGCGGACAGGATGTCCGCGATCCGCCTATCAGTCAATCCAATAAAAGTTGCTTGCGGCCGATCTATTTCCCAAAGCTGCGCCGGAAGAGGTAGGACATTTTGATGAAGAAGGTGCGGCCGTTGCGGCGAAAACCCGGCTCGAGTTGGCCCGTAAAAGGACTGAAGCCGTTGCGGGTGAGGTCATCGTTGTATCCTAGATAAAAAGCAGTGCCCGGGTTTGGCGTCCAACCAAACAGGAACTGTCCACGAACATTTGACGCCAGCGTGTCATAGTCAACACGCGCCCGCAGAAAAAGAAAACGCGTGAACTGATAAGTCGATCGAAACGAATAAATGTCGTCCTCGAAAGCCAGCCGGCGGGTGTCGTTTCGGGTCAACCGATTCTTGGAATAACTCAACGACATCGCGAGTTCGTTCGTCGGCTTGTATTCCCCACCCAGCTCTATATCCAGGTATGTACCGGGCCCGGGATCGAGCGGAGCCGACGGATCGACGAGTGCGGCCGGACTCACTCGCGGATATTTTGGTCCCGCCCCAAAATCAAAATCAAAACCATTCTGGCCGCGGGCGAGAAAGAAGTTGAAAGCGTATTTCTTGCTCGCCCGGGTACTGCCATATAGATAAGGACTGAACTGTTTGGTCGAACGTTCCGGACTGCCAAAGAACGCCCCGCCGTGCGTGGCTGTTCGTTTCAGCCCAAACTCTTCTTCGAACAGTCGCTCGTATCCGACTGTGGCTCCAACGCCCAGGTAGGTGTTGTGTTGGAAGTTGAAATTGACGCTTGTCTCTTCGTACAGATTTTGACTAAGGCCCTGCCAATTAAAGTTGACGCCTGCGTTGTTGTTCAGATTCCACGAAATCAGTTTGGCTTTGGGCTTTTGCTCAGATTGGTATCCGGCATAAACACCTTCGAAGTTTGTATTGAGTCTTCTGGTGAAGCCGACGTCCGCACGATAGTCCTGCGTTTGGCCGTTGCCGTTCAAGCCGTAATAAAAGTGCCGGCCATCGCGAGTGTAGCTAAAGTTGTACGCCAGGCCCTTGCCGGTTCGATAATAGTTGCGGGTTTCGCCGGGCCGGAAGCTATCCGTCGCCGTCGGATCATAACCAACAAAACATCCGTCGGAGGGTCCGGGCCGGTGGGTGTCCAGCGCGGGTTCAGAAAAGCAACGGCGTGAGATCGTCCCGAGCACCTGGAAGCCCAGAGTCTTTTGCTTGCTAATCTTGAATCGCCCGTCGATGCCGCCCAGTTGATTGTGCTTCTCGATAAAATTGTAGCTGGTCATCAGAAGCCCAATGCTGGATTCTTTTCCGATGTCGCGCTTGAGCCGGAGGATACCGATATAGGCGTTCTTGTCGAGGAACCTGGCGATGGCCGGCAGTGCATTCGCGTCCTTTCTCTCTTCTTCGGTGAAATTGCCGGGCGCGTTGTCGCTGGCCAGCAATAGACCAAAGGTGTTTCTGCCGCGCTTGCCTGAAAGCTTGACTGCCAGATCCGGATCGACGATGGCCCGGGTGTGCACCGCCTGGATCGGCGTCTTGAAAATATCGATGCCTTCGAGAAAGAATGGTCGCTTCTCTTCAAAGAAAATTGGGAAACGTTGATTGGCAGTAACCACGGTCTGGTCGGCTTCGACCTGGGCAAAGTCCGGATTGATGGCCAGATCGAGCGTGACCGTCGGCGTCAATCCATATTTGGCCGTAAGGCCGAGGTCGGCCTTGATCGGCTGGTTCAGAATTCTTCCGGGATCGAGCAGAGCCGGATTCGCCGCCAGTTGGCCCAGCGAAAGTGCGTTCACGCGTTTGCCGGTTTCGGAGAGCGTGACACTGGGAATGATTTCCAGGGTGCGCTCAGTCGAGATGCCTTCCAATCCAGTCAGGTGTCCTTCCTGGCTCAACTGCGAAGAGATGTCACGCGAGAGTGGCATCCACGAATCGATCTCGTCATTGAACCGATCGATGTTGCGCCAGACATGAATGCCCCATTGCTTGCCCTTGCCCGCTTCATACCTGAGCGACTTAAAAGGAATGGCGACTTCAAGCGTCCAGCCGTCGGACGTGATCATGCCCTTTGACTCCATCACGATGTCGACGCTGAAGTCAGTTCCCGAACCCTCGGTCTGAATTCCATCCTGCTGCACTCCCAGCGGATTAAAGCCAACAACATAAGCGCGGCGTTGATCATTGAAGGTATCGAGGAAGACGCGCACGTTGTCCTCGCCAAAAACTTCATCGCGCTTGGCGACCGTCGCGCGAATTTTGTCCGGCTCGTCATAACAATGAAAAGCCATGTAGAAGGTCTTCGAGTCATAGCCCATCATCATCTCGGTGGGTTTTGATGGCGCGATGTTGTCGCCGGGACTGACTTGCAGAAAGTCCTTGAGCACCACCGCCTGTTTCCAGACTTCATCGTCCAGCTTGCCGTCGATCACGGGTGGCTTATCGAAACGGGGAATGACGATCGGTTTCGCTTTCTCCGGAGGGATGACCGCCCGTTTCGCCGTAGCGGCGGAGTTATTCGATTTAGAGTTCGGTGTCGGAGACGGCGAAGGGGAATTGGCTTGGGCGCATACAGGCGTAGAAAAGGCGGCGAGTGCGCATGTCAGCCAGAGGAGTTGCGTCAGGGTCATCGCGATACCTTCGGCAGCCGTTTGTCCTTAAATAGACCGTTCAATGAGTCAACGCATGAGAGTTACAGCGTCGCGCGTTTGATGCAGAGAATATTAGACGACGCTGCCCACCCGCTTGTTCCATTTTTGCGCGACAGAGAACTGATTTGTTTAGATTGATCGTGGTTTCCCTGAGGGAGTGGCGCTGGTGAAAGAGGGTTGTAGAGCGAGGACCCGACACACGTCCACCCTCTCCGGCAATACCGCTTCGCGGTAGACGGGGTCCTTAGAACCTCCGACTCAATCGGCTCTTCCCAAAGCTTGCCGCACGCTTCTCCAAACCTGCTCCGCGGTCTAACCAAAGCTCTTGCGGAACAGGTATGACATCTTGATGAAGAACGTCCGGCCATTGCGGCGGAACCCGGGCTCTAACTGGCCACTGAAAGGATTGAAGCCATTGCGATTCAGATCGTCGTTGTACCCGATGTATAAAGCGGTCCCGGGATTGGGTGTCCAGCCAAAAAGGAATTGGCCCTTGACGTTCGACGCTAGAGAGTCATAGTCGATGCGTCCGCGGGCAAAGATAAACCTCGTGAATTGATAGGTGCTGCGCAGCGAGACAATATTCTCGTCAAAAGCGAGCAGCCCCGTGTCATACCGTCTGAGTCTCTCCTTCGTGAAGCTCAGACTAAGATTCAAGGGCGTCGATGGCCGGTAGTTCACCGTGGCATCGAAGTGCAGGAAACCACCGGGACCCGGGTCCTGCGGCGCGAAGCACACTGGCGGAGGAGTTGATCCATTGCAGAGTCCCGCAGCCTGAGCGTTGCGCGCGGCCACCGCGGGAATGCTTACACGCGGATAACGCTGGCCGCCGCCGAAATCGAAATCGAGACTACCCGCCACGCGATTCACGAACATGTTGAAATCAACTTGCTTCATCGGCGTGGAACCGGCGAACATATACAGGCCCTTGTTGTAAGCCGAGCGTTCTTCGTCGGCCCCCCAGAACGTGCAGGTATTGGTCAACGCGCAATTTGATCCGGGCTTGCGGGTGGCCCCGAACTCACGTTCAAAGACCCTCTCGTAACCTTTGTCGAAACCTACGCCAACATAAGTCTGGCGCCTCAGATTGAACTGAAGCTGCGATTCGTCGTTGAAAACCTGAGACCGACCCTGCCAGTCAAAATTGGTTGAGATGTCGTTGTAGACTCGCCAGGAGATTAGTCTTGCCTTGGGCTTTGGCTCTGAGTTGTAGCGGAAAAAACCGTTGAGGTTGTTGGTGTTCGCTCGCCGGTTAAAGCCAACGTCCGCGCGGTAATAAAGGGTGCGGCCCACGGCGGAAAGCTCATAGCCGAAATGGCGGCCGCTCTTGTTGTAATCCATCGCGTAGATAAATCCATTTTCTTTACGGTCGAACGTCTTCCCCTCATCCGGATAGAAGAAGGGACGACGGGTCCGCGTGACCAGCGCCTGCGCGGTGAAAGTTGTTTGCTTGTCGACCCGCAGACGGGTATCAAAGCCGCCCAACTCGTTGTATCGATCCACAAATCGATTGTAGGTGGCCAGGAGCCCGATGAAGGAATCTTTCTTCCCGATATCGCGCTTGAGCCGGAGGATACCGATTGAGGCATTCTTACCGACGAACCGGGGGTTCGCGGTGAGGCGTTCCTCCGGACTGAAATTTCCCGGACCGTTATCCGATGCCAGCAGCAAGCCGAAAGTATTGCGATCGACTTTGCCCGTCAGCTTCACCGCGAAATCAGGATCGATGATGGTCCGCGTATGCACCGCTGCGATCTGAGTTTGAAAGATGTCGATGCCTTCAAGAAAGAAGGGACGCTTCTCAGCAAAGAAAATTGGAAACCGCTGGTTGGCCGTAACTACCAACTGATCCGATTCGACCTGGGCAAAATCGGGATTGATAGCAAAGTCCAGGGTAACGTTCGGCGTAATGGTGTATTTGCCGGTGAGGCCCGGATCGAACTTGATTGGTTCATTCACCAGTCTTCCAGGATCGAGTATTCCGCTGGCCAACTGGGCGCCGCTCAAAGTACCTTTTCGCTTTCCAGTCTCAGAAAGTGTGAGACTCGGAATCAATTCCAGCGTTCGCTCAGTTGAAATTCCTTCGAGACCCGACAGGCGGCCCTCCTGTGCCAGCCAACTCGAGATGTCGCGGTTCAGCGGCATCCACGTATCCAGTTCGTTATTGAATCGCTTAATGCGCCGCCAGAAATGCGCGCCCCATAGCTTGTCCTTGCCGGCGACATAGCGAAGCGACTTGAACGGAATGGCGACCTCAACCGTCCAGCCATCGGAAGTAATCAAGCCCTTCGATTCCATGACGATGTCCGGGTTGAAGTCTTCATTCTGGCCATCGGTCCAGACGCCGTCGGCCTGCACGCCGAGCGGGTTGAAATCAAACTCGTAAGCTTTGCGATGATCGTTGAAGGTATCGAAAAGGATGCCGACGTAATCATCGTCGAAAATGTTGTCGCGTTTCGCTATGTTGGCTCGCACTTTGTCCGGCTCGTCATAGCAATGAAACGCTATGTAAAGAAACCTCGAGTCATAACCGAGCAATACCTCGGTGGGCTTGGACGGAGCGATGTTGTCACCGGGCTGGACTTGATGGAAATCCTTCAACACGGCTGCTTGTTTCCAAATTTCATCATCCAGCTTGCCGTCGATCACCGGAGCCTTATCAAATTTAGGCATGCGCACTGGTTGGGCTTTTTCTGGCGGCAAAACAAGACCGGGCTTCGCCGCGGATGGGTTTTGCTTGGGAGAGCTGGCTGGCGTAGCGCTGGGCGAAGGTGTCGGCTGAGCGAAAGCCGCAATCGAACCCACCAGCATGATTAGAAAGAGAAGTACGCTTTTCATGAAGCCAGTCCTTGTAAGGCAGTGACAGGTTTCTCTTACAACAAGGAAACGCTCCGGTTTCGCTTCTTGGTATTCACGAAGCTGACAGCGATGGGTTCCGCAATTAAGACGTTTCGAAAGGTCTTAGTGTTAATTGATCTAAAATCTCGGATAAACTTCCATGATTTTGCGTTCGCTTCAAACCTTCAGTATTGGAGTAGTTTGAATTCCTGGCGGCCCTTCTCATTAGCACCGCGGCTCTAGCACGTTGATTAGTGGTTGTGTTCGTTATGGAAACCGTTTTAGACGGTTTCCCCATTTCTATGGGCACTGAAGTCACCGCGCTAAAGCGACGGTGCTAATGAGACGGTCGCCGACAGCCTTGGCGCCTTCATTCGCATGACCATCGCACTGAATCTGGTAACGTTTGATCTTTGCATTCAGGGTAGTGTGCTTGACGCCCAGCAAACGAGCAGCGCGTGCCTGATTGCCTCCCGTTCTTTCCAAAGCAGTGCGAATCAGATCACTCTCAAACCTTTGCACTTCATCCTGAAGTCTTAAGCTCTGGTCGCGTGACGGTTGAGAACCGCGCAGTGAATCCACTGCCTCCAGAAGCGTCAAAGCCACTTCCCTGAGCCCCGCCAACCGATTCTCAATCGCTGCCTCGCGTAAGAGGGTCGAACCCTGTCCCGCCTTCGCTGATGAAAGAGTTGACGCCAGTACTTCACCTCTCCAAATTGACGCACTGCTCATCGGAGACCTCCCTGGTTTTGGTCGCTGCAAATACCGTTAGTTGACTCGCCGAAATCACAGACCGAAGTCTGTGTCACTTGATTTACTTGCCGAGCAGTTCTTTGAAAAATACCATCGCTCGTTCATCGCCCGTTTGGCCGAGCATTTGAATCGCAGTCTTGCGCACCTGCATTTTCGGATGACTGCGCGCGGTGCGGATTAGAATCGGAATGGCCTCGTCCTTTGGGCGACGGCCAATCGCGATCACGGCCTGCTTCTGGATTTCGGTTTCGGGATCAGAGTCGAGCGTGTTGGTCAACGCGCTCAAACTCTTCTCTCCCGCGATCCGGCCCAAACTCGAGATGGCGCTCTTGCGCAATTCGAGTTCTTTCTCAGTCTCGGCCACGCGGATCAAGTAAACGGCCGCGGCATCGCGGTTGTCGTTGCGGGCGATTCCACCCAACGCGCGACGCTTCAGTTCGCGTGCGGTCATCGTCTCGAAGAGATTCTCGAGCAAGGGCAGGACTGCGGCGGCGCGGCTCAGGCCCAGCGCGGCCATCGCCTGTTGGCGCGGTTCGCTGGCCCCCTGGTTGTTGCGCACGATTTCGGCGAGCAGATTATTTTTTGAAGTGCTTTCGGGCGTGTAACCCAACCAGTAGATCGCCCGGGAACGGATCGGTGCTGAGACGGGTCGGCGAATCAGTTCGGTAAGGATGGACTCGACCCGCGCATCGTCATGCAGGGCGATCGCGAACGTTGCGCGATCGGCGAGCCGGTTGAGCTCCGGGGCGCTTGAGTCGATAAACGACTTCAGATAATTCAGACTCTCTTCGTTGCCGGCACGGCCCGCCCAATAAACCGGATAACCGCTGAACTCGTGCACGCGGCGCAAGTTGTAAACCTCCGCGCGAGTAAACTGATCGCGTTGCGTGTCAAAGAGCAGAAACAAACCCAGCTCTCGAGTCTCGTATCTGGAATCGAAACTCATCGACGTTCCGTCCATTGAAAAGTAAACGCCGCCGTTGCTGTCGACTACTTCAAAATCGATGGCGACACCAGGTCGCGCTTCGAACTGATAGCCGACCCAGAACCGGCCCCCTTGAGCGCCGGCACGGCCCTGGGTAACGGCGTTATCGATTTTCGCTTTAAGACTCGCACCATCGACCGGCGTGAAATTCTTCGTCTGCGCTGAAGCGCAAGGGACTATCATCAGAGCGATTGTGATGACTGAGACGATTCTTTTGAGCTGATTCACGATAGTGCTCCGCTTGCTGAGGCCTATTATGTAAAGCGAGATTTCGTTCTCTAACTGTTCAGGAGGCTTCAACCTCCGTAGCGACAAGCTAAAGCTTGCCGGACCTCCTTATTGTTTCAAGAGGTCCTCGAGGAACTTCAGCACTTCGGGATCCTTGCTGCGGCTGAGACAGCCGATGGCTCGCTTGCGACGCTCGATCGGCGAGGCCGGATTTCTGGCAATTTCGATCAATTTGTGTACGACGCGCGGATCGTTTGAGCCACAAAGTGAGTTGATCATCTGGTCCTTCAACTCCTCATTCTTCTCGCCATCATAGAGACGCAGAATGACATCAACCGCCTGGTCGCCACTGCGCCGAGCGATGGCATTGATCGCGTACTTGCGCAGTTCGACATTGTCGGAGCTTTGCGCAATATCCATTAGTTTCTTTCCCGCGCGCTCGCTCTTACGGCGCGAGAGTCCGTTAATCACGCTCTTGCGAATTTCCAGATTCTGATCAGCGTCGTAGGCCCTCAACAGCGCATCTACTGCCGGCTCACCGGGCCGGTTGGCGATGGCGGAGATTGCGGCCCGTCGCAGTGACACAGGCTTACTGCTGGCCGCAATCTCTCCGAGCACTCCGACGGCCCGATCGCTGTTGTGCCGACTCAAAGCGTAGAGCGCGGCCTCGGAAATTTCTTCCTGCTGCGCATTCAGTGCGAACTCGCGCAGCGCATCAATAACGCTGTCGTCGTTGCTGGCGCCGAGAACCGAGATTGCTTTTGAGCGGAGCTTCAGATCAGTCTCGTTGCGGGCGACTCCCAGAATCACCGGCGTGACTGCCTTGCCGCCATTGCGAGCGAGTAGCGTTAGGGCCGCACCCTTACACCTGAGGGTCTGGTTCGATCCGGCTTTCAACCAATCGGTCGCCGCTACGATGCCGCGCTGAGGGTCGGCTTGAAACAACCCCTGAAGCACTACGATTTTGAATTCACATGGATCGTCATCTGACTGAGAACTCCCGGAACCGAGCCCCAAACCCATCCCGGCGCCTTTGCCCTGACTTAGCTTTCCCAACTTGTCGAGGGATGAAAACTTTCCGAACTTGTCGAAAGACGAAAAGTCCATGTTGTTGAGGTAAGACAGATCCATTTTATCGAGGTAGGAAAGATCCATCTTGTCGAGATAAGAGAGATCCATCTTGTCCAGGTAGGAAAGGTCCATATTGTCGAGGTAAGAAAGGTCTATCTTGATACGGGGTGCTGGTTCTACCTTAATGAGGGGCGAAGGGTCCGGCTTGATGCGGGGGGCGGCCTCCTGGGCCGCGCTCTGACGAACCAGCCCGCCGCCGAGAATCATCAACGCGATCAGAATCGCAAGCGAGAGAATCCCGCGGGGAAATACGTTGTTGTTATTTGCTCTATTTTTCATGGCATGAATACCAAACATAGTTTGCCTCGTGTCTTTGAATTGTTAACTGTTCGGGCCGTTAATAGCTCACCAGCGCCGCGACGATTTCGGTTTTTCGCGCGCGGTCCTTAATCACTCGCAATTTATCCGGCGTAGTCTTGTCCGGAAGATTAGAGATATCGATCAGGAATGGTTCCAGATCTCCCAGCAATTCTTTCGTCGGAAATTTCCCAGCCATCTCTGCGTCCCGACGAAGTACCACGTTCTCGGTCAGCAACCGTCGCGACATTGCCTTCTCGTAGGAGACATCGATCTCGCTATCGTCGTCCGCGGCCTGGAGGCTTCGTATCGAACGCAGCAGATTCTCTGCCTGCTGAATGTGTTCGGCAGTGTCTCGCTCCGCCAGGTCGGAATAAGCTATGTCTGTGAATAACACGCCCGGATCATCGGCCTTGATCGGATGGCCAGTGTGTTTCGGCGTCTTCCTTCGCGCCACAATTTCCTCAGTCGGGGAAGACGATGTGAGGAGCGGCGACGGTTCTACCCTGGTTTCCTTTCCAGGCGCCGCGATCGGTTTGTCATTCCTGACCAGCGACGTGTCCGACGGGTGCTGTTGCATTTTCAGATACATGAGCCCAAACACCATTGCCACCATCAAGACCGCTAAAGCTCCTAACGCCGCGTACCCCCAACGTGGTGCGGCGAATAAGCCGGCAAACCACTCGCGCAGTCTCGTTCGAGAATCAGAATCAACCACCCGGATCTCTGCGGCGGTCCGGGCCTGGATTGCGTTCCACATCGCCGGTGGGATGCCAAGCTCGCGATCGTAGCGGGCGAATAGTTCCTGTTCCGCCGTCAATAATTCGAATTCGCTTGTGCAGCCGGCGCAGGTAATCAGGTGCGCGTGAATTCGCGCGGCATCGGCTGCGGCCACTTCGCGGTCGATGTATTCTGACAATAGATTTAAACAGTCATCACACTTCATGACTCAATCCTCACGTATGGACTAATGCGTCGCCGCATTTCCGATCGCGCCCGGTGCAGGTCCGTTTTTAATTTTGGAATCGAAAATCCGGTGATGTCCGCGATCTCTTCGTAACTGCATTGCTGAAAAACTTTGAGGGTGAAGACCAGCCGCTTGTCGTCGTCGAGCAAAGCGAGCGAGCGTTGAATCAGTTCGTTCAACTCCTTATTAAGAAGCTGATTGACCGGCACGGGCGCCTGGTCGCTCAAGTCGAGCACCGACTGGTCTGAAAGATCGACTTGACGGCTGTCTCGCGCGCGTGCCCGTAACGATTCCCGCGCGACGTTCTTTGCGATGCCAAACAGCCAGGTCGAAAGCTTCGTCTCTTGGCGCAACTTTGGCAGACTCCGAAACGCTCTGACGAAGGTTTCCTGAGTCAACTCTTCCGCCAGTCCGCGATCCGAAACGAGATCGTATATAAAACTAATTACGGGTCTGGAATACCGTTCAAAGATCAGACGAAAGGCTTCCTGTTCGCCCCGGGAGGCACGCGCAACCAGGTCTGCTGAAGTATTCATCAGAGATGCCGCGAACGCTCCGGGCTGCCCTTCCAGGCTTAACTCATGGGCCAGCCGTTTCATCATGTTCCGGTGTGTTAGTGAGCCGGGACGAACAAAGGTTTCAGTTTCTTGGCCGCCCGCAGGTCTTTCTTCGCGGACAAGCCGTTCGTAGGCCGGCCTTTTGTACTCTCGCTATTGGCAAAGATAGTCCTCAGGGGTGATTTTGGCGACCGAAGTAGCACAGACTTTAGTCTGTGTAAGTGTGGCGCGGACAGCGGTCCTGCAGTAGCTAAAGGTAGAATTCAGTATGAGGGGGGGCTTGGGCGGCCTGGTGCTTCTGAGTGAATCTGTTCCGGAGGTAAGACTATCCACGAAATCACACGAAGGCGAGATGGTTTTTCTTCGTTCGCCTTCGTGTGATTTCGTGGATGTTCTTGTGCGAGGAAAAGACGAACCAGATTAAGTTACATCTGCGGGTCTGGGTCCGATGAACCACCGTCTCGGTAACAGCGGCACGATTCGGATTCACAGTGCCAGGAGAATATTGGCTATGCGGCTTTCACCGAATCACGTTCACTCAGCAACCGCCGGACGGTTGTCACGAGGCTCTCCAGATTAATCGGCTTTGGCTCGTAAGCGTTCGCGCCTAGTTGCAGCGAGAAAGTCGCCGTGCCCGTACCGAATGCAGTGGTCACGAGTATCGGCGTCTTTTCCAGTGACGCCGTATCGCGCACCCGCCTCACTACATGGACACCATCGGCGCCCGGCATTTGAATGTCGGTGACGATCAGATCAGGCTTTATGAAAAGGGCGGTGTCATAGCCGCGCACTCCATCTTCGGCAACCGTTACCTGATACCCGCGTTTCTCCAGCGCCATGCGCAAGAGTTCGCGCGTCTCGTCGTCGTCTTCGATAACTAGGATTCTTTTGGACATACGAATACTCGAAGTGAACCTCACTCGTCTTTTTCTGTATCGGTAATAAACGGCTATTAGCTCGCGCATTCCGCGATCCAGGTCATCAACTTCGAAAAGAGTGCGGTCGTCTTCATACAAAAAAGCGGGGCAGAGACCTGAGGCCGCTGCTCCCGCTTTGTTTTTTTCGGCTGTCCGCCGCTAGAGCTTAGTATCCGTAGTAGCCATCCGAGTAGCCGTTTTCAAACGCCGCCCGGAAGTACTGCTGGTACGCGTAACGGTCACCCAAACGCGAGTTGTAATCCTTGTTCGCGTTGCGATAAGCGCTGCTACGCTGGAAATCATATCGACCACTTCGTCGATCGTTTCTGCCTGCCTTGTTGCCTTCATTGTAGCCGGCATTCAAGGCCGTCTGACGGAGTTGACTTGACCCGCCATTATTTCCATAACCATCCCAGTTACGTCCGCGACGGCCCGGGCGATTCCCCTGCCCATTCCATTGGCCGTTCTGCTGCTGACGACGCTGAATTTCCGCCTGTCGTTGAATCTCGGCCTGTCGCTGAATCTCAGCCTGACGGCGTTCCTGACGAGTTTGATTCTGATCAGGATAAGGGTACTGCGCCTGGGTCGTCGTGCCCGACACCATTACCGTGCCCAAAAGCATTGCCGATCCCAGGAGTGCCCCTCCGATATTTTTTGCATTAATAAGTTTCATGTTACCTACCTCCGCGGAAACTCATGGCAATGAACATGCCACGCGTGCCCAAACGTCGAAACGATCGAATAACGCAGGTCTTTACTCCAAATCGTATCAACCTAGACGACATGGGCCGCGAAAAATATGAGTTGATCCAATGCAGTCCGGACTGTGAAGTGTAAGGTTGCACACCGCCTGGTTCGCGAGAATTCCCTCGGCGCGAGCCAAGTTCGCGTTGACTCTCGCCGTCGATTGGCGTAGAAGCCTGTTTCCGAAGTTCGCAAACAAGGACCTGCGTATGGACAGTCCAAATCAGCCCCAACTCACAGCCATCGAAGTCGAGCTACACGTGCGTCAACTGAATGATGATTGGGTGAAAGCGATGATGCGCGGTGATGGCGACACGCTCAACCGGATCATGGCGGAGGACTTCTTCTTTACCTATCCGCTGGAAGGAGACGACAAGGCACAATTCATCGCCGACGTAACCTCGGGAGATCTGAAGATCGAACACATTAGCCGGGAACAGGTGAATGTAAGAGTTTTTGGCGGCACGGCCGTACTAACGGCCCGCGATTCCGCGACCTGGCTTTATCACGGGCGCGAACTGTCAGGCCAATATAAAATCATTAAGGTGTTTACCGAGCGCGCCGGCCACTGGCAGTTATGCGCCATCCAGGCTTGTCCAATGCAAGAACTATAACCTCCCTCGCGACCACAATCCGATAATGCCACTTTCTCCAGCACGCCGCGCCGCGTTCGAAATTCTCCGACGAGTCGAAACTGAAAGCGCTTACGCTTCTTCCTTATTGGCTACAATGGATGAAGGCCTGCGAGGTGACGATCGCGGGTTGTCGCACGAACTGGTGCTTGGGGTACTGCGTCAGCAGTTGTGGCTGGATCGTGTCCTGGAACACTTTGCCGACCGTCGTATGGACAGGCTCGATTTGGCGGTTAGGCTGGCTCTGCGCATGGGCCTTTACCAACTGCGTTTTCTCTCTCGTATTCCAGCTTCGGCCGCAGTGAATGAATCGGTAAAGCTGGTGCGTGCGGCGGGCCTGCGTTCCGCGGCTGGTTTCACAAACGCCGTCCTGCGCCGTGCAACCCGCGAACCTGATTACGATCCTGCAAAGAATGTTTCGGATCCAATCGAGAAGCTGGCGATTGAGACTTCTCATCCTCGATGGCTGCTCGATCGTTGGGCCGATGCTTTAGGTCTTGAAGAAGCCGGCGCTCTGGCGCGAGCAAACAACGAACCCGCGCCGGTCGCTTTTCGTTTCACGGCCCGCACTGTCGGCGCTACTCAACGGCAACAAATCATTGACGAACTCGTTGCGGCAGGCGTGGACCTCCGTTCCTCGAAGATTACGCCGAATTCGTGGCGCGTGATGGGACAAAGGCATGCGCTTCTTCGCAAGTTTGCCGGCGCCGGTCTGATTTACTTTCAAGACGAGGCCTCACAACTGGTCGCGCACTTTCTCGACATACAGCCAGGCGATCGCGTCCTTGATGTCTGCGCGGCCCCTGGTAGTAAGACAACGCTCATCGGCGCGTTGACGGCGGAAGCGACGATCGTCGCCAGCGATCTCTACGAGCATCGCTTGCGCCTTTTGAGCGAACTCGCGGTTACGCAGGGCATTGATTCCATTCAACTGGCCGTAGCGGACGCTACCAACACATTACCTTTCGCGAAAGGTTCATTCGATCGCGTTTTGGTGGACGCGCCCTGTTCCGGAACCGGCACGCTACGGCACAATCCGGAGATTCGTTGGCGTCTGGGCCTTTCCGATATTGTCGAGCTGGCAGCTAAGCAAAACCAAATTCTCGCGCAGGCGTCTGAGCTGGTCCGGCCTGGCGGAAGACTCTTGTACTCGACCTGCTCGCTCGAAAGTGACGAGAACGAAGCCGTGGTCGTGGCCTTCCTAAAGGAGCACGCCGAATTCGATCAGTTGCGTCTGCCTCAAATACAAATTTCCGGCGACTCGATTGATTTGGCGACTGAGTCTGACGCCAAACGTACCTGGCCGCATCGTCACGACGTGGACGGGTTTTTCATGGCAGTGTTTCAACGTCGCGCATGACGCAGGCCGGTTGCGGGTGTTTGCGCGTGGGTGTTAGACTTCGCCCTGTCCTTCGCTCGGATTGATTTGCGCCCCGAAACGAAACTGAGTCCATCGTGTCTTTCATCACCCAAGCACTGACCTCGCTGAAACGAATCTTCATCGTAGTCGGAATTGCCATTGCATTTACCCTGGGGCTGATCGGCGCGATTTATCTTTCTCTACGGAGTTCGGAGACGAAGGTGCCGGACATCGTCGGCAAGGATCGAACGTCCGCGGAAAACACGATTAGCTCAGCCGGTCTGAATTTTCGAGTGCGCGCCACCCGGCCTGCCAGCGACGCAAAACCGGATACAGTCCTAATCCAACTTCCCCATGCGGGCGAGATCGTTAAAGTTGGCCAGACGGTCGCGGTGGACATCAGCCGCTCGACCAAAGAAGGCGAGACGCCCACGTCGACGAACGCGAACGAAAATTCCGGCAGCGAAAAGAAACCGGAAAACGTCAACGCCACGAATTCCAACGCGAACTCTAACGATAATAAGAAACGGAAGCCGGCCAACAAGAACGCGAATGACAATTTGAATTCGAACACGAACCGGCCGACCAACCGCAACCGAAATGGTAATAGCAACGCTAATCGTCCCACGAACGGAAACTTGAATGCTACTCCGGCGGGAACTCCGGTGCACAATCTGAATTCGAACAACGCGCCCAAAGGAAATGCCAACCGCGGCGCGGGTAATTCCAATACCAACCGCCGTCCCCCTGTAACGGCGCCGACCCCTTAGCATTGTGAAAAGTCATGATTGAGATTGCTCCATCGATTCTTTCCGCGGATTTCAGTTGCCTTGGTGAACAGGTTAAGGCTGTCGAGCGCGCCGGCGCTTCTTTGTTGCACGTGGATGTGATGGATGGGCGTTTCGTGCCGAATATCACCGTCGGCCTGCCCGTAGTAAAAGCATTGGCACGTGCAACCCGACTGCCTATTGACGCGCATCTGATGATCGTCGAGCCGGGACGGTACGCCGAAGAATTCGTGAAAGCCGGAGCGCAAATGGTTTCAATCCATATCGAAGCCGACCCGCACGCGCACCGGACGCTCACGGCAATCAGAGCTGCCGGCGCGCGCGCGGGCATCGCGATCAACCCGGCGACGCCGCTTTCGGCTTTGGACGAAGCAGTTAAATTTGCCGATTATGTGCTGCTAATGTCGGTTAATCCCGGTTTTGGGGGCCAGGAGTTCATTCCGGCCTCCCTGGACAAAGTGCGGCGTTTGCGAAAAATGATCGATGAGCGCGGTCTGAAAACTCGGATAGAAATTGACGGCGGTATCGATAGCGACAACATCGCCGAGATCGCCAGCGCCGGAGCCGACATAATTGTTTCCGGTTCGGCAATCTTCGGCGCGCCCGACCCCGCGACTGCCTTGCGTGAGTTGCGCGAGGCAACGGTCCTGTGGGTCTAGTTATTACCGATTACCGATTTTTAGCTAACGATTTCCCCTGGCCGCGCCGACCTTCATCAGGACGACGCCTTTCCGAGTGGTAACTGGGCGTTCAGCAGTTTACAATCCAAGCGACCACGAATTTTTTGGAGGTTTTTCATGTCTTTTCCTTTTGTGCCTGGAGTTAGTCCCCGCGGCACGCTTCGTCTGATTTTGTTAGCGGTGGCGCTATTAGCTATTGCCATTTCCGCGGCTGCGGTTGCGTCCGCTCAGGACAACAAGAACCAATCGGCGCAAACCGGCCTGTCGAACCTACAGCGCATGGACATTATGCGTTCGAAGCTGGAATCGATGCGTCGCTCACTCGACAGCGCGATCGCGGCCATGAATGCTAAAGACACGGGCAAAGAAAAGAATCCCGACGATCCTCGTGAGCGTCTGCGCGGACTCGACAAGGAAGTCGGTTCGGTATTGAGCGAGGTTAATGATCTGCGGTCCAAAGAAGAGCGCTCTGAAAAATACGACTCCTCGAAACTCGAGGGATTAGAAGCGTCCGTCACAGAGATAAATACCCGAGCTCAGGCGGCCCTGCAATCCACGGCTGCAGCCAGGACCGCGGACAGCGAAACCTCATCCGACTATCGTCCCAAACCCCAGAAGGGCAAGCGGCGTCTGCTTGGCTTACTGCCCGGCAAGAGCAATGACAAGTACTCAGAGTTGACCGGCACGGTAGCTCCGGGCCGCGATCGCGTCCTTTTCGTCGAGGCCGCCCGAGAAGTACGCAAGGGCAATCACGAAACCGGACGTTTGCTGTTCACCACCATCATCACGACCTACCCCGACTCGCCGTACCTGCCTTTGGCAAAACTGGCCATTGCCGATTCGTTTTATCTTGAAGGGACCACCAGCACGCTGATCCAGGCCGGGCAGGCCTATCAGGATTGGCTGACGTTCTTTCCGACTGACGCGCTTACCTGCGATGCCATGCTGAAAGTCGCGGAGACAGAGATGCGCCAGATGGGTTTGTCCGATCGCGACATCACGCACGCGCGCAAAGCCGAACAGCGTCTTAAGGTGATGCTACAGCAGTGTCCGCAATCGACTCTGCGGCCCGATGCTGAAGCGCGACTAAGCGAGACTCAGGACAGTCTGGCCATGCACAATTTGCAGGTCGCCAGGTTTTACTATGACACGCGATACGTGCACAACAAGTTGGGTCTCAGGGGCGCGCAGGATCGCTTGAAAGAGATTCTGGAAAAATATAAAAACTTTTGTCTGAGGGATGAAGTGCTGTTCCGCACCGGCGTGACCTATCAGCAAGAGGAAGAGCCCGATGAAGCCGCCAAGTATTTCCAGGAGTTGGTGCGCGATTTTCCAAACAGCGAATACGTCGACAAGGCCAAGGACCAACTTAACATCATCGGCGCCGCGATTCCTGATCCTGATCCGATTAAGAAGAACCTGCCTGTCTGCGAGAAGCCTACATTCATGCAGAACATGATGCAGCAGATCACCGGCAACGCGAACGTCACGACTAGTCACGACGGAATTCTGATTACCAAAAAAGGCGACGGCACCGACCTGATCGACAAGGCCATCGCTAACAATGGTCAGCTTCCGGACACCGGAGTGCAGCCGGTAATTCAGCGAGCGCCGCCGCGCCCGCTATCCACTCAACCGACACCGGCAACGACGCCCGAAGCTACGTCGGAGAAGAAGAAAGTAGGGATCTCGATTCAACCTGGCACGACCGGTCCGCTGCCCGATCGGGTCAACCCCGCTACGACCCCGACGACGCGGCCGCGGTCCACACAAACGCCGACGCCGAAGCCGTAATTGTTCGTTCCATATGCACGCCCACCCACAACTCTGATATGACCCCAAATTCCGCAGACCTGCAGCACGAGCTGGCACGGCGGCATCGAGCCGCCTCGCTCGCCACCGCCGGTTTTCTTGTTCTGGACATCGCGCTGGTGGCCATTGCCTTCTTTGCGAAGGACCGCATCTTTCGGCCCGGCGACCCCGCGCTCGTCATGGGTTTGTGGATTGCGGTGTTGGTGTTCGGGCTGGGCGCTTTCGTGATTAGACGAACGAAGTTTAACGAAACGCGGCTGAAAGACATTGCCGCCCTCAAAGGCGTATCCGGATTGCTAAGAACTCTGCAGGACACAACTATTAAGGTTGCCTGCATCGGCGGCGCGATCGCGCTGATGGGATTCGTGATCACGATCCGGACAGGCGACTGGACGAATATGTTGAGAGCCGGTGGGGTGTCCGCGATAGTTCTAATCTACGGCTTCCCCTCGAGGAGAGCCTGGGAACGCGTCGTGCAGCGACTCGGGCCGGATACTGAGATTTGATCAAACCTGAGCCGGACTATTCGTCGCCAGGCGAATGCCGGGACTGCCAGAACCATTGAGCTGTTTGCCCGCACTGCGCCGGCGTAGAAAACTTAAGCCGTCTTCTTTCGAAATCAAATTCTTGTGAATAAGTTCGTGGATGGCGCCTTCGAATGTCGTCATGCCATGAGAGCGTCCGGTTTGCATCACTGAGGCAATCTGATGAGTTTTGCCTTCGCGAATCAGGTTCGCGACAGCGGGAACGTTAACCAGGATTTCAACCACCGGCACCCGTCCCTGCCGATCGGGTCGCGGAAGCAGGGCCTGGGCCACGACGCCTCGCAAACTCTCCGACAACATCACGCGAATCTGGGTCTGCTGACCCTCGGGAAAGACGTCGATTACGCGATCGATCGTCTTAATGGCGCTGTTGGTGTGAAGCGTCGCAAAAACCAGGTGGCCAGTCTCCGCGGCCGTGATCGCCAGTTGGATCGTCTCGAGATCGCGCATCTCGCCCACCAGGATTATGTCGGGATCCTCTCGCAGGGCGGCGCGCAAAGCAGCGCCGAAAGACTTTGTGTGGCTGGCCAGTTCTCTCTGGCTGATCAAGCTCCGGCGATTCTCATGAACGAACTCGATCGGATCTTCGATGGTGATGATGTGAGCCTGCTGTTTCTCGTTGATGGTCTGAATCATCGCGGCCAGGGTCGTGCTCTTTCCCGAACCGGTCGGCCCGGTTACCAGGACCAATCCCTCCGAGGCATCGATCAAGCCGGCCAACTGTTCGGGCAAATCCAGTTCGCTGAGAGTCTTGATGTTCTCCGGAATCAGCCGAAAGACAGCGGCTATTCCGTTCCTTTGCATGAATACATTGACGCGAAAGCGACCTACACCCTCGAGCGGATAACTCAAATCCAGGTCCCAGTTCTCCGCGAAGAGTTCCTTCTGCTTCTCGGTCAGGATTTCATAGATGAGACTGTGACAAGTCTCGGCTGAGACATTGCGATACTTGAGCTTCACCATATCGCCGTTGATCCGCATATAAGGAGCGGAGCTTGACGTCAAGTGTAGATCCGAAGCCTTGTGCTGCTTCATCTGCCTGAGAAGATCATCTAGTCTGGCCATAGTTCAAATCTCAATCGTGAGCGAAGGCTTGTCAGCCCCGCTAATAGTCTGCACTACTATGCTCGTCTGCCTTTCGGAATAGAGACCCACATCCGGCATCGCTAGCGTGTGAAACCGAGGAACAGGACGTTGTGTCCCGGGAAAGGAACCGAGCCTGGATCATCGATGGGGCGGAATCGATCACCCGTTTCAACTCGGTCTTTGAATGCTAGGGTCCGACGAAACAACACGGACGCTGAAAATTACTATAGCAAAAAGATCAGACGCGCGGCGAACTTTTTGTCCGGCCTTTCCAAGGGGTCTCTACGCGTTATTAAAAGGAGCTAGTCCCAGTGAGCCGACGCCCGCAAAGCTATTGTCGTGCGCGGTGGACGTGTGGAACGAGTTGCCTACAGGCGTCACCGCGGGTGACGCTCGATGAGAGTTGGGATAGCCGGAACAACGGTCGTTCTCAGCATTCTTGCAGGAAAAGAGCACGGCATTGCTCTTGCACTGTCTGGGTACCCGTTGGCTCGTCTCGCGACGAACTAACCAATGGAGAGTCTAGTCCCAACGTCCAGTTAACAGGTGACAGCTCACATGAGCAAACACGCAATGAACCTTCCGCAAAAGAATCCCAACGCAAGCAGTGCCGCCGGCTTTAGTCTTGTCGAACTGCTACTCGTGATTACGATCATTGGCGTTGTCGCTTCATATGCCTTCTTAACTTTCGAGAAGTCTACCAAGGGTTTCAAGCTGGCTGGCGCAACGCGCACCCTTTCCGGCTATCTCGAAAAAGCGCGGGTTGACTCAGTGCGGCGCCACGGTGCCGCCAGCATTAACGGTGGCGCCAGCATCAACCTAAACAGCGCGACAAGTTACACTGTGAATATCGATTTCGGCGGCGTCGGTGTTACTACCGCTCGCACGATAACCCTGCCGCAGGGAACAAGTCTCAGATACAGTTTGCCGCCCGCGAACACCATTATCGATCCCTCCACGACTCCGATTACGGTCACTTACGATTGGCGCGGCCGAACGGGGACAACGATTCTGATTACCGTGACTGATTCGACCGCTGGCGTGGGTTCGAGCACGGTGGTAGTAGGACCCGCCGGTGATGTCTCGACCGATACAACAGTTACCGGCCCGGTTGCGGTACCCACGCCGCAAACGTCAGTCAGCACCACCAGCGGAATCAAGACCATGCAGTGACAGATGAAATTGGCAGGAGAGATAACGAATGAGATTAATTGAATTGAAGAGACGCCCGACAGCGATATCGAATCGCTCTGTTAACCAAAAGGGATTTACGCTGATCGAGACGTCGATCGCGATGGTGATCATGATGGTGGCGGGACTCGGCGTGGTATCTCTGTTTACCTACTCCATTAGCTTTAACTCCGGCGGAAATGATCGTGCGGTAGCCATTAGCATCGCCCAGCAGCATATCGAACAGCTTCGCAGCGTAAAGTTCACGGATGCAATCCTCAATGTCTCAGCAGCCACGGTGCTCGCGCCCGACACGGTGAGCAATGGCCGCACCTATCGCGTCACCAGGACCGTGACAGGCTCAAATAACGACGTTAGTGGAAACCCCACCTTGAAGACGATCACGATCCGAGTCGATCCCGTGAGTCCAGGTTGGGCCGGCTTCCCAGTAATACTTCGAACCATACGTACGTCCAATTCCAAGGGAACCCACTAGGCAGATTTACCGGCCATAGGGGCTCGGCAGGAATGCGAGCTATGAACAAATCACACACAAAGGCGTCCAACCAATCCGGCTTTTCGCTATTGGAACTGGTAATCGGCATGTCCATTACGCTCGTCATCATGACGATCGCGTCGACCTTGTTGGCTTCATCGTTCGCGATTCGCGGCCGTGAAAACCAGAGATCCGCAGCCATTGCCGACGCTCAGCGCGCGCTCAATTCCATGTCACGCGAGATCGCCAACGCGGGATACGGGCTTAGTACGAATGGCATCGTGGCCGGGGATTCGGGGCTCACCCAAATCCGAGTTCGCTCCGACCTGAACTTGTCAGGGGCGACCGATACGGACAGCGAAGACCTCAAGTATGTCCTCGTGAGCGACGCCAACGGCAGCTTCATTGTGCGGATGAATTTACAGCCCAGTCAGACGACGAGTCTGGTTGCCAACCGCATAGACGGGCTGAAAATTCGTTATTACGACGAGAGAGTTACCTATACGATCGGGGACTGCAAAACATCTGTGGCTAACTGCGATATCACCAACGTCCGCAACTCTGCCGGCGCAGCCAAGGCTGAAGTGACACCCAGTCTCGCCACGTACATCGTATTGATCTTAAACGTTACCCTTCCCGCAGTTGGCACACAGGGCTCACCCGGTTACCAGTCTCCTTCCGCAACGCAACTGGTTTCGACTGTCACCTTGCGCAATGCAAATCTTTCGACCTACTGAAGCATTCTTTCAAGAACTTATGAGGGATAATCATGAACCGATCCCAGTCAATGAATAATTCGAACAAGCGGAAAAACGAGCGCGGAGCGGCTTTGATTACTTCGCTCCTGGTCTCGACCGTGCTGCTGGTCGCCGCCGGCGCTTTGATTCAGATCACTTCGATGTCGGCCGCAAATTCCATCGACTCGACGGCTGAAACCCAAGCGTACTATGGCGCTGAAGCGGGGCTGCAAGCGGCGCTCAACGCGTTACGAGGAAATGCCACGCATACGGCATCGGCTTTGCCGTCTGGTATGACGACCATAAATTTTCGGAACGCTGTAATTGCGACCTCTTCCAACGATTGCCCCAACGGCTCCGGGGGTGATCCTTCAGCTTCGGCGCGACTCTCACGCTGGCTTCCCTATTCCGCCACCCAGACCGCCGGCACCCGCGTAACAGTCGGAACTAATCCAACGGTTCAGTACTCTGTGGTTGTTTTGCTTCCACCCGGCCCCGATGGGATATTTGGCACCGCGGACGACGATGTGCTGCCCACCGCTCCGAATGAACCGAACCGCTTGTTGATTCAAGCCACGGGCTACGGCCCCAACAATTCCATGAAACAGATGAGCATGATCGTCGCGAGGGCCGCTTTTGATCCGGCGGTACCGGCAATGATGACTTTGGTAGGAACTCCCAACGGATCGCCTCCGATGAGTTTCGATAGCGGTAACAGCAACAACCACGTCTATAGCGGTGTCGACCATGCGGGCTTTGCCAGCACCTTGCCCGCATTCGGCACCACCAACGCGATCGACAATACACAGGCTACGGTCGATGCTGCTCAGAACACGACTTCTTCGCCGGCATCCGCGATTGTCAGCCTGCCAGCATTTCTGCAAACACCGGAAAGGGCCCGTACGTTTCTCGATGACATGGAACTGAGAGCCATAAGGGGCTCGCAGGAATTACCGAACCCCACCGCAACCTATCTCCCCAATGGTGGCTCAGGCAATCCGACGGGATTCACTTTTGTTAAGGGTGATTACACGATGGGTTCGGGTAGCGGCTCAGGGTTATTGATTGTTACCGGAGAGTTGACCACGAACGGTGGAACGGATTTCAACGGTCTTATTTACGTAGTGGGCACTGGTTATGTCAACCGCAATGGCGGTGGTGGCGGTGCCTTCTATGGCGCGACCTTCGTTGCCAGTGTCGATTGGCCTGCACAGAATCCGGCTTTGGCTAATTTCGGTGCTCCATTCTTCAACTTCAATGGCGGTGGAAACGCGACTATGCAGTATGACTCGGTAGCCGTTGCCAATGCCCTCAGCTTGCTGCCGGCCCCCGTGCTGGGAGTCTCCGAATACTAAAGCATCCGCGCTTCAAAGATACCCGCAGGCT
>JAWVCT010000057.1:0-109172 GCA_033858155.1 Blastocatellia bacterium
TTTCGAACCGTGATGTGATCTAAGACGAGATGGTCCTGCGGTTCAAAATAGACAAGGTCGCTGATGTGCGCGGCGGCGGCTCGCTGCGTTTCCTGAGCATATCGCAGGCACGATCCGGCAGCTCGAATAGCTTCACTCTTTCCCGCCAGTCCATAGCCGTCGAGCGACCGCGCTCCGAATTGCCTGGTTAACAACGAAACACTCTCGTCGCTCTGCCAAATCCAATCATCGACTGAAGTCAGGGTCGCACCGGCATACACATCCGGAATAGCTGTGGCGGTACCGAGTTCATCGGGCGTTGTCTCTGAAGTCGGCTCACGCAATGGCAGCGGCGCCGTGTGCGGCGTATTTGCAAAGCCCGCGCGCACCAGCGGCCCCAGCGAAGCAGGAAAGAGAAGTTCGCGCGGTGCATACGATTCAATGTCCGCGACGATGCGTGGCCAGGCGTCAGAGCCGCCGGCCTGAGTCGCGCGAAACTCTCCGGTTGAGATGTCGAGAAAGGCTGCGCCGACCGTCTCGCCACTGGCACAGACGGCAGCGAGATAGACCGACTCGCCGGGCTCCAGCAATTGTGGATCGATTGGCGTCCCGGGCGTTACGACGCGAACGACTTCACGCTTCACCAGCTTTTTTGTTTTTGAAGCTTCTTCAGTCTGTTCACAGATCGCGACGCGATAGCCTTTGCGCACCAGCTTGGCGATATAGTTGGCGGCGGAATGATGAGGCACCCCGCACATGGGCATGGGATCACCGCGCTCTTTGTGTCGCGCCGTCAGCGTAATCTGCAACTCGCGCGCGCCGATGACTGCGTCTTCAAAAAACAGTTCGTAAAAATCTCCCAGACGAAAGAAAAGCAGCGTTCCGGGATGCTGAGATTTCAGCTCCCGATATTGCCTAACCATTGGAGTGGAGTTACCAGCAGTCATTCCTGCGCCAGTGAGGGACCTGCGATCAAAGCGGGCTTTATTCCCGTGGATTTGCGAGAGCGAAGAAGCCTACATCTTAAGCAGGGAACGTGCAAGCACGCGATAGTTGCTACGCGGTGAGAACCGACAGGATCATTTTGCATCAGAAGCCCGACCGTAGGGGAGGGCCACACCCCCGGGCACTCGTAATGAAACAATCGGCGGCGACCGCTGCCTCGCGCTGCCTAGCCTCTTAATTCGACCAGTTAGCAGTGCTTCCGCAGGGAATGTTCTTGACAGTCCAGAACCAAACATTTAGTCTCTTGGCCCTAACTGAAGGAAATGGATCGGGACCCTGATGCGGGCAAGTTCAGGATGCATCGGCGGCCTTTACATACACAGCAGCTAGAGATTTCCGTACCGGCTTCGGCTCTCCAGCCTTCGCGATTCCGAGAAACAAAAATGCTCAGTGGCAAGGGATCATCCGCGGCGGCAGCCGCTCCAGCAACCTACTCTTTAGGCGAGAATCCAGAGCACGGTCGCGCCCAGCAGGCGATGGCCCTCGTAGCGCTCAGCCACACAGTAGTTGAGCATCAGCTTTACTCTGCCCTGCTGGCCGAGATCGCGACGATCGGAACACGCGTCGCTACAATAAACACGCGTCGCCTGATGAGCCTAACCGGCATTGTTGGCCACAGTACGGTGCGTCGCGGGGTAGCCGGCCTCGTCAACAAACTCAGCATTGAGCGCCAGCGGGTCGCCGGCCACAATGGCGGCCCACAGCCGCTGCTAGTCTATCTGGTTTTCACTCCGGAAGAGATTATCGAGAGGCGCCGCGCCGTCGGTTTGTCTGCTTATCCGAAAGGAGTGGAAAACGAACGCATCGGTTCGGCGTTGGGGCGGGCGGTCCAACGCGTCGTAGAGGTGGAGAAGCTGAGCCGTCGGGAGGCCCAGGTGGCCTTGTGTTGCGCCCAGGGATTTACGAACGCCGAGATAGGAGCAAGATTGCAGGTGAGTGAGCAGACGGTAAAGTTTCATTTGCGGAACATCTTCGTCAAGTTTGGCGTCAAGCGCCGCGCGGAGTTGGTCTCGCGGCTGTTTCGCGACAATGGTGGCACAGACTTCAGTCTGTGATTTCCCGTTCGAGAGTGTGGAGCATGATGACAACCACAGACTGAAAGTCTGTGCCACTTTGAAAATTTGAAGCTGCCTCGCTCAAGAGGTTTCCCTTCGGGGTCGTTGCATGTCTTCCAGAGCTTTCGTGAAGAGCATGCCTGAGGGGAAAGTGTGTTCCGGATCCGATCCAATTAAGAGCGGATGACCAAGAAGGAAAAGAAAAAGAAGAAGCGAAAAACGGCGCTGATCGTTTGCCGCGATCGCAAAGAATTCTGGACCACGCAGAAGCAGTTCTGGCAGTGGGCAAGGGAAGGCGTCATCATCAAAACCGACGATAACCCTTTGACCGGCAAGTTCCTGCGCGAGTACGGAGAGTTGATGGTCTTGGTCAGCAACACCGTGCTGAACCTCGCCCATCCTAATCACATGCGCGAAGCGCTGCTTTCGCGCCGCATCGGCCTTAGTGGAAAGTAAACAGAATGAAAGACAAACGCTATTATCTCCGATTAATCTATCGCTCGGCCCTACTCGCAATGATCTCAGCCTGCGTCTTAGCGGAGACTTCGTACGCGCAACCGGCGGCCCAGGCGCAACGCTATCGCATTGGCGCCGGCGATGTGCTGGACATACACATCCTGAATCGCCCGCAACTTTCGCGTGACGCGGTGCGCGTCGAAGGCGACGGGATGATTCGCATGCCTTTGATTGATGGAGAGATTCAAGCGTCCTGCAAGAGTGAGGGCGAACTGGCAAACGAGATCGCCAAACTTTACCTGAAGTACTACCGGAATCCGCAGGTGGACGTCTTCGTCAAAGAGTATCACGCCCGCGAAGTGGCCCTGATCGGCGCCGTGAACGAACAGGGCCGTTACCAGATGCAGCGGCGGCTGCGCTTGCTTGAGCTGCTCAGCTTTGCCAAGGGCCCATCCGATAAAGCCGGCCAGACTATTAATATTGTCCGCGGGCCGCGCACCGACCTCTGCGGAAACAATGGTGACACGGTTGCGGACGAAGGCGGTTTTATCAGCCTGCGCTTGAACGATACTTTGCGTGGTGAAGAGAAAGCTAATCCTTACGTTCAATCGGGCGACATCATAACGATTCCGGAAGCCGAACAGGTTTACGTCATCGGCAACGTCTATAGTCCGAAGTCTGTGTCGCTGAAAGAACCCATTTCGGTATCGCGCGCCATCGCAATGGCCGGCGGGCCGCTGCGCGATTCAAAAACCGATCGCATACACATCATCCGGCAAGTCCCCGGAGCAGGAGGAAAATCGGAGCTCTACGTAAACTTGAGGGCCATCGCGCGCAAGCAGGCCGAAGACGTCATGCTACAGCCGAACGACATCGTCGAAGTTCAAGAGTCAACCGGCAAGAGCGTGATCCGCAGCCTGCTCGGCGCAGTCGCACCCTCAGTGGCCCAACTTCCAGTGCGCGTAATTCCATAAGTAGCGCAAGCTGCCAGCTTGCGGAGACCAGCGGTCTGCAGGGCACGATTTGAAGTTTCAAAGGTAGAAATATGAACGAAGCAACCAAAATGGTGAGGCGCGAAGCTGAGCCGGACGAAATCGATCGGCGCATGGATGACGCCGGGCCTTATCGATCACCCTCGTATGGGTATGGTGAGGCCGGTCAGGAAGGCGAAGTTCACCTGCTGGACTACTGGCGGGCCATCCGCAAGCGTCTGTGGCTGGTGTTTGGCGTCACCGCTTTGATCACCACCATGGCGACAATTTATGTGGCGCGCAAACCCGACGTGTACGAGGCCGCTTCGCGCGTCCAGGTGGACCTCGAAAACAATCCGATGTACGCGGGAAAAAGTGCGCCGATGATTTACAGCCCGGTTAACGATCCGGCTTACTTCAACACACAGCTTCAGATTCTGACCAGTCCCGGCCTGCTCCGGCGCGTCGTCAAAACGCTCGACCTCGATCACAACCAGGCTTTTCTTCGGCCGCAGTCGTCGCAACCGCGTTCGACCTGGAAAACGATCGTGCAGATGCTGGGCATATCCAGCCCCGAGAAGAAAGATCCCGGCAAGCAGCCGAATCAACTGCCGCTAACTGCCGCGGTTGCGCCGGCAAATTCGAGCGATGATCTCGCCGAAGCCAAACGCCTGGCGCCGTTCGTCAGCACGCTACAGGCGGGTTTGCATGTCGAACCGGTGCGCGAAAGCCGCGCCGGCTATTACAAAGAGACACGCTTGATCGACATTGGGTACACGCACGGCGATCCGGACATTGCTGCCCGGATCACGAACGCCGTTGCAGAAACCTTTGTGCGTTCCAACCTGGAAAAGAAGAACGAAACCAACACCAGCACCAGCGAGTTTCTTTCGAAGCGCGTGGCCGAACTGCAGAGCCAGATCCACCTCGACGAAGAAAAGTTGTTGGGCTACGCAAAGAGCAATCAAATTCTTTCGCTCGATGCCAGCCAGAACACCGTAGTCGAACGTCTGGCCGGTCTTAACAAGCAATTACTCGAAGCGGAAAACGATCGCAAGATGGCCGAAGCCGAATACAACGCGGCGAAAGCGCCCGGCGCCGCCGGCGCGCTCGCGGAAGCGGCCGCCAAAGAGATCAACGATTCTGAGTCGAAACTGGCCGACCTGAAACAGAAGCGGGCGCAATTGCTGGTCGATGCAACCGACGAAGCACCGGAAGTTAAGGAAGTCGATCAGCAGATTGCCGAGAGGCAAAAACATCTGAACGAAACTCGCACCCGAAACACCAGCACGCTGCTGACTAATCTCGAAACCAAGTACCGGCAATCGCTCAGCCGCGAACAAGCGTTGCGCACTGCCTTTAATCAACAGAAGGGCGAAACCGTTACGCAGAACGAAGCAGCGATCAACTATCGCATCCTGCAACAGGAGATTGAAACGAATAAAGGGCTGCTCGATAATCTGCTGCAACGGTCGAAAGAGAACGACGTCGTGCTGGCCGGCCGGCCGAATAATATTTCGATTGTTGATTACGCAATCGTGCCCGACTCTCCGGTTGGTCCGGCGCGAATGCGTTCGGTGATGCTGGCGTTTATGTTGGCGCTGGCGCTGGGCGTCGGGCTGGCGCTGTTCCTCGAATATCTCGACGACAGCATTCACTCAACCGACGACGTGGAAAAGTTTCTGCGGCTGCCCGCGATGGCCGTGATTCCCGCGATGGGAACCGGCACAGCCCGGCGTCGCTTGCTTTCATCGGCCACGTCGATCCAAAAGCGCAATGGAAGTAATGGCGGCAATCCCGAGTTGCTCCTGAATGTAAACGGGCGTTCGGCGCTGGCCGAGTCTTACCGGCAACTGCGCACTTCGGTGCTGCTCTCCACCGCCGGGCGCGCGCCGCGAACGCTGCTGGTGACCTCGAGTCTTCCGGGCGAAGGCAAAACCACGACAGCGGTCAATACCGCAATCAGCCTGGCACAGACAGGAAACAGCGTCGTCATCATCGATGCGGACATGCGTCGTCCGCGACTGCGCTCGATTTTTGACCTGGCGGAACGGGAAGGATTGAGTTCGATTCTTTCCAGTGATATGAACCCGGAAAAGATGCTCCAGACGATCGCTCGCGACGAAGCATCGGGCCTGCACGTGCTGACCGCGGGGCCAATCCCACCGAACCCGGCCGAGCTGCTCGGTTCGGATCAAATGCGTAAACTGATTGCCGTCCTCAGCGGCCACTTCACGCATATCGTGATCGACTCGCCGCCAATCAGTTCGTTTACCGACGGCGTCCTGATCGCCTCAATCGTCGACGGCGTGCTGCTGGTGGTCCATGGCGGCAAGAGCTCGCGCGGTGTCGTTCGACGCTCGCGACAATTGCTGCTCGACGTAGGCGCGAAGATTTTCGGCGTGGTGCTCAACAACGTCAGCGTGCGCTCGCACGATTACTACTATTACTATCAGCGCTATTACCACCAGAACTATTACAGCCAGGACGTAGAGAGCGAAGGGGCGAACTCGATCGCGGGTTCGTAGCGAATCGCGTCGAAGTCTTGCGGTCCCACATCAAACATGCTGCGGTCATTAATACTTCGCACGTTGATTGTTAACTGCGGAATCAACGCCCTCGGACTGGTTAATTCGATCCTGTTGTCGCACTGGTTGGGACCAGTCGGTCGCGGCGAAATCGCGGCCGCAATGCTTTGGCCCGGATTGCTGATCTATCTCAGCAGCATGGGCTTGATTGTTTCCTCGATGTATTTCAGTTCAGTACCCGATGCAAAACCTCGGGTCGTTCTGAATAACGCGATCCTGATGGGATTGTTTCTGAGCGGCATCGCGCTGCCGCTTGCTTTCATCGCTTTGCCGATCCTGCTAAGAAGTCAAAGCGCCTACGTGATTTCCGCGAGCCGGGCCTATCTCATCGTCATTCCTTTATCGCTGATCACTCAGTTCGGCATGGGTGTATTGCAGGGCCGTCTGCGCCTGGTCGAACTCAACTGGTTAAGAGTAATCATTCCGACAGGCTATTTAGCGGGCACTATTGGGTTGATGGCAATGGGCCGCCTGACTTTGATTCACATTCTGGTTCTGCACGTGGGCCTGAGCGTGGTGGCGTTGGTTTCCACTCTGGCCGTGCTTATCAGGGCGGGTATCCGACCTGGAGTTCAGACTGATGCCGGTTTGGCAAAACAAATGTTGAGCTACGGCGCGAAGGTGCACGTGGGCCAAGTCTCAGGGTTGGCAAATGTAAATCTCGATCAGGTGCTGATGGCGGCTTGGCTGCCACCGGCATACCTGGGTCTTTACGTGGTGGCCGTGAGTTCCGCCGGCCTCTCGCAAATGTTGTCCCAGGCGGTGCAGACAGTGACCATGCCCGGTATCGCCCGCGAAGCGTCCGACACCGAACGCGGGACTATTTTGCAGAGTGTCTTCCGCAGATATTGGCTGCTCAGCCTGGGGATCATGCTAGCAATGGCGGTAATTCTGCCGCTGCTAATACCGATTATTTTCGGCCGCGCGTTTAGCCCCGCAATCTGGCCCGCGGAGGTCTTGCTTCTGGCTTCATGTTTCAAGGGCGCCGAACAGGTGCTCGGTGGTGGAGCGGGTGCTTCCGGAAATCCCTGGCTGGGCAGTAAGGCCAGTCTGGTCGCTCTGGTGGTAACGGTGGGATTGCTTTACGCGTTGCTGCGACGGATCGGGATCATGGGCGCCGCAATTGCCACAGCCGCTGCCTACCTTGCGGAACTCACGGTTGTGATCTACGGCTTGCGACGCACTCATTCCATTTCACCCGGCTCTCTATTTCGTTTCAATTTCAAGGATCTGCAGCTCGCATGGCAGTCCGCGAGTTTGCGCAGAAGCGGCGATCATTAATGACAATTTCCGTTTCGATGTGCACACTTAACGGCGGGCCGTTTCTGGAGGAGCAATTGGCGAGCATCGCTCTGCAAAGTCGCACTCCTGACGAGTTAATAGTTTGCGACGATCGGTCCGACGACAAGACCCTCGACATTCTCAAAGAGTTCATTAAATGCGCGCCATTCCCGGTCCATTTGTCAGTTAACGAAAGACGTCTCGGCATCTCCGGAAATTTTGAGCGAGCAATCCGTCTGGCAAAAGGCGAAATCATTGCCTTAGCTGATCAAGACGATGTGTGGGATCGCCGCAAGCTCGCATTGTTGGAAGCCAGGTTCTCTTCGAGTCCAGGGCTTGGGCTCGTCTTCACCGACGCCGAACTCGTAGACGACAAGCTCAGTTCGAAAGGACAGACGGTATGGGAAGCAGTGGGATTTGATTCGCGCAGGCAGAAGCTCCTGGCGGCGGGCAGATTCCTCGAAGTCCTGCTCGCCAACAATGTCGTCACCGGCGCTACCATGGCCTTTCGGGCCAGGTTCAGAGATGCGATTTTGCCGATTCCCGTCGAAGGTAGTTTGTTGCACGATGGTTGGATTGCCCTCATCATCGCGGGCCTGGCCGAGATTGGTTTCATCGATCAGCCACTAATCAAATACCGGCAACATGCGGCCCAGCAAATCGGGGCGCCAATTACCAGCACGACGCAAAACGTTATGAGCGCGCAGCGGACTGATCGCAACTATTACCTGGCGCAAGCGGCTCGATTCCAGCAAGCACGGGAACGGCTCGCACTCCATCAAACCGAACTGTCTCATCCCGGTGTTCTGTCAGTGGTGGACGAGAAAATAACGCATCTGAAAGCGCGGGCCAGGATGCCTAAGCAAAGGTTGAACCGTTTGCCGCTAGTTGTGAGAGAGATTCTAAATCTTCACTATCATCATTTCTCGCGCGGTCTATTTAGTGCGGCGAAAGATTTGTTGGTTTGATATCCGAAATGTCTCCGTCCCCGTCTCCAGTGGTTTGGATTGTCGTTCTGCACTGGCGAAACTACAGCAGCACGTACAAAGCGCTGCGCTCGCTGGAGCAGGTTACGTATCCTAATTTTCGGGTGCTAATCGTCGACAATGGTTCGCAGGATGGTTCGGCTGAACGCCTGGCCGAGAATTTTCCCGCGCACTTGTTCTTGTCAAACGAGGCGAACCTAGGTTTTTCCAGGGGCTGCAACCGAGGTATTCGCTACGCCCATTCAGAAAGCGCTGAATATGTTCTGCTACTTAATAATGACATGGAGGTCGAGCCTGACTTCCTTGAGCCGGCGATTAAGATTGCAGAACAGGATCCCAACGTCGGACTGGTCACTGGAAAAATCCTGTTCGGCGACCGGCGCAATGTTATCTGGTCAGCCGGGGGTTATATCCACAACCTTAAGATTCAGGGGATTGCTCCCGCCTGGAATCAAGACGACGATGGGCGCTGGGACAAGGTCATTGAGACCAATTGGGCCTCAGGAGCGATGCTACTAATTCCCCGCGCAACTATAGAGAGAGTTGGTTTCTTACCTGAGGAATATTTTTTCGGAGTCGAGGAATGGGACTACTCAACCGCAGTTAAAAAAGCGGGCTTAAAGATCATGTATGTGCCGCACTTCAAAGGCTTCCATCATGCGGGCGGCAGCTATAAAGCCGGGCATCCGGTTTTAATCGTCTATAACGGTGTGCGCAACAAATTGGTTTATGCCCAAAAGCATCTTTCACCACCGGTATGGCTCGTCTGGAAACTTCTTTTCAAATCTTATCTACGGTTCGGCTGGCCCCAGCGTGCGCGCTGGGGGTGCCAGACCGTCGAAGACTATGAAGCTCGATTGAAAGCCGCACGCCTGGCGTTTGGAGATCATCGTGGCGTCTTCAGGATCGAGCTGAGTGATCTTGAACGGGCCGCTAAGGCGATTGGGCCTACGCCAACCTGGGGCAACGGCTGGGGCTCAGCTAACGGGAAGGAAAGCGAGTAACCTCTTGCAGGTACTAAGCCGACCGGAGCGAATATCTTCTCGGTTGGAGGACCTCCTGACGAGAGAGCCTCACTCCGTTACCAATGGCGTCTATGACTTTATAGGAACGGGAGAAGCGGACTACTGTGAGAATTTTGGCGAGCAGTGGACTCGCTTCAGACAGGTGCAGCTCGACTCAGCCTCGCATCAATCGACCTCACGTGATCGATTCTTCGCAGAGACCGGCTGGACTCCCGATGAGCTTAAGGGAAAGGTGTTACTTGATGCGGGGTGCGGCGCCGGCCGGTTCGCAGAGGTTGCCCTCGAGTGCGGCGCGAAAGTCGTGGCAGTTGATCTCTCTGCCGCCGCCGTAGCCTGCCGCGAAACTCTGGATCGCTTCGCGCCTGATGATTACCTCGTGTTGCGAGCTGATCTGTTTGACCTCCCTCTGCGGCCAGAGGCGTTCGACGGAATCTATTCACTGGGCGTATTGCATCACACTCCCGATCCGCTGGGGACTATCGAACATCTGGCTCGCCGGCTCAAGCCTTCGGCGAGACTGGCGACTTGGATTTACGAGATGCGGACGCCGGATGTTCGTTGGCTGCAACCGAGAACAATACTCCGCGCCGCTACCTCTGGCTTATCAAGTCAACGAAAGCTCACCTTTTCAAAAACGATCACGGCAATGTTCTTTCCTATAGGTTGGAGCTTGTCATGGCTTGGCCGGGCCGGGGAAAAAGCATCCCACTTTCTGCCTTATGCCGCACGTCATCATCTTGGCCGGAGCGATTTTAGACGCCAGTGGGACTACTGCGTGATGGACACATTTGATTGGTATGGACCTGTCTATGAGAAGCCACAACGCGAACGCGATCTGGTGAATAAAATGAAAGACGCCGGACTGACGAACGTGCGTCGACGACCGACCGGCGGAATGGCAGTCGTTGGAGAATCTCCGGCGCAAACTCTTGGAGTTGATAGACGGTACTCCTGACAAGGGATTGGAATGATTCATCTGGTCACATGGTTACCGCTCTCATACCAACGCACTCTGTGCCGGACACTGAGTGAGGCCTACGGTGGAGAGTTTGTGGCTTGGTTTGCCGAAAGGACCCACAAAGATTTTCCTTACCGCTCCGATGCAAAGAATCTGTTTGTCCATCGCTATCTGTCAGAAGTCGGCTATGGAAAATTTCTGAGGGAGCTGCGGTCCGACCCCCAGGCCGTGGTGATTCTGAGCGGCTGGTCGTCGCCGATGACCATTCGAACGTTGCTCGCGGTCACGCTATTGCGAAAACCAATTTTTGTCTGGGCAGATCATCCGCATCCACGGCAAAGATCGATAATGGAGAAGCTGGCGCGGAAAACCCTACTACGCCTGCTAACTCTTAGGGTATCGGGCCTCCTGGCTTGTGGAAAACCCACTGTTGAGCACCTGGTTTCGCTTGGAATCGAACGCGGAAAAATTACAAATTTTCCATACTGGGTGGATTTGCCTGATGAATGGGCCGTCCCCGAGAGGTGTTCAGATGAAGTCGCCACCAACAGACCGTTACGGCTTTTGGCGATCGGCCGGCTTGTTCCGGTCAAGCAGTTTGAGGTCGCAATCGGAGCAGTGGCGCTGGCGAATAAGAAAGCCGGAACGTCGCTGGCTGAACTAGTCGTGGTCGGCGATGGACCAGAGAGAGCAAAGCTGGAGGCGCTTTCTCAGTCCTCCGCTGGTTCAAAGGTGAAGTTTACCGGGTGGTTGCAGGGCGAAGAAATAATCGAGAGAGTCCGGGAGGCTGATGCCCTCGTACTGACGAGTAAGTTTGACGCCTTCGGCGTCGTTGTGCTCGAAGCGATGGCGGCTGGACGTCCTGTTTTGGCATCAGCGGGAGTCGTGGCGGCGCTCGACAGGGATGAAGGTACCGGCGCTGTCCTCCTTCATCCGATCGGAGACATCGAATGTCTGGCAAGTCAGATCTTATCGCTGGCATGTGATCGAGAACGCTTACGAGAAGCGTCGGTCGCCGCACGAGCAATAGCGGAAAAATGGCCGCCGAGCCGGGCCGCTGAAATCATCGACAAGATACTGATGCAGACCAGACAAGGAAAACTTTTGTTGAAGAAGACCCAGCGCGCTGAGCAAACATTCAGCCCCGCTCGTCCAGATCAGGCCATCGCAAAAAGATCGATCGCTGCTAGTGGAAGATAGATGAGCCTGCATCGAGGAACCAGAAACGACGTTGAATCGGGGCTCCCTCGGGTGACCGCGACTCAGTGGGTGTTGGTCTGCGTACCTGTTCTTGTCGCCACTGCAGTATTCAACGTCACGAGTTATCGGACTCTCACCTTGATCACCCAGCTTCTTGCGGTCCTTAACGTGGCGCTAATGATCGTGGTGGTTAAGGAAGCCCTGGGCGCGAGAGTCATCGGAAAACTTTGTTTGGTTGGCGGCGTGTTTATCTTTTATTGGGTGGAGGCGCTGAGCCTGTCGGTGCAACAGAATCCGTTCAGCATCGCCGAAGGTTTTCCCATCAACGCGGGCCAGTTCGATCAGGATTTGATTCGTCAGGCGCTTCGTTACATAACTGTATTTCAACTCCTGCTATTCATCGGCTATTCCTTTCGGCCTCGCTTGGCTAAGCCTCTCCGCATGATCGTTTCGCGGATCGACTCATTCTCATTCGAGCGCTGGATAATTGGACTGCTGCTGGTACTGTGCGCCGTTTTGCCGATGCTGGCCTACTACGACTTTGATTATGACAAAGTGATTGCCGCCGTCCTGGCGAGCCGGAGCGGAACCGACTTTGAAGCGCCAGAGCCAGGCCTCTCCCAACACCTCGCGCTCTTCGGCATGTACGGCGCCGCCCTGTTCTTCGTTTATGCGCTTAAGACCAGCACCTGGCGCCGTTTTTGGTGGCTGCTGCTGGGAGTGATGGCGGCAATCCCGTTCGTGAGTGGAGGCGCCCGGCATCTGTGGCTGTACATCTCGCTGCCTTCGGTGCTGATCGTTCTGCGCGGATTCAAAGGCAAGCTTGACCGGTATCGCATCTGGGGACTGGCGGCCACCGTGTTTGTTGTCCTGCTGGTTGCGCAGGCGCAGTTTGTTTACCGGGCCGTAGGCTGGAGGGAAATCGGCAACGTCGCTCCCGACGAATTGACTACACTCAATAACACTGGCCAGTTCACGGCCCTCCTTTTCGCCGAGCATCTGGTGCCCGGCGAGCATCCGTATTTCAAAGAGTTGACCGAGCCCTACTTTCTTATCCATTGGATCCCGCGACAAATCTGGCCCAACAAGCCGATCATGGAGTCATGGACTTTCTACAACGAAAGTTATGTGCAAGGCGCGACTTTTAATGTGACGCCCTCCGTCATCGGGCAGTTCCATCTTAACTGGGGTTTCCCGGGCGTGGTTTTTATTGGAGCATGGCTGGGCTTCCTCACTTGTCTTGCCGATCGAGTGTTTCTGCTCCTTAATTCAGACAAGCAACGCGCGCTGTTTGTCGTGAACGGCATGTTCTACGCCTTCATCGTGTCGTCATTCCGGTTCTACTCGCCCATCTATTTCTCTTATTTTCTTTTCGGCCTGATGGCGATGTTCCTGATAACCAGGCGCCATGGATTTTCGAAGCCGGTCACGGAGCTAACGCCTCGATTAGCTTCAGTCTGACCACTGGCTAAATCCCAATGAAGGTCCTGCACATCGTTCCCAGCCTTTTGCCCGAGTCCGGCGGGCCCAGCCGATCGGTGCCTGAACTGTGTCGCGCCTTGACCGCCAGAGGCACTGAGGTGACGCTGTTTACTACACACGAGCCAGGTAGCGGGCTGACGATTGAACCGTCGCAAGAGCCATACGAAGTCGTATTGTTCTCAGCAAAAGATGGATCGCCGGCGGGCGCGCGCGCAATTAGTAAGGCGATCAAAGAACGCGCGAATGAGTTTGATCTGATTCACATTCACAGCCTTTGGAACCTTGTAGTGACCCTGGCCGCGTCGGCCGCGCGCAGCGCAGGTTTGCCTTATGTCATCGCTCCCCGCGGAATGTTGAGTGAGGCTTGTGTGCGCCAACATCGTTATGCGCTCAAGCGCGCCTATGCCTGGACCGTCGATAGAAGAACAGTGGAGGGCGCTGCCAGATTGCATTTCCTGAACGCCGATGAACAGCGCTCATCCCTGAACGGGTGGTTTCGTTATCCGGAATATTTCCTGGCGCGCAACGGTATTGACCTGAGCCTCGACAGTATTCAGCCGGGATCGTTTCGCACGCGTTACCCCGAACTTAAGGGCCGCCGGATCATGCTCTTCCTGGGCCGGCTAAATGCGATCAAAGGATTGGATTTACAACTGCAAGCGCTGCAGCGCTTGATCGGAAAGCATCCCGATCTGATCTGGGTGCTGGTTGGTCCCGATGACGGTGAATGGCAGCGTTTGAATTCCTCGATCCAAACGATGGGGTTGCAGGCGCACGTTAAATGGATCGGACCGGTGATGGGTGAAGACAGGTTCGCCGCTATCAAGGACGCCGATGTGCTGGTGCAGACGTCGCTTTACGAATGCCAATCGATGACCGTCAACGAAGGGCTGGCCGTCGGAGTGCCTCTGGTGGTGACCGATTCAATCAATTACGGCGAAGTCGAAAGCGCCGGCGCGGGACACGTCGTGCCGAGAGACGCTGCCCAGTTGACCAACGCGATCGATAGGATTCTGCAAGCCGAAGACACAAATGAGAGGATGCGAGAGGCGGGCCGTGAGTTCGCGACGACTGAACTCTTATGGACAAAAATTGCCGCGATAGTTGAGGCTGCCTATGGCGACGCAATAGCCGGTCTTAAGAATAAAGACAAGCTCCCTGATAACTGGAGCGAAACGCAGATCGGCGTGAATGCATGATCGAAAACATCACGCCACTGATCCTGACTTTCAACGAAGCTCCGAATATCGGACGCACTTTGGCGCAGCTTTGTTGGGCGCGGCAGATCGTAGTCGTTGATAGTTTCAGCGAAGACGAGACCGTCGAGATCGCAAGCAGCTTTCCGAACGTGCGAGTCGTGCAGCGAAAGTTTGATGACCATCAAACGCAATGGAATTTTGGTCTCAAAAAAACCGGGATAGCGACGGAGTGGGTCCTGGCGCTCGATGCCGATTACATTCTTACCTCGGAATATATCGACGAGCTGAAAGCCCTCGCCCCTGCTCCCGGCACGAGGGGCTTTCAGGCGCGCTTCACTTACTGCATCAACGGGCGTCCCTTACGCAGCGGCGTTTATCCGCCGGTGACTGTTCTTTACCGGAAAGCCTGCGCCGAATATTCGCAGGATGGCCACACTCATCGGCTGATTCTGGCCGGCGAAGTTGAGACGATGCGGTCGCCAATCCTGCACGATGATCGGAAGCCGCTAAAGCGCTGGTTTGAGTCACAGCAGAGATACATGGCCCTGGAAGCTAAAAAGATCCTCGCTTCCAATCCGGGCAGTTTGGGCCGAGCGGATCGAATCCGGCGCTGGCGCGTGATTGCTCCCGTTGCGGTTCTCATTTACTGCTTGCTGATTCGGGGCGGAGTTCTGGACGGTTGGGCCGGGTTCTATTATGCCGGCCAACGAATGTTGGCGGAGTTGTTGTTGTCGCTTCATCTGATCGAGAGCGACTTTAATTTGCTCGGACGAAGAGAACGAAACGCGGTAACAAGCAAGCACGAAGCAGCAGGAAGCGAGCAGTGAAAGGTTCGAAGCGGTCAGAAGGATGAGCCGCAAAGTTTCCTTGAGCAATCAAACAAGAATGTACATCCTCGGTCTTAATGCATATCACGGTGATGCGGCGGCGGCGCTGATCAAGGACGGCACTTTGATCGCGGCCGCCGAAGAAGAGCGCTTCAATCGCATCAAGCATTGCGCCGGCTTTCCCACGCAATCGATTCAGTACTGTCTGCGCGCGGCGGGTATCGACATCGGACAAGTCGAGCACGTGGGCATCTCCCGGGATCCGTCGGCGCACTTACATAAGAAAGTCCTGGCGGCGGCGCGGCGCGCAACCGGCGGGATAATAGGGAGAACGCGGAGAGCAGAAGGTAGCGCGATGCGTTCAGTGGCCCTCCTTGATAAAGAGGCGGACGAGACGTCCGCGTTTCCAGGGGCGAGCAGCCCGATCGTTCTGGAAGACGCGAGTCACTCTTCAGGAAATGGCAACGGGTTCGGATTAGCGCGCCAGATTACCGATCGTCTGCGCAACGCGGCCAGGGTCCGGGATCTGAAAGCCGAGTTGGCAAAGGCCCTCGGCGTTACCAGCGCGACATTGCGCGCTCGGTTTCACAACATCGAACATCATCGGGCGCATCTGGCCAGTTCGTTTTTTGTCTCGCCTTTCGAACATGCGGCGCTGCTTTCCATCGACGGCTTCGGCGACTTTATCTCGACCATGTGGGCCGTGGGCGGCGACCGGCGCATAGACGTTCTGGGCCAGGTGGAATATCCGCACTCGCTCGGAATTGCGTACACCGCCACGACCCAGTTCCTCGGCTTCCCGCACTATGGCGATGAAGGAAAGATCATGGGGCTGGCGCCGTACGGGCAGCCGCGCTTCATCGAACAATTCCGCAAGATCATTCGCACGGAAGAGCACGGCCAATTCCGGCTCGACCTCGATTATTTTCGTCACCACGCCGAAGGTGTCGAGATGAGTTGGAACGACGGCTCACCCGTGATTGGCAGAATCTTTTCTGAGCAATACGAGGCCGTCTTTGGTCGCGCGCGCGATCCTCAGGAGCCGTTGACCGATCGCGATCGCGATCTGGCAGCGAGTTTACAGATGCGTCTGGAAGAGGTTGCCTTTCACCTCTTGAATCATCTGCATGACGAAACAGGTCTGACGAATCTGGGATTATCGGGAGGCGTAGCTTACAACTCAGTAATGAACGGAAAGATCCTGCAGCAGACGCCGTTTCGACGAGTGTTCATTCAGCCCGCGGCTGGTGACAGCGGCACAGCGCTGGGTGTCTGCTATCAGATCTGGAACGATGTAGCGCAAGTTGTTAACTTGCGTTCCGGTGGGGATAGGAAGACGCAAGTTGTTAACTTGCGTCCCGGTGAAGATAAGAAGGCGCAAGTTAACAACTTGCGGTACATCATGGACGGTGCTTACACGGGGCCGGAGTTTAGCGATGAAGAGATCCAAAGGGAACTGGAAAGCTCGGAGTTGAAGTTTGAAAAGTGTGCGGACAAAGAATTGACTGAGCGCGCGGCGCGCGACATAGCCGGCGGCGCAGTGGTTGGTTGGTTCCAGGGGCGGATGGAGTTTGGTCCGCGCGCGCTCGGCAATCGCTCTATAGTCGCCGATCCGCGCCGCGCCGACATGAAAGATATTCTTAACCGGCGGATCAAGAGGCGTGAACCGTTCCGGCCGTTTGCGCCTTCGATTCTAGCGGAACACGTCGGCGATTATTTTGAGCAGACACATCCGGCGCCGACCATGCTGATGGTTTACCAAATCGAGCCCGAGCGCCGCGCGGACATTCCGGCAGTGACCCACGTCGATGGCTCGGGGCGTTTACAGACTGTCTCGCGCGAAATAAATCCGCTCTACTACCAACTGATCGAAGACTTCTACAAACTCACCGGCGTGCCCGTCGTCTTGAATACTTCATTTAACGAGAACGAGCCGATTGTCTGCTCGCCGCGTGATGCGATTGATTGCTTTCTGAAAACCAGTATGGATGTTTTGTACATCGGAAGGCATGTAGTCAGGCGAAAGATTTAGCCGCAGAGACGCGGAAAACGGATGCTTAGAATTTGCTTTTGCTTCCGATTAGCACCGTGCTTTAGCGCGGTGATCTTGGTCTCCCTGTCACAATCGGGAAACCGTTTGAAAACGGTTTCCATTTGGAGTGAACGGCTCAAATCACCGGGCTAAAGCCACGGTGTTAATAAGAGAGGCCCCCATGATTAACTGTGTCGCCATTGACATCGATGCTGATCTTCTGCCATTGAGCTCATCACTTTGCCGCCGTATTTTTGTGGCTGACTGTAAGAAAACTCTGTGAGAGTCCTAATCCTGAATCAATGCTTTTGGCCCGACGTTGTGGCTACGGCGCAGCAGTCGACCAGCGTCGCGCGTGTCCTGTCAGAGCGCGGCCATAAGGTAACTGTGATCGCAGCCCGACGCGGTTATGACGACGCCGCGCTTCGCTTTCCCAGGCGCGAGCTTTGGGAGGGAATCGAAATCATTCGTCTGCCGTCGATTAGCCTGGGCAAGAGCAGTCGCTGGCGCCGGGCGTTGAATTTTGCCAGCTTCTCGGTGGCAGTCGGGTTGCGCCTGATTTTCACTCGGCGACAGGACACGGTGATCGCTCTGACTTCGCCGCCACTGATTTCATGGCTGGCGTCTGTGTTCACCCGAATGAAGGGTGGCCGGACGATTTTCTGGGTCATGGATCTAAACCCGGACGAAGCGGTCGCCGCGGGTTGGCTCAGCCGGGATTCATTCTTCGCGAGACTGCTCGCAACGCTTCTGAAAAGCAGCATGCAGCATGCGGAAAAGATCATCGCCCTCGATCGATTTATGAAGGAACGAATCGTAGCCAAGGGAATCGCTGAAGAGAAGATCGAGGTGATTCCTCCGTCACGAGACGAGGCTGTTAACTATGATGAAGAGGGCAGGGAAGCATTTCGTCTGCGACATAACCTCTCGAAAATGTTCATTGTGATGTACGCGGGTAATCACAGTCCCTGCCACCCACTTGATACTCTGCTCGACGCGGCGAACAAGTTAAGGTCGCGCGACGATGTTGCCTTTGTTTTCGTAGGCGGTGGCAGCGAAGTGAATAAAGTGAAAGAGTTTGTGCGGACTAATCAGCTTACAAATATTCTCTGTCTTCCATATCAGCGGCAGGCAGAATTACCCGCCGTGCTCTCGGCTGCTGATCTTCATGCTGTCGGTATGGGCGAAGCATTTCCGGGCATCGTTCATCCGTGCAAGATTTACAACATCCTGGCGATCGGATCGCCCTTTCTTTACATCGGACCGAGGGAGAGTCACATCGCTGAGATCGCTTCCAGTTTGACTGATCCGCAACAGGCGTCCTGCGCGCGCCATGGCGAAGTAGACGAGGTAGTGAAATCCATTTGCGAACGGGCCGATCGCTTTCTTGCTAATCGCGGCCGCACGAGATTCGCAGACAGTTCCGTGTCCACAATTCCGCAGCTCATAAATCAGATTGAATCAAAGCCTTCAGATGCAAACACGGCAGTAGCCGACCGAGCCTCTGGGTTAGAGTTAGCCCGTGTCAGAAGCCCGACCGTCAGGGAGGGCCTGCTGGCCAAAGAGGCCCTCCCTAACGGTCGGGCTTCTGACACGATTCGGGTAGCCGATTAATGAAAACCTACTTTGCACTGTTCTTGATTTCTGCCGGCGCGTCGCTGACGCTGACGCCCCTTCTGCGGCGATTCTGTGAGCGCTATCAAATTCTGGACGAGCCGCACGACCAGCGGCGCGTGCATCAGAAAGCCGTGCCCCGTCTTGGCGGTATCGCCATCTTCCTGTCGCTCGGCATCGCTCTCTCAGTCCTGCCGCTGGTTAACAATCTCCTCACGCAAACACTGCGGCCTCAGTTGCGCGAGATCATAGTTTTCCTCATCTGCGGCTCTCTGGTCTTACTGCTTGGTATTTACGACGACTTGCGCGGGGCCAACGCGTGGGTCAAATTCGCGGGACTGGCGGGAGCCACTGTGCTGTTTTACGCACTCGGCGGACGCATCGCTGGTCTCTCGATTCCTTTTGTTGGCAATGTCACTCTTCATCCCGTGCTCGGATTTCTGTTGACGCTCGTCTGGGTCGTTGGCATCGCCAATGCCTTCAATCTTATCGATGGGGTCGATGGCCTGGCGACAGGCTCGGCGCTTTTCTCTTCGTTGGTGCTGTTTACGGTTTCTCTGATCCAGGGCAATGCTTTGGTTGCCGTCATAGCCCTGGTGCTGACCGGCGCGCTCACCGGATTTCTGCGTTACAACTTTAATCCAGCCTCGATCTTCCTGGGCGATTCAGGCTCGTTGTTCGTTGGCTTTGCCCTGGCCGCGCTCTCGGTACAGGGATCGCAGAAAGCCTCTACGGCGATCGCAGTCGCGATTCCCATCCTCGCCTTCGCCCTTCCAGTGGTGGATACGAGCGTGGCCATCGCCCGTCGCTTCATTAGCGGCAAACCAATCTTTCAGGGAGACCGCGAGCATATTCATCACATGCTGCTCGAGCGCGGCTGGTCGCAACGACGCGTCGCCCTGGTGCTATATGGCGTGAGCGCGTTATTCGGGCTGCTGGCAATGCTGTTTGTGAATAGCGGCAACAGTCTCACCGCCGTCGTTCTGTTTGTCGTGGGTGTGGCGGTGGTTTTAGCTCTGGGAAAACTTCGCTATCACGAGGTCGATGAACTACGGGCCAGCGTCAAACGAAACATCGGCGAAAGGCGCGCGCGCGCCTCGAATAATCTACGGATGCGCCGGGCGTGCCAGGCAGTTTCCTCGGCGGGCACGCTGGCCGAATTGTTCGAAGGCGTGCGGGAAGTCCTAGAGCTCGGCGAGTTCGCGTATGCGACGGCGCGGTTAAGTGGTAACGGCCGCCGGGAAATTGATGAGCAGGCCCTGGCTGTGGCAGAAGAGAGCGGCTCGTTGCGCGATGCGTTGATCGACGAAGGACAAATTCACTGGACCTGGAAACACAGTGATTTCACTCTCGTCGACGTCCTCGGCTCCGATAGATTCTGGTCTATGCGCCTGCCGCTGGGAAGTGAACTGGGTCCGCTCGGTTGGCTGGACTTATCTCGCGCGCTGGACGCCGACGTGCTGTTGTTTGACGTAAACTACCTCACCGGAGTCTTCCAGCCGGCAGTCGCCCGAGCATTGGCGCGGATATTTGCCGCCGCCGAGGAATCAGCGCCAAGGCGTCTCGCCGCTTCCGCTAGATAGTTGCTTACCGTTTCCTGCCTTTCAAAAACAAATCACGCAGATTTTGGAAAGCGCGCTCAATCATTCAGCACGGGAACCCCCCCCCGATGTGACACCGCACGGTCGCATAGTCTCGTTGCTTGATGCCTCGATCTTCTATGGACTGATCGCGGTGATTGCGCTGACCGCGATCCCTTACGGGACCGTCGAGCCGTGGTCGGAGGCGCTCTTTGAATGCGCGGTTTTCTTCCTGACTCTCCTTTGGATCGTTCAAGGATTCATCCAGGGCTCGTGGCGTGTGGGAAATGTTCGTCTCCTAATTCCGATTATTGGGTTGGCGCTTTTCGCGGCGATGCAAAGCTTCGCGTGGGGGAAAACGGACGTCGCTGGTGAGAAGGTCTGGGTTGCCCTGAGCGCAGATCCTTTCGAGAGCTGGGTTTTCAGTCTAAGGATAGCAGCGCTCGTCCTGGCGGCGATGCTGGTGATTCGCTTCACCTCGAGCGTCAAGAGGTTAGGGATTCTCGTGCATGCAATCATTGCCGTCGCCATCGGCAGCGCGCTATTCGGAATTGCGCGGCAGGCAATGCAACACGCGCAGGAGGGCTTTGTGCTGGCACGGCTCCCACTTGATCAGGGCTTTGGCCAGTTCATCAACAAGAACCACTTTGCCTTTCTAATTGAGATGGCGCTCGGGCTAACGATCGGCGTGGCGTTCATGCGCCGCCGCCATCGCGAACGTGTTCTGCTTTACCTGGCGGTGCTGCTGGTCATGTGGGCGGCGATCGTTCTTTCGAAGTCGCGCGGCGGTTTGCTTACCATCACTGTGCAGACGATCTTTGCGGCTCTGCTGTTTGTTAGATCAAGAGCACGCAGCAGAGAGCCGGCGAGTGAGAGACGCTGGACAAGGTGGACTCGGTCTATCGCGGTCACGACCGTGGCGGCCGGCGCGCTGCTGCTAATCATTGTTGCCGGCGTCGTCTGGCTCGGCGGCGATCAGTTGGCCAGCGGAGTCGAAACGGCCACTTCGGAAATGACCGGCGTCGATCGCTCAGAGATGCATGAAGCCGCGCGCCGGCGCGACATCTGGCGCGCGTCCTGGCTGATGTTCAAGGCGCATCCGATCGCCGGGGCGGGTCTGGGCGGATTCTGGGCCGAGGTGCCGGTCTACCATTCAGCGTCCGGGGTTCTGACTCCGCAACAGGCACACAACGACTATCTGGAACTGGTCGCGAGTGGCGGGGTCCTGGGCGCGGCGCTGTTCATTTGGTTCGCCGCCGTTTTGATTCGCCAGGCGAGGTTATGCGTCAAGGCCGCCGAAGGATTTCAGCGTGCGGTATGTTTAGGCGCGATCATCAGCGTGGTTGGCATCGCCGTGCACAGCATCGTCGACTTTGGCTTGCACATCACAATCAATGGGCTGGTGTTTATGGCTCTACTCGGAATATTGAGTCTCGATCCCATGCGAAAGTCGAGCGCAAGCGCGGGATCAAACTCGCGACATAGAGGCCGCCACCGGCATCGCGAGAATCTCCCCGCTTGAACGTTCAGCGGCAAAAGTGAAAGAAACGTCGCCCAGCGCAAGCGCATCCAAACGCGGCGTTCAATAAAGTGCAATCGAGGGGTACTGATGCGGTCTGAAAGGTGGCACGGGCATCCGCCCGTGAAGACACGCGCAAGATGTGCGCGCCACAATCAGACTAGATCAGTACTCCCAAATGACGATGCTATTTTCAGTGAAAGGTTTTTCCTGTTTGCCGAAGCGCACAAATAACTTAAGCAAGACCGGACTGTTTTTGATCGTCGCTCTGTTGGGCCAGACGCTTTTCGGCTGGCCCCAGGACATCGCCGGCGGAGCCAGCTCACTGGTGGGTCAGGACATCATCGGTGGGGCTGCGATCGTCTTCAAACGGCCGCCCCGAGTTCGCGATCTTTCCGGCGGCGCGAGTTCGTTGATCGTAAGGCACAGGGCTCCTCGCCGACCCACCGAGCCCACGGAGGTCGCGCGCAACCGGCCGCCCAGGCCGCCGCAGCCCGGTCAAATTGAACCCGAAGTAAAGACTCCGCAGATTTCGGCCGATGAGAAAGTCGATGCCTTCAACAATCAGGGCAATACTCTTTACGACGTGGGCCAATATGCCAAAGCCATCGAAGCTTACAAACAAGCGCTGGCGGTGAAGCCGGACGCTCTAACCTTCAACAACCTCGGCGCCGCGTACTTCGCCCTGGGGCAAAACAAAGAGGCCATCGACTCTTTCCAGACGGCGCTGAAAACGAAAGCCGACGATGCGGAAAGTTATCTCAACCTCGGAATCGCTTACAACACGACCGAGAAATACGACGACGCGGCGATCGCTTTGAACAAGGCCATCGCCTTGAAGCCCGATTGGCCCGAGGCATTGAACGCGCTCGGCGATACCTACCTCAGTCTCAACCGGTACGAGGAATCGGCGAAGGCCTACCAGGCTGTGGTGAAGCTGCAACCGGATAACGTGAACGCGTATAGCAACCTGGCCTTTGCTTACGATCGCCTGTCGCGTTACGAAGATTCAATTGCTGCTCTTCGAAAAGCTGTGCAGTTGAATCCCTCAGACGCCTTTGCCTACAACAACCTGGGGGCAGCGTCTTACAAGGCCGGCAAGTTCAAAGACGCCGTCGACGCATTTACGCAGGCTCTGCGAATTAAGCCCGATGATGCCGAGACTCAAAACAATCTCGGTGCGGCGCAGTATGCGTTGGAGAATTACCGAGAGGCCACGACTTCATTCCAGCAGGCCATCAAGCTGAAGCCCGGCTTTGCCGATGCGCAGTACAATCTGGGGAATGCTTTGCTGATGCTGGCCAAACTCAATGAATCGGCCGAAGCCTTTCAGCAGGCAATCAAGAGCAGAGCTGATTATGGCGAAGCGCAGAACAACCTGGGAATCGTGTTGACGAACCTGGGCCGCTTTGACGAGGCGGTGAAGGCTTTTAGGGAAGCCGCGCGCTTGAAGCCGGATCTGGCGATCGTCTTCAATAATCTGGCCTTTGCCGAAGACAAGCTCGCGCACGAGCCGGAAGCAATCGCTGCCTACAACCAGGCTATCAAGCTCAACCCAAAATATGCGAAGGCGCTCAATGGGCTGGGTTACGTCTATGACAAGACCGGCAAGCCGGGTGATGCAATCGAGCCGCTGAAACGAGCGGTGGAAGCAAAACCGGATTACGTGGCGGCGCACTACAATTTAGGCAAGGCTTATTTCGACGCGGGCCGTTTCGCCGAAGCGGTTGAATCATACAAACGCGCGACGCAATTGAAGACGGACTATGAACAGGCTTACCTGGGCTTAGGGACCGCGAGCTTCCGCGCCGGCCAATTCAACGACGCGGCCGAAGCCTTCAAGAAAGCCGCGGCCCTGAGTCCTTCGAGCGTTGAAGCCTTCTATGGACTCGGTAATGCCAGTTACAAAGCAGGGAAGTATCCGGAAGCGGCTGCGGCATTAAAGGAAACGATCAAGCTAAAACCGATGTACGCCCAGGCGCATTACAGTTTAGGTTTGGTCTATGCGAGCCTCAACGATAAAGAAGGGTTCACCAGGGAATTCGCGATCCTGAAACGAATTGATCCGAAGCTCGCCGAACAGCTCTATAACGCCGTAAAGAAATAGTTCAGGCATAATCTTTAAGGCCACGCTATCTGTCTGCGGTCTAAAAACCGTTGACCTTCACGGGTAAGGGAAGTACACTTCACCCGCCAATCAGCTTGAAAGCGTGCCAGTCAATCAATCGAGGAGTCCGAGGAGTCGACGGAAGATGGATACGAGAAAAAAGAATGCTTTGAAGGCGCTCGCGGTAATTCTCGCGTTTTCGTTTGCGCAGGTCTACGTGCAGGCCGGATTGCCGAACCGGGCTCCCGGCACGCCGCAACGCGCGATCACGGCGCGGCTGCTGACGAAAAACAACGCGCCAATTACCGTGAATGGAAATAACACCGGCACCGGCGCGACGATCCTTACGGGCGCGACCATTGAAACTCCCGATCAAGTCAGCGCTACCATCGATCTGGGAGACGGCGGCGTCATTGAACTGCAACCGAATTCAAAAATTCAACTGGATTTCGACGAGAACGGCAACGTTCGAGTGAAAGTCCTTCGCGGCTGCGTTGTCTCAAAGAAGAAGAACAATGTTCTGCCAGGCGAGATGGAGATCTATACGGATCAGGCTTCCTATAAGACAGACAAGAAGCAACACAGCCTGGCCGGATGTCTCTTGCCGAATGGCCAGTTAGGTCCGCTCAGCACGACCGCAACTGGACTTACGACCGGTGAGATTGGTGGCATTGTCGCTGGCGGCATTGGGGGCGCGGTTGTTCTCGGGGTGGTGTTGACTCGCGGAGGAAATCCGAGCCCGGCCAGATAGCTCGTCCTGAACTTCTTAGTGAAACCAGCCCTTCTTCGGAGGGCTGGTTTTTTGTTAGGTGCTCATGATTCCGCATTTCAAAACCGTATTATCCGTCGCCCGATTTGAATGGACCCAACGTGATGTTTCGATTCTGAAACCAACTTACGAATGAAGCGCACCTTTATTGCCGTTCTGGCTTTTATCCTCTGCGTAGGGGGAATCTGGCAGGCTGCGCGCGTTGGCTTTGCGCGAACTCTTGATGAGTACGCCGCAGAGGGGCGCCGCGACAATGTCACGGCGGTCGTCGCAACCCTGGCGGCGCTGTCCGACTCGAAGACCGCTGCTGATCGGGCGGTCGCGCTTTTGCCCGCCGACGCAGAAGGTCATGCAGCGCGAGCGGAACTTCTCCAGCGAGTCGAGGATTACCAACAGGCCCGGGACGAATTTCAACGCGCTGTCCAAATCCGACCTCGAGATTATTACCTATGGATGTTGTTGGGTGTCGCTCGCGATCAGACCGCGGATCAGGCGGGAGCTTTGCGCGCCCTGCAACAGTCAGTCGCGCTGGCGCCGTCATACGCACAACCACACTGGCAACTTGGAAATCTCCTGTTGAGATTGGGCCAATTGGATCAATCCTTCGTCGAACTTCGCCAGGCCGCGCAAGGGAATCCCTCCCTTTGGCCGAACGTCGCCGATCTGGCCTGGGGTGTTTATGGCCACGACGCGAGTACCGTTGTCCGAACGATCCGGCCCGAGACCGACACTGCGCGCATGGCTCTGGCTTTATTCTTTGCCCGTCAAAAGCAAGGCGCGGCGGCGCTCGATCAGTTTCGCGCGATTCGGGTTAAGCCTGATAAGACTACTGAGAGTTTGCTGGATACGCTGTTGGGGTCGAAACAATTTCCTGAGGCTTACGAAGTCTGGGCCAGTCTTCGTGGCATTCCTTTGACGAAAGGGGCGTTGGCGGACGCCGCTACGATACGTGACGGCGGTTTCGAAGACGTGCTCACTGTCGGCCAGACCGGATTCGGTTGGCAAGTAACACCGGACGTCGTGAATGTGACCATGTCGATCGACGAAGGCGCGCACGAGACGGGCGCGAGAAGTCTGCGAGTAGACTTTCACGGCAATTCAAATCCGTCTGCGCCTCTGTTCTCCCAGCTCATGCTGGTTAAGCCGCGGACTCACTATCATCTGGGGTTGGCCGCGCTTTCAAAAGATTTTCTTTCCGCTGCCGATCCGATCATTACATTGATCGATGCATCTGATCCGAATAACGTCGTGCTGGCGCAATCGCCACCGCTGCGCTCAGACCCGAACGTTTGGCGCGAATTCGCAATCGACTTCACCACCAACGCCAACACTCAGGCCATTATCATTAGATTCGCGCGGCAGGCCTGCGCCAATGATCCGTGCCCAGCATTCGGGACTGTCTGGCTGGATTCAGTTTCGATGGAAAGCCGTTAAACGCAGATCCGGTTTGCTGTGCGGCTTAACTCAAATGGTGCCGCGCAATGGCGCGGTCAGTATAGGAGCGGAATAGAGTGAGTGATGGAGTAGTGTCCCAATTCTGTTTTCTCAGCGCCTTCCGTGTTTCCTTCGCGCCTTTGCGTGAAACAAAGTCGAGTGAAAATGAAAGCCGCGCCAAGGCGCAGAGCGGAAATCGAAAGGCGCAAAAGAAATTAGCCCACTACCAGATTCGAGACTACTGTTGACGGGTCCGCGTCAGCGTGATATTTTCCGAGTCTCACTAGCCTGAGAAGATTTTTATTGGCAGGCTTCTCTGTCGCCTAAGAAGCGGGAGTAAGCAACTCACGGAATGAAACTGCACCACGCGCGCGCGAAGATCACTTTTAGGAGACAGGAATGAAGGAAAAGGCACCAAACGCAAAACCAATTGCCAGAAAACAAGGTCTGGTGATTCAGGAATTGCCGGACGAAGTGCTGGTTTACGATCTCGACCGCGACCGCGCGCATTGCCTTAATCAAACTGCGGCGTTCGTCTGGCAGCGTTGCAACGGTAAGAATACCACCGCCCAAATCGCGCGCGCTCTGGGACAGCAGTTCGACGCTGCTGCTGACGAGAAGCTCGTCTGGCTGGCGCTTGATCAACTGGGAAAGAATCACTTACTCGATAAACAACCAACACCACCGCCTGAATTGATGGGGATGAATCGCAGAACGATGGTGCGTGCGCTCGGCCTCGCTGCCCTGATTGCGGTACCTGTTGTAACTTCAATTGTGGCGCCCACTCCAACCCAGGCAGCGAGCTGCTTTCCTTCCGGGACAAGCTGTGGCACTGGTGCGCAATGCTGTTCGGGGATATGCAATGTCACGTGTCAGTAGTGAGTCCCGTGCGTGACAAAGGGAACGAGCGCTGCCGGAATGTTGGCAGCGCTTTTGCTTTGTAACACCCGAGAAGATTTTGATGAAGTCTCCAAATCCCCGCCAACAGGGACAACTTGTCGCCGACTTCCTGGCCGGATCATGGCGAACTGCCCAGCCCCGGCTCGACATGTCTCTGAGCGATCTGGAGCGAGTAACCAGCCTGCTCTACAACTCCGGAGGCGCAGGTCTCGCCTGGTGGCGAATTCATGAGAGCGATTTGGCGATCACGCCTTGCGGAGAGTTACTGCATCAGGGTTATCGTATGCAGGCGCTGCAGACTCCCATCAATGAAGAGAGGATCTTAAAAGCCTTCCGATTGCTCCGCGACGCGGGGATCGAGCCAATTCTCGTCAAAGGCTGGGCTGCCGCGCAGTTTTATTCCCATCAAACTTTCCGCCCTTACGGAGATATCGATCTCGTGGTGCGCGCCGCGGACCATTCAACAGCGCGTGAGGCGTTGATGAGAGACGAGGGCGGAACCTGGTGGGTCGACCTCCACAAGGGTCTGCCGGAGTTGGATGATCGATCTCTCGATGGACTTTTCGACCGTTCGCGAACCCTTGCTCTCCAGGACGTACCAATTCGCGTTTTGTCTTTCGAGGATCATCTCGCCCTGCTGGCTATACATTTCTTCAAGCACGGAGCTTGGCGGCCCACCTGGCTATGTGACATCGCAGCGATGGTCGAGGCGCTTCCGCCAGACTTCGAAGCAAGCATCTGTTTGGGATCAAACAAGAATCGCGCGGCATGGATTGCCTGCGGGATTAACCTGGCGCATCAACTGCTGGGCGCGAACGTTGCCGGATTAAGTTTAGGAGTTCAGCAAAAGGATTTGCCCGAGTGGATCGTGCGCGCCGTTTTAGAGCAGTGGGGAAATCTATTCCAAGCTGTTCATTTACCCGTTCAGCCGCGCCCGCTGATGTCGTATGCCATCAGCAGCCCGAGAAAATTATTGAGGGAAATCCGCGAACGCTGGCCACGTCCCATCGTCGCCACCTTCAATTTGCGCGGCCAGCCGAACAATTTGCCGCGCCTGCCATATCAGCTTGGGTCTTTCGCGGCGCAGGCGGGGCGGTACTTGTTCGATCATCTGCGCGCGACTCAATGATCGCGAGCAATGGCGCGCGAACCAGGGCGGCCAGGAGTTTCCGGGTTGTCTCCCCTCGCCAATTCGCCGATAATGACCGCGCGCATTGAGGTATAGATGAAACGCGCAGCCTTCCGCAGCCACACAGTTATTGCTACTTTGATAGCAGCCCTGATTTCCTCTGTCGCACCGGTGGCGGCTGCACCCGTATTCTCAAGTGGCGTCCAGCGCAAACCTAAGGCTTCAGAAATCACCCTCGCCCATACCGCGGAAGTAAACGTGACCGCCGGTCCAACGGGCGTTTTGATTGAATGGCGTACTTCCTTTGAGCTCGACAATCTTGGTTTCAATGTCTACCGCGATCGCGGCGGCAAGCGCACCCAGGTGAACCCTGGAATCATTGCCGGCTCCGCGCTGATCGCGGGGCAAGGGACCCCGCTCTATGCGGGCTATAGTTATCAATGGTTCGATGGGGCGGGAAGTCTCGACTCTCGTTACTATCTCGAAGACCTCGATATCAAAGGGACGCACACGGTCAATGGTCCGTTTATTCCGGTTTGGAACGAAAGCCTGTCAAAATCTCAACAGGCAAAAATGATCAGTGAGGTCGCTGCAACCCAGGCGGCCGCGACAACTCAGACAGGCGGCCCCGCGGGAGTATTTGAGAAAGCGCCAATTGCGCCGGCGGCGATTCAGGATCAGTGGGCCATCGTTGCTCAAGCGGGCTTGAAGATCGGTGTGAAGCAAGACGGATGGTATCGCGTGACTCAGCCGGAGATGGTTGCCGCCGGGTTCGACGTAAGCGCCGACGCGCGCAATCTTCGTTTGTTTGTGGAGGGCAGAGAGGCGCCAATCGAAGTCTCGCGAAGTAGCGGCCCGCTGACGGCCAACGACTTTTTGGAGTTTTACGGCACCGGCCTCGATACCCCGACTACCGACACGCACGTCTATTATCTGGTCAATGGTTCCCAAGCCGGCCTGCGCGTCCCGGTGTTTGGAGAGATTCAACCCGACGCGATTCCGGTTTCGTCTCCGCTGGCTTCACCGCTTGTCTCGCCGACAGCCGACTCTGCCGGCAGGTTTTCCACTGGCAGTTGGATGAGCGATATCTCTTCCGGAGTCGCAGCCGTTAGAGAAACGCGAAGACAACAGGCCGACCCGACTAATCAATCCCAGTCAGTAAGTGTTCCGGTTATCGAGGACAGTAGTGTCGTCAACTCACCGCCCACGAACGATATTCCGAAGGCCAATCCGAATCCAGTAAAGATCGCAACGGCTGACTCCACGACGGCCGAATCCAAGACGGTAAGACACGTGGGCAATTCGTCGCCGAACCCGAAAGCCGTGACGCCAACCGCGCCATCGCCGGGAACGCGACAGTTGCGTCACAGAAACATGTATCGTCGCTGGCTCGCGAACCGGCGAAGACGACACGCTGCGTACAGGAAACGAAATCATGCGGTTGCAACCGTGACTTCGGGGCCGGGATTTCTTTATGACGTACAGCTTAAGGAGCGTTTTGTCTATTTTAGTTCGCTGTTGAATGGCGCCGCGGAGAATTTTTTTGGCGGGTCGCTCCTGAATCCCCCGACGACGAAAGCTCTGAAGGTTACTGGCCTGCAGACTGATTCGCAGGGCACTGCGCTCTTACGAATCGGACTCCAGGGAACCACGAACCAGCTGCATGTGGTTAACGTGCTGGTCAATGATTCGATGGTCGGCACGATGAACTTCGCCTCGCAGCAATATGCCCAACAGACGTTCAATGTCGCCGTCTCGCTGCTTCAGGAGGGCGACAACGTCATTAAGTTTGTAATCGCCGGAGGAAGCGGCGACCAATCACTCTATTCATACGCTCGTCTGACCTATCCGCGAACTTTCCGTGCTGAGAACGACGCCCTATCGTTCGCGGTCAGGTCTTCACAGAGCGCCAAGGTCGACGGTTTCACTACGCCGAACATTCGCGTGCTGGATATCTCTAATCCGTCGTCCGTACAGGAAGTACATCCGTTAGTAGCGGACACTGGTTCAGGATTTTCAGGGACAGTCCCTGCGGCAGGAGCGAAAAGCAAAGGGACGCGCACGTTATTGGCTTTATCCTCCGGTTCGTTTTTGCATCCGGCCTCAATAACCGGTAATCAGCCATCGCTGCTCAATCAGGCCGGCAATCCGGCCAATGCGGCGGACCTCCTGATAATTTCGCACCAGACATTTATCCCGAGCCTCGCGCCTTTGATTAGCAAGCGTCAGAATGAGGGCCTGACCGTTAAGGTCGTTGACATCGAAGACGTGTTTGATGAATTCAGCTATGGCATGCACACCCCGCAAGCCATAACGGATTTCCTTGCCCGCGCGCGTACGACGTGGGTGAAAGCACCGCGCTATCTATTACTGGTCGGCGATGGGAGTTATGACCCTCGCAATTACGAGGGAAGCGGAAACGCCGATCTGGTGCCCACCCAACTCATCGACACTGTCTTTATGGAAACCGGATCGGATGACACACTCGCGGATTTCGACGGTGACGGTATCCCGGAGATTCCGGTGGGCCGGCTGCCGATCAGAACGGTTGCGGAAGCAAATCTCGTGGTCTCCAAGATTGTAAACTTTTCTCCCGGCAATGTTCCGCAAAGCGCGTTGATGGTGGCCGACACTCAAGGCAGTTACTTTTTTAACTTTGAGAAGGCGAATGACGATCTCATTCCGCTGCTACCGTCGAACATGCAGGCGAATGTGCAGAAAATCTATCGCGCTCAACAGCCGTCAGACACCGCAACGCGGGCAAGTATTATCGCCGGGTTTAACCAGGGCGCGGCGCTGGTGAACTATTCTGGTCACGGCAACGTTAATGTCTGGACCGGCGCCCCGATCTTTTCCGCCAGTGACGCGATGGCCCTGACAAACGGTAATAAGCTGCCGCTGGTAATAGTGATGGATTGTCTGAATGGTTATTTTGTCGCGCCGTCGATCGATTGTGTCAGCGAGGCGTTGATGAAAGCACCGAATGGCGGTGCGGTGGCCAGCTTCTCTTCATCTGGCCTTACGGTTCCCACCGGCCAACATCAAATGGGACAGCAACTGGTTCAGTTACTCTATAGCGGACCGCCAATCTCGCTCGGCGACGCGACGCGGCAGGCCAAAGCAGTAACCAACGACAACGATGTCCGCCGCTCCTGGATCCTGTTCGGCGATCCGTCGATGAAGATAAGGTAGCGAAGAGGACCCGCCTGACTGAGTCTTCAGCCAAAAAAAACTTCCGCTACGCGGTATATCTCGGGGTCGAGTTGCTTTAGCTCTCCAACCGCTTCAGCCAGCGGCACACTGATGATCTTATTGCCGCGAATGGCGGCCATCTCGCCCCACTTCTCGTCGCGAACCATTTCATAAGCTTTGATCCCGAACCTGGTTGCCAGAATCCGATCAAACGCTGTCGGCGAACCGCCACGCTGGACATAACCCAGCTTAGTCACTCGGGTTTGGATGTCGGTGCAGCGTTCGATTTCTCTCGCCAGGACCTCGCCGATTCCGCCCAAACGATCGTGACGATATATTTCGTCGAATTGGTCTTCATTCACGAACGGCTCGTCGGGATGTGGGTGAGCGTCTTCGGCGATTACCACGATCGAAAAGTTGCGGCCACGTTTCTTGCGCTCCTCGAGCAGGGCACAAACACGCGAAATCCTGAACGGGTATTCCGGGATCAGGATCGCATCCGCGCCCCCGGCGAGACCGCCGTACGCCGCAATCCATCCCGTGTGCCGGCCCATTACTTCAACAACCATCACGCGGTGGTGCGACTCGGCCGTCGAATGCAGGCGGTCAACCGCGTCGGTAACGATTGAGACCGCGGTGTCAAAACCAAACGTGAAGTCCGTTCCGTTAATGTCGTTGTCGATCGTTTTCGGAATGCCGACCAACTTCAGTTGGTGATCCCTCCAGAGTTCGTGAGCCGCGGAAAGCGAACCTTCACCGCCGACAACGATCAGTCCCGCAAGCTCGTGCGCGAGCCAGTTTTCTTTGAGATGGCCAATGCACGCCGGATCCTTGACCGGGTTGTATCGCGAAGTGCCGAGAATCGTGCCGCCGCGCGGCAGGATTCCGGTAACCGAAGCCCGATCCAACGGCATCACATCGTTCTCGACCAGACCGAGCCAGCCGTTTCGAAAACCCACAACCTCAACTTCGTCCGCATGAGCACGCCTGACGATGGCGCGGATCGCAGCGTTGAGCCCCGGACAATCTCCGCCGCCAGTTAAGACACCAATTCGCATAATCCAAAACCCAATCCGCCGAGTAGCCTTTGCTTCAGATTCAATTATATGGTTTAAGATCATTGCGCCCACAACGCTCAGTGTCAAACGACAGCAGATATATTTTTTTGGATGGTGGGGTAATGTACCCCGGTACCAGTTTGTGTTAGGACGGCGATGTCAGATAGCAAAGCACCAATGATTCTGGCGATTGAGACAGCCACGCGCGCGGGTAGTGTGGCGCTCGCGCAAGGCAAAGAAATTCTGGGCTCACAAAGCGGAGATGCTTCGGCGTCGCATTCAACAGACCTAATTGAAACCGTTGAAAAAACTCTGGAAGCTACCGGAGTAAAGCTGAGCGAGGTTGACGTGTTTGCCGCGGCCGTTGGGCCGGGAAGTTTCACCGGCCTGCGCATAGGTTTGGCAACTATAAAATCCTTCGCGGTGTGCACGGGAAAAACTTGCGCGGGAGTTTCCACGCTCGCCGCCATAGCTTACGCGGCAGGTCCTTCGGAGCGCACGGTGTCGCTGCTACCCGCTGGGCGGGGAGAACTCTTCGCGCAATTGTTCTCAGTGGGTGACGGTCAGGTAAGGGAACTGGACACCGCGGCGCATCTTTCCCCGATCGCGCTCCTGGAAAAATACGGCGCCGGACAGCAGCTCGTGTGGGCCGGCGAAGGCGCCCATCAGCAAGTCGAAGCTTTGCGAGCCTGGGCAGACAGCCACAACAGATCCTTCAACGACTCAGGCGCGAAGCAGAATGTATGGAGCCTCGCTCCTCACACAAACCAACTGGCAATTTCCGTCGCCGCCCTGGCGCTGCACGCGTACCATTGCGGAGGGACCGTAAGCCCGAACGAACTGAAAGCCGTTTACGTGAGAGCCTCTGACGCCGAAATAAATGAAAAATGGCAACGCGAGAAGTAACCATTGATTCAAGTCTCTCCATCGCTCGAATGACTGAGCACGATTTGCTCGAGGTCATCGAGATCGAAGACCTATCCGGTATCAGCGCCTGGGGATGGGATGCCTATCACAAGGAATTGCAATCGCCCGAAGATGTAATCATGCTGGTCGCCAGACCTGCGACGACGGGCCAGGATCATGCATCGAAGAATGTCATTGCCGGTTTCATCGTCTCGCGGGTAATAGCCGGTGAACTTCACATTAACAATGTGGCGGTGAGGCCAGATTTTCAGCGGCGCGGAATTGCGGGCAAACTCTTATCTACTTTACTGGCACAAGGTCGCAAACAGGGGGCCCACCTCGCGTTCCTCGAGGTGCGCGCTGGTAACGATGCGGCGCAGGGCCTTTATCGACGCTCGGGGTTTGAAGTGACGGGCAGGCGTAGGCGCTATTACAATGACCCCCTCGAGGACGCGCTGCTAATGTCCCTTACGTTGGAAACTTTGCCTTGATTTGCGCCCACTGTTGGGCTAACATTTCGGCCATGACGATTTGCCTCGGGCTTTTCTCACCTGCAAGCAGTTTCTTTCCAACCAATCAATCGAGAGGAGAATACTAATATGGAAATAACCAAGACGGAGAGCGTGAAGGACGAATTAATGACAAGTAACTCCGAGTTTCGCGAACTTGCCCGCGAGCATGGACGTTACGAAGAGCGTTTAGGTGAACTGTCCGCACTTGCATATCCGAGCGATGAAGAGCAGTTGGAAGAGGTTACGCTGAAGAAGAAGAAGCTTGCGATAAAAGACCAGATGCATTCATTGATGCTCCAACACGAGAAGGCCGCGCACACGGAGCACTAAATTTTGATTCGCCCGGGCAGCGCGTCCGGTTGATTCTAATCTTTAACTTAAACGGGGACGACAGAGCTGCTGGTCGCCCCGTTTTGTTCTTTACAGGATTCAATGGAAAGTGGCCGGGCGTCCGTCCCGTGAAATCACGCGCAAGATGCGCCTGCCACACCAAACCATGGTTCGCGACGGAATTCCATATGTAGTCATCCCGCTGGTACTGGCTGTCGTGCCGGTCGTTCTTGGTTACTGGGTGCTGGCGATTCCTTTTATCCTGGTCGCGGCCTTTATGGCGTACTTTTTTCGTGACCCGCGGCGGACCGCGCCGGCAGAGGCGGGCATCGTCGTGGCTCCCGCCGACGGCTTGGTCACATTAGTCAGGCTGGCCGACGGCAAAAATAATCCCGACTCACTCATCAGCATCTTTCTTTCGCCCATCGACGTGCACATAAACCGCTCGCCGATCAGTGGCGTGATCACCGAGATCGCGTACAAAAGGGGACGTTATCTGATGGCGACGAAGGAGGATTCGCGGTTGGTGAACGAGCAGAATACCTTGACAATTCAAGGCGATGGGTTGACTGTGAGGTGCACTCAGATTGCCGGCATCCTGGCCCGCCGCATTGTGTGTTGGAAGCAAGCGGGCGACAGGGTAAAATGCGGGGAACGTTTCGGCATGATAAAGTTCAGCTCACGAACGGACGTATTGTTACCGCCCAATGTCGAGGTCATGGTTAGCGAAGGCATGCGGGTCCGCGGTGGCGTTACCATTGTAGGAAGAATCAAAGAATGAGTGTCCCACGTCTCCAATCGGGCGCGCGCTTTGGCCCAACGCCGGCGCCGGCAGGCCACAAGGGCCTGAAGAAAGGCGTGTACCTGGTTCCGTCGCTGTTTACGGCATTGAATATTCTCGCGGGCTTTTATTCGCTGATGGCTACGATGAGTGGGTTTCGCCTGTTGGGAATCGGCGGCGCCAGTTCTATAAAAGAAGCGACTGACAGATTCGATTATGCGGCAATGGCCATCGGCTGGGCTTTTGTGTGTGACATGCTGGATGGCCGCATTGCACGCATGACCAGGAGCACCACCGAAATCGGAATCCAACTCGATTCGCTGGCGGACATCGTCTCATTCGGTCTGGCCCCGGCCATTCTCGCTTACGCCTGGGGATATGGTACGGCCTTGCAGGACTGGAGCAACGCCCGGCAACTCGCCTGGTTTATTTCTTTCATGTTTGTCATCTGCGGCGGCTTTCGCCTGGCCAGGTTTAATGTCCAGGCTTCGCGCCCGCGTCCGCTGGCCGAGGGGACGCCCAAGGTGGACAAGAAGAGCTTCGTTGGTCTGCCCATTCCGGTGGCGGGCTGCCTGATAGCCGCAATAGTTCACTTTGCACCCACGCCGATCAAGTACGCACCGCATCGCTCAGAAGTCCTGGCGATTTTGATGATGGTGTTGATGGGCTTCCTGAGTCTGCTGATGGTGAGTACTCTACGCTTTACCAGTTTCAAATCGATCGGGGTGGGCAGGCGCAATGCCCGGCTTGTGATCGCAATGATTGCTCTGGTTGGTTTGATCTATCTTTACTCGCAATGGGTCCTGCTGCTGCTGGTGATTGCCTATGTCGTCCATGGCCTGCTCTCTCGCGGCCTCACTTCACTGGGCCGGCGCTCGCCGGAAAAACAGCCCGCGGAGATGCGGGAAATCTGACGACCTGCTTCCTTCTTCGATCAAGACATTTCTATCGCGAAGGGCTTTGCTGCGGAGCGGCAAACGCCAGCAATCCGTGTGAAGTCGCTATGAGAACCAGGTTGTCGATCACGATGGGCGCGGCGCTGCTGCTGTTTTCTTCGCCGAGTAAAAGAGTATTCGAAGGCTTCCCATCATGGAGACTGAGGACCACCGCGCTATCGGTCGACAGTGGCGTGAAGAGAGCTCCATCGGACGCCGTCACGGGTCGCGCGGGGATCCGGCCGGGAAGCTGACGCCGCCATACCAGCGCACCCTTGTTGAGCGATAGCAGGTAAGCGAAATTGTCGAGAGACGCGGCTACCAATCCGTTATTAACGATCGCTACCGCCTGCACCGCGGCGCCGGTTCGCCGCCGCCAAAGCAGCTTGGCGCGCACCTCGCTGAAGGCATACACGTAGCCGTCTCCAGACCCAAAATAGACTATGCCGTTGGCAAGGGCGATTGGACCTTGAATAGCGCCATGCGTGCGGTACTGCCAAACCAACTGGCCGGTCGCTTGATCAAGCGCGAGGAGGTTGCCACCATCGCTCCCGAGATAGACGAGCCTGCCCGCCAGCAATGGTTGACTAGAGAAGGCTTCGGAATATTGATTGATCCACAGCGTCAGGCCCGTGTGCTTGTCAAAAGCGTAGACTCTGCCATCGATGCTGGCGGCGAACAGAGCATTTTCGCCGGCAACCAGACTGCCCGCGAGCGGTCCCGGCAAAGTTCTCATCCACAAGGTCACCCCGGTTGATTTGCTAAGCGCGCGCAGCGTCCCATGGACCGTGCCGTGGTCGGGTTCTGAGTATCTGGTGGCGGCATAGACACTGCGAACATCAGTGGTTGGCGCCGCGGAAAATTCGCCGCCGGCTTCAGCTCGCCACAGCAGTTTGCCGTCCGGCGCATTCAGCGCGACCAGAGTGCCCTGCGCAAGGGATACGAACACGGTTGTCTTGTCAGCAGCGGGGGTGAGGTTTGATATTTGATCCGATTGATAGCGCCACTTTACGACGAGCGGCTGCGAGAGAGCGACCTGCGCTAGCGCTGTGGAGCCAGTGAGGGAAACAAATAGGACCAGAAAGCAAAGAGCCTTCGCAATGTTATTCCAGGGTTTCATTTGTGAGGATACAGAGTCGCAATCCATCTAAACCAGCGTACTTTCGTTTCCGGCAACTTGCTTTGCTCGCCTCTCTACTGCCAGCCTATAATCGAGAGCTTAAATAAGTCCTGGCATCTTTGACGCATAACCTGGCATGGAGGTTTTCCTTTTTTGCAGAGCACCAGTCACGAAAACGTAATCATACTCGACTTTGGCGGCCAGTACACTCAACTGATCGCGCGCAGGGTGCGCGAAGCCGGAGTTTACTGTGAGATTCTTCCTTACAATGTCTCAACCGCGGAGATTCAATCGCGTCAGCCGCGCGGATTGATCCTCTCTGGTGGTCCCGCCTCCGTCTACGATAGTGACGCACCGCGCACTCAGCCTGACTTGCTCGAGAGCGCGCACTGTCCGGTGTTGGGTATTTGCTATGGGCTGCAACTGATCGCTCACGGCCTCGGTGGAGAGGTGCGTCCTTCGACAAATAGAGAATATGGCTATGCGCGGCTGCAGGTAGTAGACCCGTCTAGCCGTCTATTTTCCGGACTGCCCGTTGAAATGGACGTATGGATGAGCCATGGCGATCATGTCACCACTTTGCCCGAAGGTTTTCGGATGACGGCCGAAACGATTGACGCGGTCAATGCCTTTGAGAACCCCGAGCGCGGGATCTATGGGGTGCAGTTCCATCCGGAGGTCGCACACACACACCTGGGCGCGCAAATCTTGCGCAACTTTCTCTTTGAGATCTGCGGCTGCAAGGGTGACTGGACGCCCACGGCTGCAATTGAGGAACAGACTGAACGTATCAAAGAGCAGCTCGGCGAAACTGGTCGGGCCGTTTGCGGACTATCTGGCGGTGTTGATTCTTCAGTAGCCGCCGCGCTGGTGCATCGGGCCATCGGAGACCGCCAGATCTGCTTGTTTATTAACAACGGCCTGTTGCGCGAAGGCGAGTTCGAAACGACCCTGGCTTTGCTGAAGCAGAAGCTTCAACTAAACATTCAGGGCATCGACGCGAGCCAACGCTTTCTCGACGCTTTGAAAGATGTGACTGATCCGGAAATTAAGCGCAAGCGCATCGGCGCTCTTTTCATAGAGGTCTTCGAAGAAGAAGCCAAACGTATCGGCGGCGTCGGTTTCCTGGTGCAGGGAACTCTCTATCCGGATGTGATTGAGTCCGTGTCGGTGCGCGGACCTTCGGCGACCATCAAGAGCCATCATAACGTTGGCGGCCTGCCGGAAAAGATGAACCTGAAACTGATCGAACCTCTGCGCGAGTTGTTCAAGGACGAGGTCAGGCTCATCGGCAGCGAACTCGGGGTGCCGAAAGAGATCCTCTCTCGTCATCCATTTCCCGGCCCGGGTCTGGCCGTGCGCATCCTGGGCGACGTGACCGAAGAACGGCTTGCCATCTTGCGTGCGGCTGATCGAATTCTGGATCAGGAACTGCGGCGCGCTGGTTTGTATGATTTTGTTTGGCAGGCCCTGGCGGTGCTTTTGCCAATATCAACGGTAGGAGTGATGGGCGATGAGCGCACCTACGAACGCGTGATTGCCATCCGCGCCGTCACCAGTGTGGACGGGATGACGGCCGATTGGGCGCGCCTGCCGCACGACGTGCTGGCGCGAATCTCCACGAGAATCGTGTCCGAAGTGAAAGGCGTCAACCGAGTCGTCTACGACATCAGCTCAAAACCTCCGAGCACGATTGAATGGGAATAGCGCTTAGTGAGTCGGCGCAGCCGACGCCCGAGAATAGCCCAGCACTTCAGTGCTGGGAAAACAATCCCAACCTGATCCTGAGCCCGTGAAGCGGGCGACTGAATTCGTCGTCGCATGGCATTAATTTCGGCCGTCCGCTTCACGGACTGCGTCCTAAAATTCGCCTGATCCCACCGATAAATTGGTGGGCTATTTTCATTCGTCCGCTGCACGGACTCCTTGCAACTTTCCTTACTTTCGCGTTTTTACGCTTTCATCTATTATGCGCCGCGGTAATTCGAGTCCGCCGAGCGGACGCTTGAAAATGGCCCAGCGATTTATTGCTGGGATTAAGTTCAATCAAATAACGGAGTCCGCAAAGCGGACGACTGAAAAGGAGCCCACATGTCGCATGCCTATGTCAGCAACCTTATGCATTGCACCTTCAGCACCAAAGACCGGTACCCATTCATAGACTCAGATCTGGAATCGCGCCTTTGGCCATACGTGGGAGGAATTGCCAGAGACAATCGCATGAAAGCGCTCGCAATAGGGGGAACTGTGGATCACATGCATGCCTTGTTGTCACTTCCCGGCATGATGAGTTTCGCCAAAGCCGCGCAGCTAATCAAAGGCGGGTCATCGAAATGGGTGCACGATACTTTTCCTAGTCGAAAGAAGTTTGGATGGCAGGAAGGCTATGGGGCATTCAGTGTCAGCGCTTCACAGATACCGAAGACAATTGGGTACATCAACAATCAAAAGGAGCATCATCGGAGGAAGACCTTCCAGGACGAGTTTCTGGATCTGCTCGAGAAACACGGGATTGAATTTGACTCGCGGTACGTGTTTTGAGTTTCAGTCGTCCGCTTCACGGACTCCCGATTTGTTTTTCGCCGTGATCCCACCGATAAATCGGTGGGCTATTTTCATTCGTCCGCTGCGCGGACTCCATTTGCGAGCTTGCTCAACGGCAAGCGAGAAGTCCGTGAGAGAATCGCAGGATCGCAGACCTGACCCCAAGTTTTATTTCCGTCGCGCCTACCTATGGCGCATCGCTACAACAACCCGCAACTCCCTAAACTCAAACTGCATTAATGGCAAGACTACGTCCAGCGGCGCCCCAACAACGTGAAGCAACGCCACGGCAGTCGCCAACGACGGCGCATCACCCTGCCCAAGCGCCAAAACAAACTGCGACGACGGCAAAACAACGTGCAGCGACGACTAAACAACGCGCGATGCCTCCAAAACAGCGTGCGACGATGCCAAAACAGCGTGGGACGACGCCAAAACAAGACGCAGAAACGCGAAAACATTGAGAAAAACCGTCAAGTAAAGCGGCTGCGTATTATCCCCATACAATGGGGCTATCGAAGCTTTGCCCAATGAGTCGGCACAGCCGACGATTGAAAGTAGCCCACCGATTCATCGGTGGGATCGGCGCGAACAGTGGTAAAAGTCCGTGAAACGGACGGCTGAATGGAAACCTTGCCAGTCGAGGATTTATCAGTCGTCCGTTTCACGGACTTGGTCGTTCACGGACCTCTTACCCAGCACTGAAGTGCTGGGCTACTTTCACTCGTCCGCTTCGCGGACTTTGCAAGATTCTGACCCTTTGGGATTCCCCATCCAAAGCCCCTCGCCGCCATGCAAAAAAAGTTGCTACCTCTTCGGCATGGGTGCTAGAATGCCCGGCCATCAGAGCAGGGTCAGCTGAGCCCCGCATCAGCGCCGTGCCCATCGGGCACAACTTATTTTTTGGCCGGCGAACCCAGCATTACCCAAGCCGGTCAACTCGTAACGCGGAAACACCTCACGATCTTCCACGATCGCGGAGTGAAATACATTCAACGCCAGCACAGCCATCAGGAGGATATTTCGATGAATGACACAGATGGTCTTACTCACCAGATGTTAGTCCGTTCGCGCGAAGCGTTTGCGCAAAACGTCAATGACTTTTCTGAAGGAGGCGCCGCCCGCCAGTTGTACGCTGACTTGCAGACCACGATTATTGAAGTCGAGCAGAACGCCGCTGCGTTCGGCTCCGGCCGCAGCGATGCGAAACAAGGAACTCAGACGATCAACGAAACGCGCGAGGCCCTACTTGCCGATCTCTTCTCGATTCGCGAAGCGGGTAAGGTAATGGGCGTCGAGGAGAAGTTCCCTTACCCGCCGCGAAAGAATGATGAGCAGCTTTTACAGACGGCCGGCGTTTACGCGACCAATGCGCTGCCTTTGAAAGCACAACTAATCGCTCATGAATTGCCGGAGGATTTCCTGGAAGACCTGGCCGCCGACAAAGCAGCGTTCCAGAGCGCAAGCGCGGAACGCGCGAATGCAGTCGGCGATCACATCTCAGCGCGTCAGGAACTCGACGATGCGCTCGGGCGCGGAGTCGAACTCGTGCGCAAGCTGACCGGCTTGATGAAAGTAAAATACGCAAACAACGCCGGCAAGCTCGCCGAATGGACCGCCGCGACTCACATCGAACGAGCACCCAGACGGGCCAAACCAAAGCCGCCGGCGTCACCGGGGAGTCCAACCCCGCAGACGCCTGCAAGTCCGTAGGTGCGCGAACCCGCGAAGCGGGCGACAGATTTGGAGTGCGGTGGCAAGCACCGGGGTCCCCAGCGCGGCAGCCGCGCAAGGGTGGTCGTAGCACGACACCGCTTTGGATCGAGCCAAACATCCAAAGCGCCGTCGCCGTCCCGACAAGGCGGGACTCTGCCGGCGCACTCCAAATTTCTGTCGCCTGTGTCGCGAGCTCAATAATTTAATTGAAATCGCCGCGGAGGCAACACCGTGATGAAGAACGAAAACATTGTATCCATCCTGGAGCGGCTCGTGGCTGAGGCGGATGCGCTCTCAGAGGGCAAATCCAGCGTTGAGATCGACGAGGACCCGCGTATCTGCGGGCTCATGCTGCAGGCTGAGCCGATAATCGAGGAGCTGGACCAAATCGTCAAAACGGCTTTCCCGAACCATCCGGAGAAAGTAGCCATCTGGAAGAAGAATATGGGCATTGATTCGGATGATGAGACCGAGTAACGGTATACCCACCGCGAATCGCAAATCGCAGAATCGGTTACTGGTTTGAGTCTTTCTCCCTTCTCCGACTGGGAGAAGGGTCGGGGATGAGGGTTACCGAAGCAACCTTGTTTTGATTTCTACAGTGCGCGAATGGCATTCAACGACAAAGGGAATCAAATGGATCAATCGGAGCGAATCGCAGGCCTCACCCCGGTTTAAGGCGACTTCCGGTTTAGGCGGCTTACCGCCCCCCAGTGCGGTGAGGCTTGCCTCACCGACAAGCCAGTGAAACCGATTCGAGCGACGCGACGCCTCGCGTAGGAGGCATAGCCCCACAGTTCTTAAAAGCAGTCTGCACGGCAGAGCCAGAGGCTTACCGCACTGGAGAGCGGCAGAGCCGCATAAATGTAGACGCACTCTGCCCATAGCCGTTCTTCGATGCGGGCAAACAACATCGCTGAGACCGCACCCCGCGATGGCCGAAACGATGCACCTGCGCCACGGGCATCTGTCAGCGTATTTGTAAATCCCACCTCTTCGATGAAACGTCCCGCGTCAACAGCGCTTTCAACGCGGAGTTCTTCGTCGCGCCGCCATATGTGATCGGGGAGGGAGTTCGATCTGTTCGGAGAGAGGCGGAGTTGTCATTGGGTTAAGGGCGGCGGGGTCAGCAAAAGGAAATTTCCGGTTGGATGGCGCGCTCGAGAATCGCACAATCGAAGGCCTGACCCCGACGTTGGATTATTTTTTTATTAGTCAGCGGGACAATATTGACAGCCTCTGTCTTGGGCTCTCCTAGAAAGCTTATCAGTATATTTTCTGGCTTGCGTCTTGCTATATGCTGTCAGATCCACAATCGAATGGGAATCATCCTCGTCAATTGGGTCAGAGTGCACCCTTAGTCCAAGCTCATCGCATTCGGCAATGGTTATGCTCCAAACCCCACCCGACTCAAATCCACGAGAGGTATATCTCTCGTACGCGACCTCCGCGCTTGCCATCGAATTCTGCTGAACCGAAAGCTTGCCGTAATCGTCATTCTTCAATAGGAACGCTTGACTAGTAATCCGATTGTCCAAAATGAATTGCGGGTGTACGTTTCGATGAAGGAGTTCACTGGAATTGCTAATGAGGTATTTGGGTCCAATTGGCATGAGAGTTATTGAATTGAGGGCGACCTATTCACTGAATAAGGTCTGACATAAAATCAATTAGTGTATCCACAGAGCCGGGCGAATCGATTGTTGTTTCGACGTCTCGACTAAGATCGGAATCGAGATGAGTTGCGTGAAGATGTAGCTCACCACTAGCTAGCGTCACGGAGGCGCTAACTTCCCACGTTGGAAGCGACCATTCTGCTTGAGCGTCACCTTCGGGAGTCGGATAGACGTACGGCGTCGGAAGACCTCCTCCCGCGAGCACGCGCTTGAGGAATTTTTCAAATTTGCGCAAGCCGCTGCGCTCTAGATGAGGAGAGTTGGGTTCGAACCAACCATCGGGGAGTTCACCAATCTCGGCAATGCGCTTTTCCAGCGGAGTACGACCGATCTGTTTAAGATCGTCCAGAGACAATCGATATGCACGCAAAACGAGCTCGTCTTGAGCATTAGAATCGAAAGTGCGGTTATTTGTAATGGCGCGGCCGATAGCGGATAAAAACTTGCGGGCAGTATGATCAGATAATTGTGGTAGTGGAACACGCTTCATAAATCGATAGCCCAACTCGTATTGTCCGCCACGTATGCGGGGGCAGAAACAGGAGATAAGTTCGTCAAAGACTCGGCTATTTATCAGCGCTAGGTAAGCCAACATAAGCTCATCAGTCGGGTTGCCAGCCTTCCAGGACCATGCAACTCCCTGCACGACGGCGTATTTACCCTCCCTGTCATAAGCGAAATCGGCAGCACGACCAAAGGCCTTGGACAGAATCCGGGGAACGGGTGCCGCAAGCCACGTTACTCTGGGCTCGCTTAACTCCCACCAATTTCTGTAAAGGCTCTTTCGCTCCCTGAGGATAGATTTAGCTGGTCGAAGGCGCTCCTCATAATATCGCGGGAGTAAAGTCTTTAATTCCTCCTCCGTCTTCAGGAGCAACGTGCCACTCGAATCGTAAGGATAGAACACATAACCGGCAGGTAGAATCCGCCCTTTTTCAATTCGGTTGGCAACAGGGCGAAAAAACCGCCGCTCCTTTGTGCTCGGAGTGAGCCGTCCTGCGTCATTCTCCAATATTCGAAAAACCGAATTGTTCCCGGTACGAATTCCGGTATGCAAAACAAAAAAATCGTCGACGGTGTTTGCCTCGCTGGACTTTATCGTATCAACGAAACGCGATGTCCGTTCTGGTTGTGGAGTCCAGCGATTCGATAAAAGATCGTCCTTAGTGACTGTAGATATTTCGAACCCCGCCCGACGGATTTGCTTTCTAGAGCGCAACGCCCGAATCGCTTCATTCGCAGATCCACGCTTCGCAGTCACTACAACAATGGGCATCGCATGAGTAGATCGGGATACAACAATGAAAGAAGGTTCTATCGTTGCGTCAAAATAATCAAGGTCACGAAAATGGCCAATTAGACGGACTTGAAACTCTCCACTCTGCAAAATGTAATTGCGAATTAATTCCGCTGACTCGCCGTCTAAAAATGACGGAGGCATGAGTGTGGCTAGGACGCCGCCCTGTCTTAATGACTTAAGCGCCCGGACAATGAAAGCGAAAGCCAAGTCCGGACGGCCTTTGTGAAGCGGACCCAAACTTTGCCGTACTAAATCACGGTCATGAGTATCAAGATCCTCCCACTTCAAAAACGGCGGATTCATTGCTATTACGTGTGGCGAGCCCCAGTCATTTTCCTCGAGTGAGTTTTGCGGGCTAATCGTTACAGTGAATTGATCGCTTGGAGCAGCGTTACGGAGGCAGAAATCTGCCATTGCAGTGGCCAGTTGTGATTGGTCGAAGGCCTTTAAATGCCCGACGTAAGGAGTGCGATTTTGAAGTCCGAGTTCGCGAAGGGCCTCAATGAGGAATATCCCGGAGCCGGAAGCCGGGTCAAGAATCTCCAGGAACTCGGTATTTGGGTCTATCTCTAACCATCGCAAGGTGCTCTCCACAAGCGCTCGCGCCAATGATGGCGGCGTATGGTGCACGAACGTAGGAACTAGAGCGCGCCGCCCTTCTCTCCCAGATATCAACATTTCCCTGGGAAACATTTCTTCCTGGCGAACGGACGCAGGAGTACTTAACAATTGTCTGTGGGCTTCTTGGTAAAGAGGACCGCTCGCGTGCCTAATAAGTAAGTCAGCGTCCAAAAGGTACGTTGAAGACTCTTTATCACCTTCGCGGAGAAGTCGCGCTAGATAACCGATTGGAAAACTGCGAAGCTGAGGATTAATTTGTTGAGTAGTAAAACTAATCTTTCCGGTGGCGCGAACGATATCAACAGCCTCCGCGAAGCTAACTTCTATGTTGCTTGACGAAGCGGACTTTTGTGCAACCCATGCAAGGACCGTATTGAATGCCAATACGACGTCGAGTGACGACCCCCCTTGTTTTTCAATTGCGATGCGGATCGCTCGAAATGTGTTTAATCCCCGAGCTATTACGGATTGTGCATCTGGGGGCTGCGGTGCCTTTTCCAGCGCCCTAAAGAGTGCACGTGCCTCTTTTTCACGCCCGACGTCCCACTCCTCAGCTTCGTCCGGCGAGTCCCATCGGCGCACGATTGCTATTTGCCCGTTCGCGCCTGCAATTGAAACCGCATGATTTACATTTGCTGACCATGCCCATTGAACCGGAGTGCGACCAGTAACGATAGATTTAGGACCAGACGTTGATAGAACGAAGCTCCCTCTGGATCCATCAAGCATCAAGGAATGAACGCCCTTGTGATGAGTTCGATCATGGCCAAACATCGGCACAACAACTAGGCCGAACAACTGCGCCCACGCGTCAGGCCGTTTAGGATTCCATTCCATGTTTCAGAATTGTCGCAAAAACGAGATACGACCACAAGTGAAAGGACAAAGTCTAACTAAAAACAGTGTAAATGCGCGCAAGACTTCCTCGTTCTCAACCGAATGTCAGGTCCGAGTAAGAAACTATGCACCGTGGCTGGCGGAGCATACCATTTTCGCTAATCTTCGGCAATATGAAGTTTTTGTTCGCCTGCGGCGTTAGCGAGCAGCTGGCGTCCCTTGCTTTACTCCTTGAGTTTTACCAATCTTAAGCTCAATCGTAAGATTCTTTTGAGGAAAACAACTGCCGGCTTTTCGTGGTAAGAACCGCTTGAAGAGTCAGCAACGCATATTTCAAGATTGATGCCGTAATCAACAAAATACTGGCTTGCATAAATCGCTCACCCGCATACGTGAATCTATCCCTGTCTTTATCCTCATTCTTTAATGCACGCGAACAAGAGAAGCAAAGAGACGCCAACGAGGCCGTAAAGGCGAAGGCGGCATTGGTTATGCGGGTTGTATCTTGTTTATAGTTTTGCAGTATCAATAGGCTGAAAATAACGCCAATGAAAGATACAAGGACCGTGGAGCCTTTAATAACAAATAATGCGAAGTACCTTCGATATTTTCGCCACATGACCCAAGAGTATGCTTTGCTTCCCACGATTCCCGTCACGTCTCACGTTTCTTGACGCTTATTGGGGTGCACCGCTAAAGAAACTTATACGTTCGGTCGCATTCGCGAAGCGATAGGGAACCGTACAACCAAAATCTTGCATACAGCATCCAGACAGTTGAAGTACGAATGAGTCCGTTCCACTCCCAAGACGGGAGAAAGGAGAAACTCAAATGCCAGAAAGCCCATATACGGACATTCTGAAAACCGACGACCAAATCGCTCAAGATGAGTACGAGCGCGGTCAGAGAGACGGGTCGAAAGCGAGTACATATGACCAGACAACTGAAAACTGGAATATGTTTCGGGATGAGGACGACCCTTACAGAAAAGGATATAACAATGGGGTCGCGAATCCTTCTTCGGACGATTAACGCTAAACTCTAATTTACTTAAATCGTCAATAACAAAAAGCGTAAGGTGTTCTGCCTTACGCTTTCATCGTTTCTAATCTTCGAACGGAATGTTCTCACCTATATCTCCGATGTCCACTTCCCCGCCGGCTAGTTGTCTTTCCACTGCATCTTCTACTCTGATAGCCAGCGCATCCACCGCTTCAATCGAACTATTGGGGTAGAGGCGTGGAACCAAACTGGGGTCAGGCTTGCGATTTGCGATTCTCGCCGGTGAAGCATCGCTCCCTGGAATTCCATCATGAATCAGCTAAGCAACATCTATCGCTGAGGATGAGAATCGCAGAATAACAGGCCTGACCCATCAGTTGCAGGCGCAAGGTTCCAGCGCGGCTCCAAACCCAATGGCTTTGCCACCCCGATGCGCGGCAAGTCTCTGACTTGCCGATTTGTCTGCTCAGTCTACCGGTCTATGACCGGGGTCGGAGACCCCGAATGAAGAAGAGCTGGTTCCGGCAAGTCGAGGACTTGCCGCGCATCGGTGTGGCAGAGCCATTGCGCTAGTCGCGCAATTCCAAATCGAGACTCATTGGTTGTCAGAACCGGTCTAACTTTGTTTTAAATAAGCGGCTTTGAGGATTGAGAATCGCAGAATCGCAGGCCTGACCTCGATCGCTTCTTCCTAAGGACCCTAGCTGTTCCAAATCCGCCGTATTGTCGTTTCTGAATCTACCAGCGTTAGTTCGAAGACATCCGGCGCTGTAAGGGTTTTCCACTCATCAAAACCGTACTTCGAATCAAAGTGTTTGAGAATTAGGGTCATCAATCGCTCATGCGTGACTACTACCGTAGGATTCTCACTTGTAATGAAAACATCGCGTATCGCAGCGATCCGCGCTCCGAACTTTCTTTGCCGGCGTCCCCGACTTTTGGCAAACCACTCAGTCGCGTTATTGTGGAAGTTCTGGAGGTTGTAACCGGAACCTTCGACAAGAAAGCATCGGTCAATGAACCAGTTCTAACTTGCCTTGGTAAGAAGTCTCAACCAATGACTAACACCAGCTTAACGCAGAAGATACTCTTTACCCTCTGGCTAACTCTCAGCCTTGCAGGTAATGCAAACAGTCAGACCTCCTGGGCAGAGAGGCGCCCTCAGGTGGGTACCGAGCTTAGTCTGCCAGCCCGGCTTGTTCCAGCTCACAATTGGTGGAAACTAAATAAAAGCGGACTAATCACCAGAACATTCGATGAACGTAGGGTCCCCTCGGAGAGTGGGGCTCTCGACCCGCTAAGGTTCCCCAATTTGGGGTCCGACGATTTCGAGGTGTTCCAGCTGGGACGGAACCCGGTTTCCGGGGGCGGCGGCATGCAGTTAATCGACTCCGGATCGGGCCTGAAACGGAACGTTACCATCGAGTCGGCGGGATTATTTCGCCTTGTCTTCGAGGCGGCTGATAACTGGGGAATCTCTCAGTGGTACGACCTGGTCAACGATTGGTCCGCGAAAACCAATCTCACCGGACCTGGATATGGCGTGAACCCTGATATTTCCACGGCGGAGCCGGGACTGTTTCAGGAGGTTTTCTACGGGACGACTCCGGATGATCCAAAGTTATATACACGGGCGGCCAGTTATTACTTTCCAAACAGCCCCAGAACTTTCACGGTGCTGGAAAATTCTCCTTCACGGGTGGTGGTGCAAGCGACATCGAGCCCGATCACTAATGCGGTGGGCGTGCTCAGCAACGTGACCGGCGATGTAACCTACTACATCTACCCGAACGGGAAAATCTATGTCCACAGCGTCCTCCGAGTCGCCAAAGCGCAAACCGCGAAGGAGTGGCGTTGCGCGATGCTCGGGTTGCGTGATCCCACGAGCGTGGACCCTTATACCGCTCCCGATTCGACAGGTTGGATCCGCGCCAGCGCGACCCAAAATCCCTATGAGTATGTAGGCGCGAAGGAGAGCTATCTCTTCGCTTATTGGCGAGCGAGCACCACCCGCGCGCCCAATGCGAACTATACCAGAGCCAGCATTCTCTTAATTCCCAAGCCCGGCAATCCCAGACAGGGTACACAGGCCAGGCACAACTGGGCGGGCTGGAAGCGCTGGTACTATGGAGACGTGCCGCTCAACCTGGCTGCGGGAAAGAGTCTGGCCCAGGATTACCTGATACAACTCGGTACTCAAGGGAGTTCGGTCCTTCCGAATATCAATAGCAGTACCGTGGCGGATCCCATTGCCCAGTCGTACTTCGCCAACCCAACGCCACCTTCGCCGAGCCTTCACCGACACTGAATCGGCTCACAACCCAGGCTTTATGCTGATAAGCGCTTCGCGGGTTAGCGACCGAGTGGCGAGGCGCGAAGCCCTCATGTTGTAGTGAATCCCTTGATTGAGACAGTTGGTGGGGACCATGCTGCTCATGTCGGTTCCCAGCGAACCAAGTGAAGCCGGAGAAGCGTGAGGCTCAGAGATCGGGGTCAGGTGATCTTGCGATTCTATTGGCAGTTGGTCTTTAACTTTCGTCGTCAAACTAGTTCAGGCTAGAATTCATCATAGCCCACGCAACATTGGAGAGTTTAACCACCTATGACTATCACGCGATATGTTTCATCTTCTTGCCGACTTGCGGCAGGAATTGTGCTGACCTTGGCCGTCGGCTCAGTCCCCTTGGCCGCCCAGCAACGCCAAACTCTCGGGCGGATCGAATTTGTCGGACTCAAGCGGCTTACTCATGATCAGGTGGTGACCATGAGCGGCCTGAAAGTGGGCCAGGTAATTGACGCGAATATTCTGGATGCAGCGGCCGCCGAGTTATTGAAGTCAGGATTATTCCGGCGGCTGAGTTATGGTGTGCACAATGTCGGCAATCAGGCGGTCGTGACGTTCAAGGTCGAAGAGTCCGCCGTAAACTTGCCCGTGGTATTCGAAAATTTTGTCTGGTTCAGCAACGACGAAATTGTCGCGGCAGTTCGCAAAGATCTCACTTTCTTTAATGGCACGTCGCCCGCCTCGGGTGAAACGCCGGATAAGATCGCCGCCGCACTGCAGCGTTTGCTGAATGAGAGACACATCGCCGGTCAGGTCGATTACCTTCCCAACATTTCAAAAGACAAGCAGGAGTTGCTATTCATTGTGAAAGGCGCTCGGGTTCCCGTTTGCTCTTTGCACTTTCCCGGGGCGTCCGCTATTTCAGAAGCTGATTTGATTAAGGCGTCACAGACACTCTTCAAAGCCGACTATTCAGAGAAGGACACGGCTACGTTGCCGGTCAATCTTTTGCCGATCTATCGTCGCCTCGGTCATTTGCGCGCCGAGTTTCAGCTACCATCGGTGACGTTGGCAACGGGAGCGCAATGCCCGGGTGGCGTCAATATTACGATTCCGGTCCAGGAAGGTGTCAGCTATCGTTGGGCCAGGTCGATTTGGGATGGGAACGACAAGCTCACGGTGGACGAATTGGCGACGGCCCTCGGCATGAATCCAGGCGATCTCGCCGATGGCACCAGGATTGATACCGGTCTGAAGAGCGTCGACAAAGCTTACGGTCGCCGGGGATTTCTGACGGCGACAATTCAATCGTCAGCCGAATATGACGATGCGGCTGCGCTCGTTACCTATCGATTCCAAATCAATGAGGGGCCGCGCTATTTCATGGGCGACCTGATCATATCGGGTCTGCCGCCGGCTGACGTGACAGAACTGAAATCGAAGTGGACCTTAGGCAACAACGCGGTTTTCGACGAGTCGTATATCGATCAATTTCGGCAGGGGCCGCTTAGCGATTTTGTCCGCGCTAAGAGGCAAAAGTCGCGTACCGATATGGGTGCGAACGTGGAAATCGAACAAAGACCAAACGCGCAAAGAAACAAAGTCGACATCGTGATTGCTTTTAAGTGAGACGCGCGCCGGTGTGCTTTATCTTCCACCGCTCACTGCACACCGCGTGCTGCGACGTGATATAGTGCCGATCCTTCGAGTGGTTATCTAACAACCCGATTTGAAATTGATTCTTTCATCATGCCAGACAAAGATTTTGTTCATCTCCATTTACACACCGACTACAGCCTCCTCGACGGTGCGATCCAAATAAACCCGCTCGCGAAGCGGACCCAGGAACTGGGAATGAAGGCATGCGCCATGACCGATCATGGCAACATGTACGGGGCGATCACCTTCTACAACACGATGAAGAAGGAAGGGATCAAGCCAATTATCGGATGCGAAACTTACGTCGCGACCGGAAGCCGCAAGGATCGCGGTGGTCGCGCGGCGCCGGGCGAAAAAACTAACCATCACCTGATTCTCCTGGCGAAGGATTTTGAAGGCTATCGTAATCTCTCGCGGCTCACCTCAAAGGCTTTCACCGAAGGCTTCTACTACAAACCTCGGATTGATAGGGAACTGCTCGCCCAACACAGCAAAGGTTTGATTGCGCTTTCGGCCTGCCTGTCCGGCGTTCCCTCGGCGTTGCTGGCTAAAGAATGCCCGGATGAAGCGGCGGCGGCGGCGCTCGAGTTTCAGGAAATAATGGGCAAGGGAAATTACTTTCTTGAGATTCAGGAGCACGGACTGGAACCTCAAAACAGGATTCGAAAACCCCTGGTCGAGTTATCAAAGCGCACAGGCATTCCGCTGGTCGCTACCAACGACGCGCACTACCTGATGCCCGACGATGCTCGAGCCCACGACGTGCTGCTGTGCATTGGTTCCGGTAAGACGGTGAACGATCAAAATCGCCTGCGATACGGCACGCCAAACTTCTATGTTCGTTCACCCGACGAGATGTGGCAGATTTTCGGCAACGAATTGCCTGAGGCTTTGGAACGCACGGTCGAGATCGCCGAAAGATGCGATTTGAGTTTACCGACCGGCGTGAACTACCTGCCGAACTATCCGATTCCAGCCTCCGACGCGGGACTGACCGCCAACGAATACTTTGAAAAGACCGTTCGCAATGGTTATCAGACCCGCAAGGCGCAAGTGTGGGACGGGGAATCCGCGCGAGGGGAGCTGACTCATACTTTCGAAGAGTATGAAAAACGGCTATGGCATGAGATTGAAGTCATTAAGCGCATGGGATACGCCGGGTATTTCCTAATCGTTTGGGACTTTGTCCACTACGCCAAGCAACATGGCATTCCGGTGGGGCCGGGGCGCGGTTCATCGGCCGGCTCGCTGGTCGCTTATTGCCTCGGCATTACCGATATCGATCCGTTGAGGTACAACCTCTTCTTTGAGCGCTTCCTGAACCCGGAACGCGTTTCGATGCCGGACATCGACATAGACTTCTGCGTGCGCGGTCGCAGCGAGGTCATCAATCACGTGGCGGATCTGTACGGACGCGATTCAGTCTGCCAGATCGTGACCTTCGGGACCCTGGCCTCGCGGGCCGCTATCAAGGACGTGGGACGGGCCCTGGATATGCCGTATGCCGAAGTCGAGCGCATCTCGAAAATGATCCCGCCGCCGGTCCGCGGACGGAACGTCAGCATCACACAGGCAATTGAACAAGTACCTGAACTCCGGAACGCCATGGAGACTAACGACCAGGTGCGGGACGTGATCGACCTCGCGCGGAGGCTCGAGGGCTGCGCGCGCCATGTCTCAGTCCATGCCGCTGGCGTGGTTATCACACCCGAACCTCTGGAAGAACTAATCCCGATCGCCGTCTCAGCTAAAGACGAAGTCACTACTCAGTACGAGATGTCCGACCTGGAGAAGGTGGGCGTCCTTAAGATGGACTTCTTAGCGCTTAATACGCTTACGATAATAAGCGACTGCTTAAAGAGCATAAAGCGTTCGCTTAGCGAGGAGGTTGAGTGGTCAAAGGTTTTGCTTAACGACGAGAAGACTATGCAACTGTTTGCCGACGGGCGCACGGATGCGATATTTCAGTTTGAATCGTCAGGGATGCAGGATATTTGCCGCAAGCTCAAGCCCAAGGGAATTGAAGACCTCTCGGCGCTTAACGCCCTCTATCGGCCGGGTCCCATCGACGGCGGTATGGTCGATGACTTCATTCTGAGGCACCACGGGAAGAAGAGCGTCCGATACATTGTTCCGGAGATGAAAGAGATTCTGGACAGTACCCAGGGAGTGATCGTCTATCAGGAGCAGGCGATGCAGTTGTCGCAGAAGCTGGCCGGATACACCATGGCCGAGGCCGACAGCCTACGCAAAGCGATGGGCAAGAAGAACCGCGAAGAGATGGCTCTGCAGGAGCAGAAGTTCATCCTGGGCGCGGTAGCCCGCGGCCTCAAGCGCGACAAGGCCCAGCAGATATTCTCTCTCATGGCGCAGTTCGCCGACTATGGCTTCCCCAAGGCGCATAGTGTGGCTTATGCCTATCTTGCATTTCAGACCGGCTATCTCAAGGCCCATTACGGCGAGCACTTCTATGCGGCGGTCCTCTCAAACGAAATCGACGATACCGCCAAGGTCTTCCGGTATACGAAAGAGATGCGGAGCCAGGGCATCGTTTTGCTGCCGCCGGATGTTAATGAAAGCGACATCGGATTCACGGCGCTTAAGGGTGCAATCCGTTACGGCCTGGCGGCCATCAAAGGCATCGGTTTCAATAGCGTTACCGCGATCATGAAGGCACGGCAGGCGGGCCCATTCAGATCGATTTTCGATTTTACCGAGCGAGTGGAAGAGGGCTCGATCAATAAGCGGGTTCTGGAAGGCCTGGTGTGCAGCGGGGCGTTTGATTCTCTGAAGTCAGACGCCAGCACAAGTCATCATTGGCGAGCCCGGCATTTTGCGGCAATCGATATCGCGATGGCGCGTTCAGCCAGGGCGAGGCGCGCGAAGGCCATCGGCCAGAACGATCTTTTTGGCGGCGATACGGCGCCTGCCCCGGACGATGCGAGCGATTTGCCCGACGCCTCGGCCTGGACAGTTTCGGAAATGTTAGCGGCGGAGAAAAAGGCGGTTGGGTTTTATGTTACCGGCCATCCACTGGAGGCCCACTTCGAACTCGTCGCGAAACTCGGCGCCGTAACCTCGGCGGAACTCAGTCAGCAGGAGACTGGCTCGCGAGCGATAATTGCCGGGCTCATTACCGACCTGCAGCTTCGCACGACTAAGAAGGGCGATCGCTTTGCCATCTTCCGTTTGGAAGATCAGGCGGGATCGGTAAAATGTGTCTTGTGGCCCGAGCCTTTCAGAAGGCAGAGCGCAATGGTCGCCGATGAAGCGACGGTCCTGGTGAATGGTAGAGCTGAAATTAGCGATGACGGAGTAATTACCGTAATCGCCGAAAAGCTCACCGAACTCACCCAGGCCGTCCAACAGAAAGCGCGGGAAATAATCATCGGCTTCCCAGCTATGGCGGATTCAGCGCAACTTTGCGAGGCGGTCAGAAACCTGCTCGAGCAGTCCAAAGGCGATTGCGACGTTTTTGTTGAGGTAGTTTCCGACGGTATGCGGGTGCGGGTCCGCGCGCATCCTTCTTTGAAAGTCCAGGGTAGCGCGGAGATCGAATCGGCGTTGCGTAACCTGGGCTGCGAAGTAAGGTGGGAGGGTTTCGCCGCCCCCAGGCAAGCCGCCGCGGCGCGAGGAGCAGCCTAAACTTTCATGGCAGACAAATCCGAATCTAATCGCGCGGATTCCACCCCCGCCTTTGAGCGGGTCAAACTAGCGCGCCACCCAGACCGGCCTTATACGCTAGATTTTGTCGAGCGGTTATTCGAGGACTTCACCGAGATTCACGGTGACCGGCGCTACGCAGATGATCCCGCCATTGTGTGCGGCTTTGCCCGGTTTCACGGCATGCCCGTCCTGGTCGTAGGACATCAGAAGGGACGCGACACGAAGCAGCGTCAGTTTCGCAATTTCGGAATGCCGAAACCAGAGGGTTATCGCAAGGCGATTCGCGCAATGAAGCTCGCAGAGAAATTCGCACGGCCTGTTTTCTGTTTCATTGATACTCCGGGAGCCTATCCGGGCATCGACGCTGAGGAGCGGGGACAGGCTGAGGCAATCGCATACAACCTGCGTGAGATGGCGAAACTGGTGGTGCCGGTGATCGTAACCGTGATCGGCGAAGGAGGATCCGGTGGCGCGCTGGCTATCGGCGTTGGCGATCAGGTGCTGATGCTGGAAAACGCGATTTACTCGGTTATCTCACCCGAAGGTTGCGCCGCCATTCTGTGGAAAGATTCGAGCCAGGCCGCGCGCGCTGCGGAAGGACTGCGGCTCACTGCCCAGGACTTGCAGCGCGAGGGCATTGTCGACCAAATAATCCCGGAGCCCAAAGGTGGCGCACAGAATTCCCACGACGAGGCGGCAGGTTTTCTTGGTTCGGTGCTTTCGGAGAGACTGGCAGAATCGGCTACGAACAATGTCCCGGATCGGCTCACCCAACGCTATCAAAAGCTGCGCCAACTAGGTAAGTGGGGAACCGGCGAACCAGCCGGCGACTCCTGAAAACTCCCCAACAGTTTCAAAACGGAACATCGTCGTCGCTTAGATCGCTTGTCGGTTCATGGCCTGAATCGCTTGGAGCAGCCGCTTCCCGGGCTGCTGGCGCCCCAGCATCTTCGCCTCTGCCGCCAATGAACTGCATGTCAGTAGCATTCACTTCGAGCGAGTGACGAGGCTTGCCGTCACGGTCAGTGTATTCCTCAACGCGAAGGCGGCCTTCGATGTAGACAGATTTGCCGCGCGTTAAGTACTGAGAAGCAACCTCAGCCTGGCGGCCCCACAGCGTGACGCGAAACCACGTCGTAAGATCCTGGTTTTCGCCGGTGGTGCGATCTTTCCGCTTTTCGTTGGTGGCTAAACTGAAGCTGCAAACGGGAGTGCCTTGCGGGGTATAGCGCAACTCAGGATCGCGCCCGAGATTTCCGACCAAAATAATTTTATTAAAAGACATTCTGCGTCTCCGATTGCCTTCCTCCTCGGCGGAGTCAGGAGTTATAGAGCAAGAGCGCAGATACTACTCGGAGCCGTGCGTAGCGTCAAGCACGATAATCTTGCAAGAAAAGCGTTTGTGATAATAGGAACGACACGGCGAAATCTGTTAGACTTTGCCCGTTGTCAATGAAATCCGAAATGGGCTCGACGGTTTACCTGGAAACATTTGGCTGTCAAATGAATGTCGCTGATAGCGAGCGCGCCGACGTGCGTTTGCGCGCGGCTGGATTCGCTTTGTCCTCATCTCCTGAAACCGCGGATGTGATCATTTTCAATACGTGTTCGGTGCGTGAACGCGCGGCCCATAAGGTCCTGACGCGCATCGGCGAGGTGCGCCGGCAGCGTCTGGGCCGCGAACCGGTCGTGGGCGTCATGGGTTGCGTCGCGCAGTTGGAAGGGAAGACCCTTTTTGATAACAGCCCATCGGTAAACCTAATCGTCGGCACGCGCGCCACGGACCGTCTGCCCGAACTGGTGAACCGCGCCCTGGCGGGTGAGCGCCGGGTGATCGATCTCGACGAACGCGCGGAGGGTGAGAAATGGGATGTGCCGGCGACGGCTCGCACTTCGAAGCATGTAGCCTTTGTTCCGATCATCGAAGGCTGTAACAAGTTCTGCACTTACTGCATCGTGCCTTTTTCACGCGGCCGCGAGAAGAGTCGCGCGGCTGATGACATCATCGCTGAGATTAACGAGCTTCACGATCACGGCTTTCGCGAGATTCATTTGATCGGACAAAACGTGAATAGCTATCGCCCAACAACCGCCGCCGGGCTGGAAAAAATTAAAGGCGCTACGCCCTTCAGCCGCCTGTTGCGGGCAGCGGCGACTACCGGAATGGAAAGAATAAAGTTCGCGACCTCTTTCCCGCGCGACTTTCATCCGGACATTGTGGCCGCCATCGACGAACACGATAACCTTTGCGAGTGGATTCACTTGCCGGTGCAGTCGGGCAGCGATCGCGTGTTGCGCGCGATGCGTCGCGGGCATACCACAAATGATTACCTGCAAAGGATCGCGGCAATCAAGAATGCCCGCCGGCCGATGGCCATAACCAGTGATATTATTGTCGGCTTCCCGGGAGAAAGGGCAGCGGATTTTCGCGAAACGCTAAGACTGGTCGAGCAGGTCGGATATCACGCGCTCTATATCTTCAATTACTCAGAGCGGCCCGGCACGCCGGCGGCCAAGCTCGATGACGACGTCAGCAAGAGTGAGAAGAGCGCTCGGTTTCTCGAGTTGGAAGAAACTCAGCACCGGTTGCAGCAAAAGATTTACGAAGGCTATATCGATCGCGAGATCAAAGTCCTGGTTGAGCGCCCCAGTTCAAAGTCAGATCAGGACATGAGTGGACATTCGACCTGCCACAAGGTTGTAAATTTCCCGGGTGCTTCATCCGCCCCCGGCGATGTGGTAACGGTCCGTGTGACTGAGGCCAAGCCAAATAGTCTCTATGGCCAGGTAACGCCGGCGTTCTGAGTCTCACACGATTGTGTACAATAGCGGGGAGCTGAAAATGGAAATAGAGGTCAAGATTCGGGCGCTGATGATGGATCCCAATAGTGGCACGCCGATAATTATTCTCAAGGACGTCAATAGCGAAACGATGCTTCCGATTTGGGTGGGCGCATATGAAGCAAATGCCATCGCGCTGGAGATTGAAAAAATTGCTCCGCCTCGGCCCATGACTCATGACCTGCTGCGCAATCTGATCGTTGAACTGGGATTAAGAGTCGAGCGCGTCGTGGTTACTTCTTTACGCGACAACACTTTCTATGCAGTAATTGAGCTGACCGGAGAAGATGGCGAGCCAATGAGGCTCGATTCGCGCCCCTCTGATGCGATTGCCCTGGCGCTGCGGGCTGATTGTCCGATCTTCGTGGATGCGGATGTGATTCAGGCTTCGCGCAACTCGGTCGCAACTGAGGATGAAGGCGAAATCGAAGTTGACTCCGCGGAAGAAGATTGGCCCGATGTGATCGGCGACGCCAGCGACTTGCCAATGTGAGGTTGCGGCTTTTCACCAGCGAGGCAAACAGGTCCCAGTGATAATTGCAATCACTAATCAAAAAGGCGGAGTAGGCAAGACCACTACCGCGATCAATCTCGCCGCCGCTTTTGCGCGCCGCGGCACCAGGACGTTGCTGTTGGATCTCGATCCGCAGGCGAATAGTTCCATCTCGTTTCTTGATCCGCTGGCGATTGACCGCTCCGCTTATGAATTGATGATGGACGGACAGGCAACCGACGAACTGCCCATCTACAAGACAACGGTCGAAAACCTGGACATTATCCCGGCCCGGATTAATCTGGCTAAGCTGGAGTCAAAACTTGTCGGCGACTTTGATGCGCCTTTCCGTTTGAAGGACCGCATCGAGCCGTTGAAGAAAACCTACAAGGTGATCGTGATCGACACGCCGCCGACGCTTGGCTTGATTACAGTGAATGCCCTCGTGGCTTCGAGTCACGTGCTGATTCCGATCCAGTCGTCTTATTTTGCTCTTGAAGGAACCGACGACTTACTGGAGACGATTGAGAAAGTGAAAGCGCGCCCGAATCCCAAGCTGGAGATGGTCGGAGTCGTCGTGACCCTGCACGACAAGCGGACGACGTTGGGCAAGGAAGTCTACGAACAAATTCGCCGCGTCTTTGGGCCGAAGCTCTTTGATACGGTAATCACGAAGAGTGTGCGATTGGAAGAATCCCCGGCTTACAAGGAATCTATTTTCACATTCGCGCCGCAATCTTCGGGCGCGGTTGAGTACGAAAAACTTTGCAATGAGGTGATGAGTCGTGTCTAGTAGAAGAGGCTTGCCCACCGGTCTTAGCATGCGCCACGACGCGCACTACGTCGAGGAATTGACGCAGTCCAACACTACCGTTCATGTTGGGCGTCTGGTTCCGATCGACAAAATCGATCCCAACCCTGATCAGCCGCGCACGGACATTGGTGATCTCACCGAACTCACTGCGTCGATCAGCGAAAAGGGCGTGCTTGAGCCGCTCCTGGTCAAGCCGACGATGGGCCGTTGGATGATCATCGCCGGCGAACGTCGCTGGCGCGCGGCCACCGCGGCCGGCCTAACGGAGGTTCCCTGCATTGAGATGGACGTCGATGAGAGCGCCGTCGCGGAGATCGCGCTCATCGAAAACATGCAGCGCAAGGACCTGACGCCGTGGGAAGAGGCGGATGGTTTGCGCGCCCTCTGCGAACGCTTTGGCTACACGCACGAGGACGTGGCCCGCAAAGTCGGCAAGAGCCGCAGCACCGTTACCGAGGCCCTGTCGATCGCTTCAATCCCAAAAGAGATCCGCGAGATTTGCCGCTCGTCAGAGATCACTTCGAAATCGTTGCTGCTGCAGATCGTTCGTCAGCCGGATGACGAATCAATGCGCACGATGGCCGAGCAGATCGCGTCTGAAGGCCTGACCCGCGACGGTGCGCGCAAGGCCCGACGGGCTTTCGTCGATCCAACGGGTGCGTCTGAACCTTACGTCTACCGCTTTGAAGCGCCGGGAAGGGAATTCAAGGTTGAGGTGAAGTTTAAGAAGGCTAACATCTCTGCTGAAGAGCTCTTCGATGCTCTCAACGCTGCCGCTCAAAACATCGACGAAGCAAGCTGATCTCGAAAGCGGTGGATATCAGGAGCGTTATGAGCCGGATGTTCCGCGTCGACCTTCCCTGACAGGCGCTTGCCAAGTTAAGGCACTAGCCACTGCTGAGATCAGGTGAGCATTCCCAAAACAACCAACTCTCATATCTCTGACGTCATTGCACGTGGCGGCGTCATTGCGTTTCGCACCGACACGTTCTACGGCCTGGGCGCGAATCCTTTCAATCGCGACGCGGTTCGAAAGATCAAGCAGCTAAAAGGCAGAGGCGACCACAAACCAATCCTGATTATCATTAGCGATCGCCAGGACCTCTCACGCTTTATCGCCGAGCCGACACCGCAATTCAATTTGTTAGCTGAAGCATTTTGGCCGGGACCATTAACACTGATTGGTCGGGCGGCGTCGGATGTTCCGGATGAAATCACTGCGGGCACGAAGACGATTGGCGTGCGCTTGCCTGACGATGACAATTTGCGCGCTCTGGTTCGGGCGTGCGGCGGGGCGTTGACAGCAACGAGCGCTAATCCGTCGAACCAGCCGCCCGCCATATCTGCGCAGGAAGTTTTCCGCTACTTTGGTGATGCAATCGATTTGATTGTTGACGGCGGCGAGGTCACAAGCGATCAGCCTTCAACAGTGGTGGATGTTTCCGATGCGGGGGCAAGGCTGATTCGCGAAGGCGCCATCGCATGGTCGGATATTGAGGCCGCCCTGGCAGGCAGTTAATCTCTTTTCCTTCGAACGACGACAAAGAACGATCCACGAAATCTACCGCTGCACGGTCATATCCCTCACGAATCCCCAGTCGCCGCTGGCGTTGACGTGAATATTGCCAACATTCTTTTTTGCAATCACCATGTTCGCCTGGTACCACAACGGAAAGACCGGGACATCACGGCCGATGATCTCTTGTGCTTTGGCGTATAACGGCGCGGCTTTCGCGTGGTCGTAAGTATTGGCGGCCTCATCAAGGATTTTGTCGAGTTCGGGATTGCTGTAGCGGCTGCGATTGCGCGCGGCCCGCGTTTGGGTGGGAATTTCAGAGGTCGCGAACAGGTCGTGATAGAAGATCGGATCCTGATTTCCGCCGACCCATTGACCATAGGTCATCTGGAACTGGCCATATCGCAGTTGGTCGAGCATCGTCGTGAATTCGGAAGTTTCGATCGTGACCGGGACGCCCACGTTCTTCAAATAGTTCTGAATGACTCCAGCATACTGGCGCGCCGCGGCGCTGCTGCCGGAAACTCTAAATAGCAGAGGCTTCGCCCAACGCATCTGCGGCCCGTCCCCATCGGGATCGCGAAAGCCCGCTTCGTCGAGCAACTGCTTTGCTTTGTTCGGATCGAATTGGTAAGCCTGAGGCTTCGCGTAGGCCCAGGATGCTTCGGGCAAAATCGAATGAGCAATAGCACCCTGACCCAGCACGAGATCGCGGATCATGCTTTCGCGATCGATCGCGTAGGCGATGGCTTGTCTTACCTTGACGTTGTCCAGCGGCGCCTCGGTCGTATTAAAGGTAAGCAGGTTCAAGTTCGATCCGACAAACTGATGCACGGAAAGATTCGGATTCTGGCCGAGAGCCTTGATCGCGTCCGGAGAGAGGCTGGTAGCCAGCGGCGCAATGTCCACGCGCCCGCTTTGCAGCTCAGCCTGCATTGTATTTGATTCGCTGATTGCCCGCGCGCGCAACGCCGGGATTTGTGGCGCACCGTCGTAGTAAGTTTGATTCGCTTCGAGATCGACGACCTGTTGCACCTGATCGTAGCTCTTGAATTTGAACGGTCCTGTGCCGAGAGGATGTGTCTTCTGTGATTCGTAGCTGTCCTTCGGAATCATCGCAATGGGCACCAGATTTGGCAGCAGTCCGGTCCATTGCTTGTTGAGGCGAATGATCAACGTATGCGCGTCGGGTGCTTCCACGCTCTTCACGTAGCCCGTGCGACTCGCGCCTGCGCCTTCAAAAAAACTGGCAGCTTTGGCAAAGTTTGAACTCAGCACCGTGTCGAGAGTGTACTTGGCATCAGCCGAGGTGAAGGGCCGCCCGTCATGAAAAGTCACGCCGTCCCGCAGAGTGAACGTGAACGCCAGGCCATCCTCAGAGCGCTGAATGTTCGAAGCCAACTCCGGGACGTAGTCAAACTTCTCATCCTTCTTGACCAGTGAATTGAACATCAACGTGCGCACGCGTTCGCTGGCCGCGTCGACCGATGGCGACCCAATGGGATCGATAGTCTTGATGTTATCTGAGAGCGCGACCACAAACACATTGCTTTGAGAGCGCTTGCAAGCCGACGGCAAAATAATAGCTGTCAGCAGCAACAGACTTAAGCCAAAACATTTTAGGAAGCGCATTCGTGATCGGCAATGTGCTCTTCGTCCGGGGTTATTGCACATTGGATTCTCCAGGATAACGATATTGAAGTGTCTCATTCAGTGTTCGTATTTCATCTGCCAGCCCTTTGTACTTGTCCATATCCAACGGCGGCGGCGGTTTCACCAAAGCTTTGGTGGCGGCGACGCGCTTGAGCGATGTCTGAATGCGTTTCTCGCTGATCGAACCCTTGCGTGCAGCCTCTAATAAAGCGCGATAGCCGCGCAGAATCGTTGCCGGCGTCGCGCAAATTAGCAACATGTCCTCGCCCGCAAGAAACGCCTTCACGGCGGCGTCCTCGATTTCGCAATGCTTGGCGATTGCTCCCATCTCCAAATCGTCAGTCACTACCAGATGCTTGTAGCCAAGCTCCTGACGCAAAAGTTTCGTGACGATGCTGGGACTAATCGACGCCGGCTCGAGCAAGCCGCCGGTGGTCCCTTTCGCAATATCAATGTTGGGAAAGCCGCCGTGGCTGACCATCACCACGCGAACTCGATCGTCGGCCCGCTGAAACAATTCGATGTAGGGAGCGAGATCCTGTGCGAGTAAATCGTCGTGAGACAGCGGCACCAGAGGCATCTCGATATGCGAATCGACATCCCCGGCGCCGATGCCGGGAAAATGCTTCAAACAACCGAGGCATCCGGTGGCCTGCAGGCCGCGCATGTACACGGTCGTATATCCCAGAACCTCGCCAGGGGAACGGCCGAACGAACGCGAATAGAGACCATTGGTTAGTTGGCTGCGCTCCTGAGTAATGATCGACATGACGGGTGCGAAATTGATATCCAGGCCGAGCATCCGCAGGACTTCACCGGTGACGCGCCCCAGGGTCCGCACCCCGGACAGGTCGCCATGCTGGCGCAGCGCGCGGGCCGACGGCATTGGCTCAAAGATGTCGCGCAAGCGATCGACCAGACCGCCTTCCTGATCGATGCCGCACAGCGGCGCGATCGGGAGCATTGCTCGCGCGCCATCAAGTAGCTTACGCACTTGACCGGCGTCCTCAACGTTGCGACCGAAGAGAATGATGCCGCCGGGCTTGATCTCTTCGATCAGCGCCCGTGCTTCCTCATCCAGTTCGGTCCCTGGAAGACCGATAAAAAAGAATTGACCTATCCGCTGTTCAAGCGGCAGCGAGTAAAGTTGGTCTAATGGCATTGATTACGATGACAGGTTTCTGAATGAAATGACGCCTGCTAGCTTACGACACCAAACGATGTCGATTCAACTAAGAACGAGTTTTTCTCCCTTCTCCCTTTAGGGAAGAGTCAGGGATGAGGGGTTGCAAGAGGAATCGATTTCTCTTATTTGTGCTCCGTGGGCGGTGAGTGGCAGGCAAAGACAAAGATCAATCGGGGGATTGTGGTAAGCCCTCACTCCCAGTGGGAGAGAGGACTGAGTTAGAATGTCTGGTCTATGAAAGCGATGATTCTGGCCGCTGGCTACGGCGAGCGGCTTTGGCCATTAACCTGCGATCGTACCAAGCCCGCGATGCCGGTTCTCGGCAAGCCGCTGGTCGGTTACGTGGCGGAGTACCTGGCGAAATATGGAATCGAAGATGTAATTGTGAACCTTCATCACCAGCCGGGTTCGGTGCGCCAGGCGCTCGGTGATGGAAGCGATTTCGGGGTGAGGTTGGAGTACGTTCATGAGCCCATAATCCTGGGGACCAGCGGTGCGTTGGATAATGCTCGCCAGCTCTTGCAGGATGACACCTTCGTGGTGATGAACGGAAAGCTGATTACAGATCTCGATCTAAGCGCGGCCGTGGAAACTCACCGGCGAACCCAGGCGCTGGCCACTCTGGTTCTGCTTCGCAATTCAAAATACGAGCGTTTCAGTGTGGTCGAGACGCTGGATGGGTTGGTCAAAAACTTCGCCGGGATGCCCTCGTCAACGCCTGATGCGGATGCGGAACCTCCACTGATGTTCACGGGTATCCACATTCTCGAGCCACGGATTTTCGAGTACATTCCACCGGGAGTGTTTTCGGATTCAGTTACCAACGTCTATCTGCCGGCCATTGCAAAGGGTGAGCGAATTGCCGCACACGTCGCCGAGGGAATGTGGTACGAGCTGTCTACGCTGAATCGCTATCTGGATATTAGCCTCGCGCTCTTAAAGCGGCGGGGAATGGATCTTTACTCGGGCCGCAATCCTTCGATCGACCAGGAGGCCGACGTACACGACGCCGTTTTGTGGGACGACGTGAAGATAGAAAAACGAGCGCAGGTGAGGCGGGCTGTCCTGGGTGATGGCGTGCGCATTCTTAGCGGCGAACGGATCGAAGATGCCGTGGTCGTGCGCGCTGAACTTGTTTCCGGAACGAAGCCGCCGGCAAAGGCCCTCAAGGGTCATGTCGAGGGGGACAACTTTGTCGTCCCGTTATCGCAGTGATAAGATTCGCTGATTCAGCCGTCATCGATCAAGCTGCGCGGTGAGAAAGGTGAACGTTGAAGACCGCTTTTCAGAAGCGCCCCGCTGTATGAGTTCAGCCATTCAAATGAGCCCCAAAGCATTCACGACCAGCGCTCGCGATCGCCTGGAGAGTTACCTGGCAGAGCGTAAGACTGGGCAGGAAGCAGAAATTGTGGCGCTAACGCCGGACGCTTCGACGCGTGAATATTTTCGTATCCCATGGGATCGTGGGACTGCGGTCGCCGCGGTTTATCCCGAGCCGTTCGATCCGGACGTGCATCCTTACCTCGATATCACAAAGCTTTTCGTTGAGTGCCAACTGCCCGTGCCCAAGGTTTATGACGCGGACGGGGCGGTCGGAATTATCGTGCAGGAAGATTTGGGCGACCGCCAGTTGTATCAGGTATTCGAAACTGCTTCTGCTGAAGAGTCCGAAACCTTTCTGGAGCAAGCAATCGAGATCATCGCGCAAATACAGGCCGCTACGCCCAAAGCATTCGAGCGCGATTCCATTTCGAGCAGACTTGCGTTTGACGAGCCCAAGCTCGCCTGGGAGTTGAATTTCTTTCTTGAGCATTACTTTGGCAGTCTGCGCGCCGAGACATTGCAGCGTGCCGAAGCGGCCGAGCTGAAGGTCGAATTGAATGATATCGCCGCGGAGTTATCCGCGTGCCGGCGGGTGCTTTGTCATCGCGACTATCATTCGGCGAATTTGCTGGTCGACCGGCAGGGCCAGATACGAATTGTGGATCACCAGGATGCGCGCATGGGGCCGGCCAGCTACGATCTGGTGTCGCTGCTAATGGACCGGCAACCCGAGCCGCCTTCGCTGGCCGAAGTCCGCGGCCATCGTTTGTTTCTGCTTGAAGAGAGGCGGCGTCTCGGCCTGGATGCGATTGACCCCGACGACTTCGTGAAAGAGTTTCGCCTGATGACGATCCAGCGCGGATTAAAAGCAATTGGCACCTTCTCTTATCAAACCGCGGTCTGTGGACGGGGCGCCTTCTATGAGAAACATATTCAGCCAACTTTCCAAATAGTGTTGCAGGCCGCCGACTGGTTGGAACGATTTCCAGTCTTGCGGCGAATGATTAACGAAAGAATTGGGCAGTAAGTGGCACACACTTCAGTCTGTGATTGGATCGTCGCAATCACAGACTGAATTCTGTGCCACATCGTTTCGAATACTTAAATGCAAACTTACATAAAAGATCTTTCAAAACATATTGGCGAAGAAGTCACTCTGAAGGGCTGGCTCTATAACCTTCGGTCCAGCGGCAAACTAATGTTTCCGCAACTGCGAGACGGCACCGGCATCGTGCAGGGCGTCGTGGTGAAGAGTTCCGTACCGCCGGAACTTTGGGACGCGCTAAAACCTTTGGGCCAGGAATCGGCTCTGATTGTGACCGGCACCGTGCGCGAAGACAGTCGCGCGCCGGGCGGAGTTGAGATCGACGTCACCGACGCTCAGGTCATTCAGAACGCGCACGACTTTCCTATCACCCCTAAAGAACACGGCCCGGAGTTCCTGCTGGACAATCGGCATCTATGGCTGCGTTCGAAGAAGCAGCACGCGATTCTGAAGGTGCGCCACACAGTCGTGAAAGCCGTGCGTGATTTTCTCGACAACGACGGCTTCACTCTGGCGGACACGCCGATCTTCACGCCGGCGGCTTGTGAAGGAACGACCACGCTGTTCGAGGTAGATTACTTCGGTGATGAGAAAGCTTACCTGACTCAATCGGGGCAGCTTTATAACGAGGCCACCGCGGCAGCTTTTGGCAAAGTCTATTGTTTTGGCCCAACGTTTCGGGCTGAAAAATCCAAAACTCGGAGACACTTGACTGAGTTCTGGATGGTCGAGCCCGAGATGGCTTATGCCACGCTCGACGATGCGATGAACCTGGCCGAAAGGTTTCTCACCTACATCGCTGCAAGAGTTTTGGAAGATCGCGCGGAGGAATTGAAAACGCTCGAGCGCGACCGGTCAAAGCTGGAAAAGATCGTGCCGCCGTTTCCGCGGGTGCACTATGACGACGCGGTCAAGATGCTGCACGAGGGATTTGAAAAAGGTGAGCTGGAAAACAAATTTGAGTGGGGCGGCGATCTCGGCGCGCCGGATGAGAGTTATATCTCCAGCAAATTCGACAAGCCGGTGATGGTTCATCATTACCCGGCGGCGGTGAAGGCTTTCTACATGAAGCGCGATCCGGAGCGTGAAGAGATCGCTCTCGGAGTCGACGTGCTGGCTCCGGAGGGTTATGGCGAAGTGATTGGGGGCGGGGAACGCTCGACCTCGCTTGAATTTCTCCAGCAACAAATCGCCGCGCACGGCCTGCCACAGGAAGCCTTTGAATGGTATCTGGATCTGCGCCGCTATGGCAGCGTGCCGCACGCCGGGTTCGGCATGGGCATTGAGCGTTGCACGGCATGGATGTGCGGGATTGAACACGTGCGCGAGACGATACCGTTTCCCAGGACGCTCTATCGGCTGAAGCCTTAAACTCAGATCATGAGTGATGCGTGATGAGTAGAAGCGTCCGGGATTTGCCACTCATGACTCATCACCAGTTTCCGATATGGACGATCAACTACGAACCGAATTCAACGAGTGGGCCCGCGCCGGCAAGGGCGAGAGCATGGAGAAGGGCCACGGGCCGATCGGCAAGCAGGCGCTGCAACTGATGCGCGTGACGGCCGACGCGCGAGTGCTCGATGTCGGCTGTGGATCCGGGTGGGCGACGCGCTTGCTCGCGGGTTACGCGATTAATGGCCAAGTCACGGGCATCGACATCTCGGATGAAATGGTTCGCGTGGCGCGTGAGTCATCGGGCTCGTTTCCTAACACTGATTTTGAAGTGGCCAGCGCCGAACGCTTGCCGTTCCCCGACAGTGAATTCACGCATGCCTTCTCCATGGAGTCGCTCTACTACTACGAAAATATTCATGAGGCCGTGACAGAGATTCATCGAGTCCTGCGGCCGGGCGGGTTGTTCGTCGCGGTGGTCGACCTTTATTGGGAGAGCGAGGCCACGCATCAGTGGATTGATACGTTGAAGGTGCCGGTAGAACTGCTCAGCGTTGAAGACTACCGCACTCTATTTACCGATGCCGGCTTCATAAACATTCGCGACCAGAGGCTGTTCGATCCCACTCCGATCCCTGAAAACTACACCAGCGGATCATTCAAAAGCCGCAAAGATTTTGAAGAATACCGGCGCGCAGGCTCTCTAATGGTGAGCGGCGAGGTTGGATAATGCGCCACGCGCATCCTGCGCGTGAGCCCACCGCAATAGGGCGAAGTCTCCGGACCATATTGCCGGGAACGCGGACGTCCCGTCGGCATCCGGAACTACTCGAGGTCGCAAAGTGATCGAAACTCAGGAACGAATCGTCACTATCTTTGGCGGATCCAAATGTCGCGAAGGCGATCCGGAATATACCCAGGCTTTACGTGTCGGAGAATTGCTCGCGGACTCGGGCTTTACGATTTGTACGGGCGGATACGCCGGCGTGATGGAAGCGGCCAGTCGGGGCGCGCACGAGCGTGGCGGGCGCGTGCTCGGAATCACGATGAATCAGTTCAAAGCCGAACCGAATCGTTATCTTACTGAGAAGGTTCCTTCCGAACATTTCTATGAACGCCTGCAGAAACTCATTACGCAGTCGGTGGGCTACATTGCGTTGCGCGGCGGCATGGGCACGGTGACGGAAATCTCTCTGGTATGGAATAAACTGCAAACGCGCGTGCTCGAACCGCGGCCGTTGGTGCTGCTCGGTGATTGCTGGCCGCCGGTTGTCAAAGCCTGGCAAAGCCATCTCGTGGTTAGCGACAGCGACGTTCAGACTTTGGACTTCGCCGCCACGCCGGAAGCAGCGGTGGCGATCATTAAAGAAAAGTCAGCGGGCGTTTTAGTTTAGGAAAACGAATCCACAGATTACGCAGATTTCACAGACTCAAGAAGCAGGGCAGCGAGGCGGACCAGGTGTAATTTTCGGTCAACGAGCGTTCCTTTCCATGTCCAGTCTGTGTAATCTGTGAAATCTGCGGATCATGTCTTATGAAGCGTTGTCCAAAATGCAACCGCAAGTATGAAGACGACACGCTGAAGTTCTGTCTCGAAGATGGAACTTCGCTCGCGGTCGCCACCTTAGCCACGCGTGACGATAACCCTCCAGAGACAGAAATCATGCCGCGCGGCGGGCCGACGCTAAAGTCGTCAGCCGATTCAACCATTCCGTCATACGCGAACGCCGAAAGCTTTCGCCCGTCACAGAGCGCGCCGCGCCAGACGAATCCGTTGTTAACCGCCGGCGTGGTGGCGATCGTTTTGCTGTTGCTGGCGCTGGTTGCGATCGCTGGCTTCTTTGTTTTCAAACAATCCGGCGGAGACAATTCAGCGAAAACCAATCCCACCAGCAGCCCGACACTCGGCCCGGGCAATAGCCCGTCCGTTAGGGAGAGCGCCACCACTAACAATTCCGAGATCACTACAACTGAATCCCAAACCAGCACGCCTTTGAAAATCACGCCGAGTTCTTCATCGGTGCGCCTGGCCGTGCAATCCAACACCTACTATCCCGCCAATGCGATTGACGGCAAGCGCGGCACTGCATGGATCGAAGGCGTGGACGGCCCGGGCCTGGGCGAATGGATTCGCTTTGATTTCGATCGCGAGATCAATCTGCATCGCATATTGATCCAGCCCGGCTATTTCAAGAGCTCCCCGATTTGGGCCGAGAACAATCGGATCGCGGTCTTGACGGCTTACTTTTCTGACGGCACGTCGCGCGATCTGGCTTTTTCAGATCGCATGGATAGTCAGAAGATTGATATAGGATCGGTAAAGACCAGGTGGGTGAAATTCGTTATCAAGTCGGTCTACTATGGCACCGATCCCGACACCGCGATCTCTGAGATAGCGTTCGAGTGGGACTAATTTGGAGTGCGACGCCTTGTCGCCGCTTTGGTTGCCCTATTAAAGCGGTAACAAGTTACCGCACTCCACACGCCGCCGGTCGGCTAAGCCTTCTCCAAAAGATCCCGCACTCTAGAGGATGCTCACGCTTGCCTGGTAGTGATGCAGTTTGATTCCTCGCGGTCCTTCTTATTAGCACCGCGGCTTTAGCCCGGTGTGATAGTGGCTTGTCCGCAACGAAAAACCGTTTAAACGGTTTCCGGTTCTGGTCGCGAACTAAATTCACCGCGCTAAAGCGACGGTGCTAATGAGAGGAGTCGGGCAAACTGAATCAGTAGCCCCTTGCTCACCAGGATTGCTTCGTCGTACGACAGCGCTTTAAGATAAAACTTGCGTCCAGAAACCTGGTCTTACATTTATGATTGACGAGTCGATCACACGACAGAATAACCACGACCTGCCCGGTAAGGGTAAGGGTGTGAGCCTGCTCGGCGTCCCGCTCAGTTTCGGCCAGAGCATGGCTGGGGTCGATCTCGGTCCGGGTGCGATTCGCGTTGCCGGGCTTGCTCAACGGATCGCGAAACTCGGCTATGAGGTTGAGGATCTCGGTGACTTGCCGCTTGAACGTCCGCGGTCTCAGCCGGCAGCCGGTGAAAAGGTCAAGTATCTGAGTGAGATTTACCAGGCGTGCGAGCGCCTGGCATCGGAAGTCGAACAGATCGCGGACGCCGGTAAGTTACCGATTACGATCGGCGGTGATCATTCGATCGCCATCGGATCACTCGCGGGAGTAGTTAAGTCATTCCGGAAGCGTGACCAGCGTCTGGGCCTCGTCTACTTTGACGCGCATGCCGACATGAACACGCCGGACACTTCTCCCTCTGGTAATATTCATGGGATGCCTTTGGCAGCGTTGCTGGGTTACGGCGCGCCGGAGCTGGTGAATGTTGGTGGCTTTGCGCCAAAGTTCGATCCGAAGTTATGCGCGCATGTCGGGGCGCGCGACATCGATCCGGGCGAGCGAGAAATGATTCGCCGCCTGGGCATGCGATTTTTTACGATGCGCGAGATCGATGAACGCGGTCTGGCCGTTTGTATGGACGAAGCGATTCGGATTGCCGGCCAGGGGAGCGGCGGTTATGGAGTAACTTTTGACGTTGATGCACTCGACCCCCGCGACGCGCCGGGTTCCGGTACGCTGGTCCGCGGCGGCCTGAGTTATCGCGAGGCCCATCTGGCAATGGAAAAGATCGCCGAGGATGGGCGGATGCGTTTGCTGGAAGTAGTCGAGATAAATACCGCGCTCGACGTGAATAATCGCACGGCTGAACTGGGAGTTGAGCTGATCCTATCAGCACTGGGCAAGACGATTCTCTAAGTGGCACGGACTTCAGTCTGTGATTAGGTTGGGTCTTCGTCACAGACTGAAGTCTGTGCCACTCAACGCTATGACTAAGAAACTTCGCATCGGCGTAATCTTTGGGGGTCGTTCAGGCGAGCATGAGGTCTCGGTCCGTTCAGCGCGCGCGGTGATCGAGGCGATCGATGCGACGAAATACGAAGTAGTGCCGATTGCGATCACGAAGGAAGGGAACTGGCTGGCGCCGGCCGCGGCTGCTGAGTTGTTGCCGCAAGCTACGCAACGTTTTTTCCCGGCCAGCATTCGGAAGGGAAAGAAAGAAGACGTGATGATCGCCGGAGATCCTTCGCGCACCGGCTTGATGCGTCTGAACGGGAGTGGGGGACCGGCAGAAACGATCGACGTGGTCTTTCCGGTCCTGCACGGAACGTACGGGGAAGACGGCACGCTTCAGGGCTTGCTGGAGATGGCCGCGATACCCTTCGTCGGTTGTGGCACACTCGCCTCTGCATGCGGAATGGATAAGGTCGCGATGAAGGCGCTGTTCCGCAATGCCGGTTTGCCCATCTGTGACTATGAGTGGTTGTTGCGAACGCAATGGGAAAGCGAGCCGGACAAAGTTTCCCGCAGCATCATCCGCAGCATCGGTTTTCCCGCTTTCGTGAAGCCCGCGAACCTGGGCTCGTCAGTTGGGATTTCGAAAGCAACGGACAAAGCCTCTCTGGCGCGTTCGATTGATCTGGCCGCGCGTTACGATCGCAAAGTAATCGTGGAAGCAACGGTGGAAGGTCGCGAGATCGAGTGCGCCGTCATCGGAAATGACAAACCACGGGCGAGCCTGCCCGGCGAATACGTAATCCACGATGAGGCCGCGCGCTTTCTTGATTACAACGAGAAGTATGCGGACACCGGCAACGTCGAGTTCGTCGTGCCGGCGAGAATTCCCAAAGCCGCAGTGAAGAGAATTCAGCAAATGGCCGTTCAGGCGTTTCAGGCGATCGACGGATCGGGCCTCTCGCGCGTGGATTTCTTTCTGCGACCCGACGGCAGCTTGCTCCTTAACGAGATAAACACGCTTCCAGGCCTCACCGACGTCTCCGGCTTTCCGAAGATGTGGGCTGCGTCGGGAATTCCTTTTCCTCGCGTCATCGATCAGCTCATTGAGTTGGCGATCGAGCGGCACCGCGAACGCGCGCGCAATGAGACAAGCCTCTGAAACGTGCGGTAGTCGTTTCTCAAGTTGCGGTCCTGATTCCAGGGGCTGCTCTTCGACATCGGATCGCTATCTGGTACAGAACCGGGAGCGTTAGCGACCTTGTCAAACACTCAAGGTGGGTGATCCATATAATCCTAAAGGATCGACCGTGGTAGTATGCAGCGGAACCCACGTTTGCGCGCTCGACCGGCTGAGTTGAATGCCCGGATCGCATCGCTACCCGCTCCGAGTTCTGTACCGAGGCGCCAAATGTTTTCCATTCCACGTGTCTGGACGGATCGCCCGAAGATTCATCTGATGATCGAACCGATAACATTGGAAGGACGTTACGTGCGTCTCGAACCTCTTTCCGCCTTTCACCAGGACGCACTCGTAAAAGCCGCCAGCGATGGGGAGCTTTGGACTCTGTCTTACACCATCGTTCCGTCAAAGGAAACAATTGTGGAGTACATTGAAAAGACGCTCGCGGCGCAAGAGCAGGGTTTGGAACAGCCATTCACAATTGTAGACAAGCAACGCGGAGAGATCGTCGGATCGACCCGTTACACACAAATAAAGCCGGCGCACCGAAAGCTTGAGATCGGGTATACGTGGCTCGCGCAGAGCGCGCAACGAACGGCGATCAATACCGACGCAAAGTATTTGTTGTTGAGTCATGCCTTTGAAAGCCTTGGTTGCATACGGGTGGAGTTGCTCACTGATATTTTGAACGAGAGGTCGCAGGCCGCCATCCTTCGCCTCGGCGCGAAGCAGGAAGGGGTCCTGCGCAATCACATGATCATGCCGGATGGCCGCTATCGAGATTCGGCCTGCTTCAGCATTATTGAATCAGAGTGGCCGAGTGTGAGAGAGCGTTTGCTGGCTAGACTAGGCCGCGCCGAGGTTTGACTGATCAACCCTTCGGTGCCCGATAACCTTTGCGAGTGCGGATGGTGACGCCGGGACGCGCTGTCTTTATTTGGATGGCGCGGAAGCGTCCGTCGCGCTCGCGATTGAGAGGACGGTAAACGAGCGTGTATTGATGGCCCAACTCTTCCGCAATCGCCGCAAAGGAATCGCGGAGTGCCTGTCCGCCCGGCGATGAGACGTAGCGGCCGCCGCTTTTTTCAGCGAGGTTTTTCAGAATTGATTCGCCAACGATGTCGCGCCCCGGACCTGTCTCTGACATATTCACGGCGTAAATAGTCGCGCCTGCCTGCAGCGCGTGGTCGAGCGCTTTGCCGGCGCTGGCGCGGCTGGAATTCTCGCCTCCATCCGAGAGCACGACGATCGCGCGCCGCTTTTCCTGCCGCTTCGCTAGATCGTCTGCCGCCCGCAAGACAGCGTCGTTGAGTGCGGTCAACATTTTCGTATGCAGGCCGAAAGCCCGCGCGGCGAGATCGCGCCCGGGCGAGAAGTCCTGCAACTGCTCGACCTTGTTGTCAAAGTTGTAGACAGCGGCGACGTCTTCATCACGCAAGCCTTCGAGAAAGCGAATTGCGGCCGACCGTCCCAGAGTAAGGCGTGTCTCCATGCTCCCTGACGTGTCGAGCAAGATAGCTGCCGCGAATGGCGTCTCTTCCGGCAAGAAGCCGACAGTTTTCTGTTCGGCGCCGTCCTCAAAAATCTGAAAGTCAGTTAGTTTCAGTCCCGGAATAAACTTGCCGTCCTTGTCGAGCACCGTCGCATTCAAGACCACCAGATCGGTATTCACGCGTACTACGTCGTCTTGATCCTGTGCCGGCGATTGTTTGAATGATGAAGGGTGGGCGGCGGCTGGCTGGGGCGCAAGTGATGCGGGAGAGAACAGGAGCAATAATGACAAAAACATCAGCGCCGGAGCACTGCTTCCAGGAATTTTACCGGAACGCATCATGGTTCGTCTTACTCTCACACAACGTGATTGGTTTGCGGCATCGCAGGCTGGCAGCTTGCGTTACATTTTATCGGCTGTCTCTTAAATGCTGAATCAAACCGAGTAGCTTGTTGGCCTGATCGATTACCGACGCCGAGACTACGTGACGCGGTGTGTTCTCCACCAGCTTTCGCAGGTCATCGGTCAACTCGGCCATCCTTTTTACCGCAGCTTCCATCGCGTTGGGAATGTCTTTGACATCCGGATCGGTTTCCGATCCGCCGGCTTCATTGCGGATTTTTTTAGTGAGTTTTTCCAACCGCTCCAATTTCTTGGCGTCGTCGGAATTAAGGACCTTCTTTGCTTCGTAGCCGTCGACGAGTTGGGTGGCTAGCTGCGAAGCCTCGCGAGCGCGCGCCACGTTTTCGTCGTACTGTTTCTTTTCGGCTTTCAGAATACTCCGGGCCCTCATTTCGCTTTCCGGCGAACCAAAGTCGGGCAACGGCGAATCGGGCCTGCCCGTAATCGAAGATGGCTCGGGTGGCGGTGGGGTCGGACTCGGCTTGCTCTGGCAATACGCCGCGACAGATCCCATAAGCAGAACCGTTACGGCGAACAACAGCGCGCGAACGCGATCGAGGGGACGTGCTTGATTACTGCGCAAAGCCATTTTCGAATTCTCGGAAAACAATCCTAGCCGAAGCCAACCGAGTGCTCAAGCCAAAGTGCGCTGCTGTGACGAGGAAAACGTGTTGATAGTTGGCCGGTGAAAAGAAAGATGTCGCCGAAGTCCTGCCGGCGTCTATGGAACGCGCCCGGGAGTGTTGGGAGTGTTAATGAACTCTTCGCCCTTTGGTGCGGGGCGTTTGACGATAATTGACTTTGAGGCGGGCGCGTCCAGCGGCGGTCGCGACTCGCCGGGCATTGCTTTGAAAGCGATAGCGGCATGATCGCCGCCGGCGATGACGCGGAAAAACGTTACGCTGATGTAGTCCTGTACTGGCAGCTCGAGTGTGTAGCGAGCTTTTCCGTCGGGCGCTAGCTCTGTAGTGTCAGGCTTGACTGCGCGCGTCTCAACGCCACCACCGACCCGCCGCCGCAGTTGTAATTCGACGGCCACGTTGTGCAGGAACTCACTCGAGATGTTGTGGAGAGTGCCACTCAGAATAGTCGTTTTTCCGTTTACCGTTGCATCATCGACAAAGACTTCAACCTTGGGAGCCTTCTTCTTGTTCTCGACCTCAGTTACCGCCGCCACCTGCCGTTCGTGCCGCTTGCGTAGGTAGAGGTAGCCTCCCAGGACCGTGCCGGTTAAGAGCAGGGCACAGAGCAATCCGATCAGGAGTCGACGCCCGTGTCGCTTTTCGTCCTCCTCAAACGAAATTGGTTCGGCTTCCAGTTGATTTAAGATCTGCATTGGTATTTAGAACGAAAACTACGGCTTAGTTGCCGGGCCGGCCCCTGTCACGCTTTCGATCAAAGCACTGAGAAATTCCTGTTCGGCAAAGCCGCTGCTTTGCAGAGTGGTCCACTCGGCGCCGGTGGGCCCATCGGTGCGGCCTTCGATCTTCGCGTTGACTGAGACGTTGGCACTAATCCCATCGATTGGCTGCACCTCTACCGTGATCGTATAGCGGCCGCGAGTCCAACTGCGAGAATTCGAATTATCGATGCCGGCGTAGCGATACAACTCTGACTGGGTAACGACTGCGCCCTTAATGAAAGTGTACGGCTGACTCACAATGATCCCTTCGTCAGGCTTCGACGTTGCGTCGTCAATAATCAGTTTGCGGTCTCGCATTACTTCGCCGACTGCTTTGATGATCGCATCGCGACGCGCGGTCAGGCGATATGGATTCGGAAGGGCAATTGTGGGAGAGGACTTCTCCTTGCCAAAATTGATTCCCGATCCAGTCGTGCCCACATCTTGCTTCGCGCCGTTATTCGCCGGCGCGCGGTTGCTGCTGTTGTCAGTGATGCGTTGATTCTGGGAATCGACGCCTTTTCCCTGTCCGAACGCGGATGCCGCCGTGATAACGACGACGAGCAGACTAAAAAAGCATCTTGAATATTTCATGAGATCACCTCAAAAACGAGAAAACCCAGACGGAGGGAAACGATCTGAGAATAGAGCACCTGATCGGCAAATACAAGCAGACTAGTTGATGGGTATTGGGTGAGTTGAGAGTCCGAGCTTTAGCTTGCGCTTGTAATCAGCAACCTAAAGATTGAACTCTGAACGCAATGCATTGGCTAGTCCAAGTCGACAGGGTGCGCTTAGCGCTGCGCGTCGCGAGCTCGCTCCCACTCTCGCAAGGCCCGCACGCCTTTCTCGAACTCAGCCTCCTTACTATAGAAGTTGTGCGCGCCATCGTTCCGCGAGGGCTCGCGCACGTAATACAAGTAATCAGTCTGCGCCGGATTTAGCGCGGCATTGATCGAGCTTTCGCCCGGCGAGCCGATTGGTCCGGGCGGTAAACCCGAAAACAAGCGCGTGTTGTAAGGCGAACGCCGGTCGACATCGCTCCGATAAACCTTGCCGTCGTCGCGCCATTTGCCTGCCAGCTTTGACGCGTAGATGATCGAAGAGTCGACGCCGAGCGCGATGTGTTTGTTAAGCCGGTTGTAGATCACCGAAGCGATCATCGGCCGCTCGTCCTTAAGCTTGGCTTCAGTTTCGATCAGCGAGGCAATGATCACGATCTGCCGGGGCGTCATTCCCAGAGCCCGGGCTCGCTCAGCCCGCTCCGGCGTCCACTCCTGGCGAAACCGTTTTACCATTCCAGCGATCATGGCGGCAGGTTTGGTATCGTCGGGAAAACTGTAAGTCGCCGGAAAGAGATATCCCTCTAAATTAGTGGCCGCCGGATCGAGGTCGCGAATCGCCGTGACGTCGTTCATCAACGCGAGCGCGTCGTCCTTGTCGCGCAAATGCAATTCAGGAACATGAGCCAGTGATTCAGCGATGTCCCAGCGCGTCCAACCTTCGATCACGGTGAAACGACTGAGGCGCTGCTCACCCTCTTCGAGCTTTCTCAGAACCCCCAGGGCTGAGATTGGAGAAGGGAAGCGATAATCGCCGGCTTTGATCAGCTTCGCGCTGCCGGTGAGTTTTATGTAGAAGCGCAGCGGCCAGGTGCGTCGAATTACGCCTTCGGCCAGTAGTTTGTTGGCGATCCCCTCTGGAGTAGACCGGCGCGGAATTTCGATATAGTCATTTGCTTTCCCGTGGGTCACCGTCGCATGCAACTCACGGTATATCCACAGAGAAAAAATGGCGGGCACGGCAATCAAAATTACTGCGATTGCGAGCAAGAGCCACCTGGTTTTTGTTTTGATAACCACGCCGAATCGTTCCTCTATTTCTTGCTTAGCTGTTGGGGAGAGCGTTGTGTGCGATGAAATCAGCCAGGATTACAGAGGCGGATTCACTGTCGACCTCTCGCTCAATCTCGCGCGCGGTCCGCCCGGCTGCCTGCAAACGTTCAGTAGCCGCGACAGTGGTTAAACGTTCGTCCTGTAAATAGACCGGGACGCGCAGCGATCGCTGAAACTTTTCGCCTACAGCCCGCGCGTCCTGCGCCGCCGATCCTTCGGCGCCCGCTAAACTGAGCGGCAAACCAATCACGAGGCCGCGCGCATCGTACGATTCGATTATGGCGTTGACGCGACGCAATAGATCTTTCCAACTTCGACGTTCAATGGCCGGCAGAGGGTTCACCGTTATTCTTAGTTCATCGGAAACAGCGACGCCCACGCGTTTGGCGCCGAGATCGAGGGCCACCAGCCGGCCGGCGGAATCCGGCAGCGTCACGCGGTATGGCACTGTTTCCGGTTCTTTCAATTCAGTGAATCCGTCCAGAGTAAGTGGCACGGACCTTAGTCTGTGATTGGTGCATAAGATCACAGACTGAAGTCTGTGCCACTAAAGCGCATCGCTTGCGCACGTTTTAGAGCCACGGTATGATACAGGCGTTTGGCTAATCGTTTAAGTCTTCCCTGCGCAGCCAGGCTTGGTAATTGATTCGAGGTTCCAATTGATGTCATTCAAAAGCAAATTTACCCTGATTATCCTTTCGGCAACGCTCGCAGTTTACACGATCGCAGGCGCCTGGCTGGCGACTCGTGCCCAACAACCGGCGAACGACCCGGGAGCTCAACAGAAAATTTTCGAGAGCGTGCTCCAACATATTCAGAACGATTATGTTGATGAGCCAAACATGGAAAAGGTTCGCGCCGGGGCTTTGCGCGGGCTGGCCTACGGGCTCGATCCATACTCGACCTATCTTACGCCGGATCAGGTGAAGGACTACCGCGCCGGCAGCAAGGGCAATCAGGTAGGGGTGGGGGCTGAGTTGTCGCAGGTCGCTTCGTTTCTTTACGTGGTGGCGCCGGTGAAAGGCTCCCCCGCCGATCAGGCCGGCGTCCGAGCCGGCGACATTATTGAATATATCGACGGCAAGGCCACCCGCGACGTGTCGCTGTATGACGCTCGACAATTGCTCAACGGCGCGCCCGGATCGGAAGTAAAACTGCGTATTCTGCGCGCGGGTTCGCTCCCTTTGACGGTGGCCGTGAAGCGCAGTTCATTCCGCGCCCCAGCCGCGGAAGCGCGGATGGAAGCCAGCAAAATTGGCGTGCTGCGAATCAACAGTCTGGATGGCGGCGAGGCTGCCGACGCTCACGCGCGCTTGCAGGAACTGATGAAGCAGGGCGCACAAAAGATCGTGCTCGACCTTCGCAGTGTGGCCGGCGGCGACATCCAGGAAGGTGCCACGGTCGCAAACTTTTTTATTCGCGACGGACAAATTGCCAAGACAATTGGCCGGGAACAGAAGGTCTTGAAGAGTTTTGAAGCCGACCCCAAGGTCACCGCATTTAATGGACCGGTAGTGGTCCTGATTGATTCAGGCACGGCCGGCGCGGCGGAAGTAGTAGCTTCGGCTTTTCTGGAAAACAAACGCGGCGACGTGGTTGGCGAAAAGAGTTTCGGCGCCGGAGCCGAACAGGAATTGTTTACCCTGCGCGATGGCGACGGGTTGCTGCTCACCACCGTGAAGTGGGCATCGGGTAGCGGCAAACCTTTTCTGGGCGAAGATCGAAACCATTCGGGAATCGCTCCTTCGGTAGAAGTTAAGCGGGCGGAAAGTCAGGATGCCGGCGATGTCGAGGACCTGACCGGGAGTAATGACGAGAAGCCGAATCAGCCCACAATCAAACCGCCGCCATCCCAACCAATTGCGCCCAAGCCGCAACCGGAAGACACTCAGATGAAGAAGGCGATCGAACTCTTGCGCGACAAGCCGGCGGCGCAACGCCCGGCGTAGTCGCGGCGCCAGTTAATACAGTAGGGCCGGAGCGACGTTTTTCGTTTGCGCCGGTCCTTTTTCTTTTCATTTGTCGATTCCCAAAACGATGTCCATTCTCATCGGGCTAATTGGTTTGGCGCTAATCATAGTCGTCCTGTGGGACGTCTTTGAAACCATCGTCCTGCCGCGTCGTGTCACCAGACGCTTTCGTCTGACGCGGCTCTTCTATCGCGTCATCTGGGCGCCGTGGTCGACGATTGCTCGCCGCTTCAAGAAGAGCAAGGCGCGCGAAACTTTTCTCAGCGTCTTTGGCCCGCTTTCACTCCTGGCGTTGCTGGTTCTCTGGGCCGTGGCTTTGGTTTTCGGTTTTGCTTCGCTCCACTGGGCGTTTGGATCGGAGCTGAACCTCGTCAATGGGCACGCGGAGTTTTTTTCCGATATCTACTATAGCGGCACGACTTTCTTTACTCTTGGTCTTGGCGATATAGCTCCTGCCGGTACCGCCGCGAGGGCGATAACAGTGGTCGAAGCCAGCCTGGGTTTTGGCCTGCTCGCTCTGGTAATCGGATATTTCCCCGTTCTTTACCAGGCCTTCTCGCGACGCGAAGTGAATATTTCCATGTTGGACGCCCGCGCCGGTACACCGCCAACCGCGGCCGAGTTGCTGCGGCGGCATCAGGAAGGGCAGAGTCTGGACAGTCTCGACCAGTTTCTCCGCGATTGGGAGATGTGGGCGGCAGACCTGATGGAGAGCCACTTGTCGTATCCGGTGCTGTGCTTTTTTAGATCGCAACACGACAATCAATCCTGGCTGGCCGCGCTGAACACTGTGCTCGACACGTGCAGCCTCGTAATGGTCGGTATCGATGGGATACCGAAGTGGCAGGCACAATTAACATTCAAGATGGCCCGGCATGCCATCGTTGATATATCGCAAATCTTTAATACCTCGCCGGTGCAGCACGATGGCGCGCGCTTGCCGAAGAACGATCTCGACACTCTGCGGATGATTTTATCCGAAACCGGCGTCGCCCTTCGTAACGAGGAAGGAGACGAAACCACCCTCAATGAACTAAGGGCGATGTACGAACCGTACACGCGTGTCCTGTCTCGCTACTTAATGATGCCTTTGCCCGGCTGGCTTCCGAAGGCACGCGCCAGCGATAACTGGCAAACCAGTGCGTGGGAGAATGCCGCCGCAGCCCCTAATCAACCATTCCGCAAGTGCATGCTTGCTTCGCCCTCCAGCAAAGTACCAGGCGGCGGCGCAGTTGCCGTCAGCAAGCGATCCGACTAAAGGTTTTAGCACCTAGTTGATCATTTGGAATGCGTCGTGATCCCATATGGGACATCCTCAGTTCTGATTTACTCTTGAACGGACTTCAATCGCGATTGCTTCATCGTTAGCGTCTTGCAATTCAATTGCGATCGCTGTCGCAATTCGAAACGATCCTCCATCGCTTCGTGGAAATCCGCGGAAACCGCTTTTCTAATCGCGATCATCGACCAGAATGCCTTCTTTGGGGCATGCATCTTGCCGCAGTAGCAGCGCGAGTTTAATCCCGGCATCGCAGCCATCAGGCAAAAAGGAGAATATTGGAAATGCTAGTTACAAAGAAAATGCTACTTGTTTTGACATTGGTCGGTGCGCTCGTTGGTGCAGGCATCGGCTCACTCATAACTCGTTCGGCCTCGAGCAACAGCTCGGCGAATACGGGTTACGACAATACGCAGACGGCTAATGCCACTGAGAGGACGCCTGATCAAATCGCGGCTGATAAGAGCTCGCAGTTCGGCACTACCCAGGAACAGACGGCTTATCGGCAGGGTTTTGACGAAGGCTACTCGACGTGCACCACCGCTGCAGCCAATAACCGGACGAGCACGGGAACTTATCCGGCGAGCTACGCGACCTCAACGACACGGACGGCAGTGCGCCGGTCTTCGAACAATCGTCGGGTCTATTACGACTATGGCTCGGCTCCGCGTGGACGCTCTTTTTGGCAGAAGCACCGCGACAAGCTGACTTTGGCCATGGGTACGGGCGGCGGCGCCTTAATCGGTGGGCTCATCGGCGGCAAGAGGGGCGCGGGCATTGGTTCGCTGGCCGGCCTTGGCAGCTCGGCGCTTTATACCTATAAGCTGCGCAAGCGGGCTCGTCGTTACTAATTAACGCTGACACCGCACATGAGCAGTAAGGCTAAACATTTGTTTGCAGTACTGTTGCTTGTGACAACAGTGGGAAGGGCAGTTTCGTTTGGAGCTGCCCTTTCTGTTGCGCGTAATACGGGTCAAACAAGGAAGGCTGGCCCTGCGGCCGCACTGAGAATTCCGGGGCCAGTCTCATTTCGTGAAGTGTCCGGGCGAGGTTTGATTGTTCGAACATGGATCAACTCTGTCGGGCCGTTTGATTTCGCCATAGATACCGGAGCGGGTGCGACGATCTTGTCGCAGAGGGTGGCCGATGAGGCTCGGGTCGGGATCAAGAGTGGTCGAACCTCGGTCGCCGGCCTCAGCGGCACTTCGATTTCAGCGCGTAATGCGTCCATCCAGACTTTAGCGATTGGCGATATCGATAATTATTTGCCGGCCAAAGGCGAGGTGATGGTGATCACTGGATTGCCACGCGACCTCGACGGCGTGCTCGATCCAACTGAAGCTTTTTCGCCGCTTGGTTATGTTGTCGATTTGCCACAGCACGAACTGTCGGCGTTTGACCCGCGAAATACTCCTTTGCGAATGAATGAACAGCCTGACGAAGGAGTAGTCGTGTCTTGGCTGCGCGAAGGGGCGGGCCGCAGGCCATTCGTGATGCTCGACAACGGCGACCGGGCGCTGCTTGATACCGGCTCAAGTCTCGGTCTGGCGATTCGAGATCCAGGATCGCCCGATCGCAGAGTGCCCGCTTATACTGTGCGAGATGTCGGAGGAGGACAGATATCATCGAGGCGTGTAGCCGCGACTACCGTCTCGATTGGATCACTGGTGCTGAGACGAGTTCCCACCGATCTTGTCTCGGGAGCAGAGGCCGACGCGCCAGTGCTGCTTGGTTTGAGCGCGCTGAGACCGTTCAGATTGAGGTTCGACCCCTTACACCGATTGATCGAGATCGCGCCGGGATTAAACGGGCGATACTGACGGTGAGAGTGCCTGCGTCAGTCAGGCGTTTGACCAATTCCAAAAACATATTGACCTTCATTTGAAAGGCGGGACTTGTCCCACCAACGCGCACAGAGCGCTCCCTAAACGGCGGCGCGGGAGCTACCACTATTGATCGGGCCGATAGCGGGTCAGACCAGAGGTCAAGCTCTAGCTTGTGCCTGTACTCTACAAACTGTCAGCCAACTCGAATTCGACAAGATAGCCCCGGATCGATTTGTTCATCACGAGCAGCTTGCGACGGTGGCCCTCCCTTACGGTCGGGCTTCTGACACACTCCACGGTTGATCCAAACGGAGCTTGACGCGCATCATTAGTGGTGGCGAGCGGGTCGTCGTGTTACACGACAAGAAGTTCAAGTAGAGATATTTCACAAAAGGAACCGACCATGAAAACAGGATCTTTCCTATGTTTGATTATTCTAATCGCGTGTTTTGCCCTCGGCGTCTCTGGCCAGGACGCCCAGGCTGAGGCAGCTTTGAGAAAAGCTGCCCAGGATGGAGACATACAAATAGTCAAGGATTTACTTGGTAAGGGCGCTAACGTAAATGCCAAAGACCAGACCGGAAAGACCGCGCTGCTGTGGGTCGCGCCCGCCCGCGATAATCCCGAAATGGTAAAACTGCTGATCGCGAATGGCGCTGACATCAACGCCAAAGACAATGAAGGTGTAACTGCTTTGATGATTGCAGCCAGTCAGAGTAACCCGGGAATCCTCGCCGAGCTGGTCGATGCCGGCGCCGAGATTAACGCTCAGAATAATTCAGGAGGTACAGCCCTGATGGCGGCTGCATCTCGCGCGAACCTCGACGAGATCAAGATCCTGCTGGCAAAAGACGCTGACATTAAGCTGAAAGACAAGAAAGGCAGGACCGCGTTCGACGTCGCTATCGCCGGCTCAAAGAACTATACCGATGAGACAAATAAAAAGCGCTTCGCTGAGGCATTAAAGCTGCTCGACCTACCGATTGACTGACGGTTGAGCAGCCGAACCGCGTTTACTTCATGATGCGTCCGAAAAATGCGCTGGTCATCGAGAGCGACTGGCTCAGCCATGATAAGACCAAGGCCGTACCCAGAGGCCTCGTGATGCTTCCGGTAACCTGCACACCCTTTCCAGCCCCATCAACGCTACTAGAATCTGAGCCAAGATCGAGAGTCTTATCAACCGCACTGTAAATTTTTAGATACATCTGCGTTTCAGCAGGGATTAGCGTACGCCATTCATCTCCGCCGTTCTTCAGGTAAAGGGGCAGACGGCCCGGATTTGAGTTATAACCCGCGGCCAGAAGTTCGGGCTTGGTGGCGATACCGTTGCGCAGTGCGTTCTGCACCTCCGCGCTCTCCGCTAACTTATTCCAGGTGTCATTCATGTAAAGCAGCATCGCTTCCAAAGCGTTCGCGTGATCCCGCATCCCCGTAACAAAATCCGGCTGCAGCGAAACAGCGGGATGCTGCTGCCGAATTCCTTTGTACGTTTGCGGGATCATCTGGATCATGCCGCCCGCGCCGGCCGTGCTTACCGAATATCGAAAAGTGTTTCCTTCATTCAAAGCGTATAGAGAAAGAATCTCAGGGAAGAGGACTGTCTGGTCTTCATTCATGAAACGCTTGTGGTCTGTGTGCTCAACAATGCAAAGGTGCTCGGCGACATCAACGATGTCCGGCGAAATCATGACGCCGCCCTGGGCCATTCGGGCCGCGGCCGTATCGAGCATTTGGCGCACGTACGTTTGGCCCGCGGAAGTGATAGCGGACGAAAGCAACGCCGGATGCGCCGAGGTGTAATACGCCATCTCGGTCACTGCCCCGCCCTTAACGATGGGAAACTGAACCAGAAGAGGTACGAGCGAACGGCCGCTCGACACGTCGGTGACCGTCACCGCCGTATTCACGCCATTGGCCCGCACAACGTGCACGCGCACTGCTCCACCAGATTGCGCAGTCGCCAGCAGGTCGGCGTCTTTTACCAGGAATTCGCTTTTCGCAAAGGAAAAGATTCTCGTCTCCGACGTTGCTGGATCGAAGGCGGCGAGGGTCACCTGATCGTGCGACACAACAGACGCTTGTCGCGTGCTCAGAGAGCGGCGTGCTTCGCCAATCTGCCTGACAATATCCGATGCGGAAAGAGCGGCGGCAATGGTTCCTTCGGAAGCATTGTCTGCCTTAGCTGAGGACGCTACTGATACGTCGTTATTCGTCTGGGTGTTTGCGTCAGACTGAGCAAACGCGACCGGGAATCCGAGCGCGCACACAAATATCGCTAAGAGGAAAATAAAGTTTTTTCTCATCGACTTTCAGCTTTCGGTTATTGATACTTCAGGACTGCCGGGGTCTTGCCGCAGATTAGAACTTAATCCAGCAGGCTTGCGCGCTGGCGCTCTTTCTCGAAGCAAGTTGTCGGGATATATATTGATGCTCGGTCTCACACACGAGTTGCAAAGCGATTGCAATAGCTCTGCATTTCAATTAGACCGAATGATAAGGACACACGTCATTGCCGCTGTTGGGTCATCAGTACCGGGAGCGGTAGCAACCGGGTTTGCCCCATCGCGGGAACGTTAGCCCGACCATGAGGAGGGCAAGTTACAGAACCGCGAGCGGTAGTGAGCGGGACAAGGAGGCAACTTTCGTTATGACTGAAGAGATCGTTCTTCACGTCTCATTAAGAATGTTGCGTCTTTATCCCGCTCGCCACCGCTCGTGGTTCTGTAACGGATGGTTCCTCCGGCTGAAGGCGTGAGATGTAATAGCCAAGGGCAATGCCCCTGGATTCGATCACCGGAGGTTTCAGAGCCCTGAAAGCGGGCATAGTCTGTTTATCCGTCTCGCCATGAAGATCCAAGATCGCTCATTTTCACGCCTTTAGCCCCGGTGGGTTCCTATGCTTGTGTCGGCGGTTTTGCGGGCCGGGCGCGCCCCCGCAGCCTCCGTTACAAAACCACGCCTAACTCCACTACTAGTAAACGTCGCTGTTTGCGCGATGACAAAACGTACGAACTATGAAAAGGAGTTAGAAATGTCAAAAGAATCAGGTTGCCAATGTGGCCAAGCGCACGGCGCTTGCACAACCGAATTTCAGTATGCAGTGAAAATTGTCTGCGGCGAGGTCGTTGCTCAAAACGGCGTCGCTACGCCGGTTGCCCCTGGCCGATACTGGACCGCCATTAACATACACAATCCTGCAATCTGTCAGGACGCCCATTTTCGCTGGAAGGTCGCGATCGCTAATCCGGTCGAGCCCGGCCCCATTTCCGCATTTCAAAGACCGATCACTCTGCAGCCGGATAGGGCGGTCGAAATAGACTGTCCGCAGGTAATGCAGGCATTCCCGCAACAACCGTCACTGCGGTTTGTGAAGGGCTACGTCGTGATCGAGAGTGATGTCGAACTCGATGTCGTGGCGGTTTACTCAGGGACACCGGGGGCTTGTGGCTCCAACAGCTTTCACACCGAACGTGTGCAACCGCGGTGTGTTCCGGTATGCGAGGATCTGGTCCTGCCAATTAATACCGGCTTTGCGGATTGGCAGACGGTATCGCCAACTCCTGGACTGCTCGGATCGGTCGCGCCAGTCGTCGGTCCGTTGCCGGGCCCCTGGTCGGTTCCGCCCTTCGGTTCTCAATGGGTCAGCCAAAACAGCGCTGATAGCCAGAGTGCCGCGCCGGGGCTTCGGAGGTATCAACTCTGTTTCGACTTGTGTTACGGGTACACACCTCCAGCGCCATTTCGGATTCAGGTGCTCGCGGACAACACCGCGCTGGTCTATCTAAACAATAGTCTGATCGGGAGCATCGCCGGATACACAACGCCAACTACACTTCCGGTCAATCCCAGTTTCCTCCAGGTGGGGCGCAACTGTTTTCGGATTGACGTAACCAACTCAGGGCAATCGCAAAACCCGACGGGATTCGCCCTGGCCGGGCTTCTGCACGTGATCAGAGGCAAATGCCCGTGCAGCCCATTGCCCATAGCCGCGCCGGTGCACGGGCCCGCAGGTTTGGTGGAGCAGAGTGAGGACCTGTCCCTCGCAACTTGATAACTGGGACTTCAGCGCAAGTGAATCGAGACCGGAGGTCAACGCGGCTGGAGCAGTCCAGCCGCGCAGGTCTCATGCTGAAGGCGTGAAATGTCATTAGCCGTATCGGCAACGAGGTCATCTATGAAGCGGCCATAGATGACCTCGTCGCAATTGCAATTCGTCACCGCGAAATTGTCAGTGCAATCATTCGCATTCTTATTGCGTCGGAGGCTGTTGCATTGAGACACCTGTCATCGGCATCTGCAATCGCCCTAAACCCAGGTCGGATTGTTCTAATCGCTGTTTTACGTGGGGCTATTGCACGTGCCCTAACATTGATTGCGACCGCTCCGAGAGTAATTGCAGTTGCATTTGCCTTGATTGCAATTGCAATGAGAGCAGTTGAAATTGCAAACGGGGCGACTGCATTCAGCACTTGCGAGAAAGTGTCAGGTTTTACGCTGTCTCCGAAGATTCTGTCTCAGCTTGAGTCACTCCGGCGACCCGTAACCGCCAGAACCATTAGACCCAGTCACGGATTGAAAAAGATCTTGCCAAAACAATAGTTTGGCGTTAGGCTCTTCGCCGTTTCCCAAGTTCTACCTAACCTTTTCCTCAGAAAGGAACCTCTAATGCCCAAAGCAAAATTGAATTCTCGAGGCTTATCACTACCCGCTAAGATCGCCAAGGCGAGACAAATCGTGGCATCAACCACCGGAAACCCAAACTTTCCAAATCCACATCCGCCTCTGGCGGACATCACCGCCTTGGTCAACGCCACTGAAAGTAAATCCGCCCAACGCGACGCGACCCTCCAGATGGGCAAGACCCAGACAACGGAACTCGGCGCGCTTGAAGATCAGCTTGACGCACTGATGAACCAGTTCGTGTCGCACGTCGACAGTGTTGCCGGCGGAGACGAAGCAAAGATCCTAAGCGCGGGGTTGGATATCAGGGCAGCCGCAACCGCCACGACGCAGCCGCCACCGCAACCTGCCGCCCTGGATGTGACGGCCGGTGATCGTGATGGAGAACTCGACGCCTCCTGGGACACAGTCGCCGGAGCAAAGAGTTATGTCATCGAAACCAGCGAGGATCCACCGACACCTACAAGCTGGAAACACGCGGGCGTTTCCGCCAGATCAAAATACACAATCGAAGGATTACAGAGCGGCAAACGCTACTGGATCCGAGTCTCCGCAATCAACTCCGCCGGTCAAAGCGGCTGGAGCGATCCAGCCACGAAGATCGCACCGTGAAGCAGCGCGCAGTAGATGGGAAAGAGATCGCGTCGGCAATGAGGTCAGTACCGGGAGCGGTAGCGACCGGGTTGTCTCGCAATTCGCGGCGCTCGTGCGATCAGGATTGCTAGCGGTAGCGACTCGGTTGCAATTTTCGTTACTTGATCGCGAGAAGAGACTGCGATATAAGGCGCGGTCTCTCATGTGGAACGATACCGACATTCCGCTGGCTTATCTGATCACATTTCGGTGCCACGGCACTTGGCTGCACGGAGATGAGCGCGGTTCATCGATCGTTTCCACAATCGATACAAGTCTCCCTACATTGAACCAAACAAGCGATGGCAAAGACACAATAAGGAAGCTCTCAAAGGCGAGCTAATCACGCTGGATGCGTCGCAGCGCAAGTCAGTTGAATCGGCCGTCCGTGAGACATGCGCCACTCGCAAATGGCTTTTGCATGCAGCTAACGTTAGGACAAACCATGTCCACACGGTGATCTCGATTGGATCAATAAAGCCTGAGCGCGCTCTCGGTGCCCTCAAAGCAAACGCCACGAGACAAATGAGGCAGGATAATTGTTGGCGACACAATAATAGTCCATGGGCAGAGAAGGGTAGCAAGCGATCGCTTTGGAATGAGCGGAGCGTGGCGCGCGCAATTGACTATGTGCTTTACGGGCAGGGCGATGAACTGCCGGACTTTGATGGAGAGTGAAGCTGGTACTCATCGTCGCAATGAGGTCAGTACCGGGAGCGGTAGCGACCGGGTCTCTCGTTGACACCCACCTCACTCCGCTGAGCCTGGCGGGCGCATTCGACGACGTGCTTATGGGCAGGGCGACGAACAGCCGGACTTCGACGACGACCGAAGCCTCTCTTATTACCCGGTCGCTACCGCTCCCGGTACTGACCTCGTGGCCATCGCTCGCCATTCCTCACAACGGAATATTCCCATGCTTCCTGGGCGGATTGGTATCGCGCTTGTTCTCGAGCAGCGCAAGCGCGCGGATGAGTTTGGGCCTGGTCTGGGCGGGCTCGATCACTTCGTCGATGAAGCCGCGTTCGGCGGCGATGTAAGGATTGGCGAACTTGTCTTCCAGCTCCGTTACCTTTGCACGACGGGCGGCGGCTTTGTCTGAGGCTTCAGCGATTTCGCGGCGGTAGAGAATGTCGACGGCGCCTTCAGCTCCCATCACGGCAATCTCGGCGGTGGGCCATGCAAAGTTGATGTCGGTGCGAATGTGCTTCGATCCCATGACGCAGTACGCGCCGCCGTAGGCCTTGCGCGTAATCACGGTGACTTTGGGAACCGTTGCTTCGGCATAGGCATAGAGAAGCTTGGCGCCGTGCTTGATGATGCCGCCGTGCTCCTGCGAAATTCCGGGGAGGAATCCGGGCACGTCTTCGAAAGTTACAATGGGAATATTGAAGCAGTCGCAGAAGCGCACGAAGCGCGCAGCCTTCAGAGAGCTATCAATATCCAGTACGCCGGCGAGATACGCAGGTTGATTCGCCACAATGCCCACCGGCCGCCCATCGAGACGCGCAAATCCCACCACGATGTTCGGCGCATAGTCGCGATGCACCTCGAAAAAATAGCCGGCATCGACAATCAGGTCGATCACTTCGCGAATGTCGTAAGGCTGGTTGGAAGCTTCCGGAACAATCGAATTAAGTTTCGGTTCGACTCTATCCGGTGAATCTTCCGGCGTAAGCCGTGGTGGATCGTCGACGTTGTTTGACGGAAGAAATGAAAGTAATTCGCGCACCATTCTCAAAGCATGCTCATCCGAATCAGCGGCAAAGTGCGCGACGCCCGATTTTCGATTGTGCGTCGACGCGCCGCCGAGTTCTTCCTTCGTCACGTCTTCGTGGGTCACGGTCTTGATCACGTCCGGGCCGGTAATGAACATGTAGGACGTGTCCTTAACCATGATGTTAAAGTCCGTAATCGCGGGACTGTAAACTGCGCCGCCGGCGCATGGGCCCATGATGCAACTGATCTGCGGCACGACCCCGCTGGCGAGAGTGTTGCGCAGAAAAATATCCGCATAGCCGCCGAGGCTGACTACGCCTTCCTGTATGCGCGCGCCGCCGGAATCGTTTAGGCCGATGATCGGGGCGCCGACTTTCATCGCCAGGTCCATTACTTTACAAATTTTTTCCGCATGCGTTTCGGAAAGGGAACCGCCAAAGACGGTGAAGTCCTGGGCAAAGACAAAGACCTTGCGGCTGTCGATCAGTCCGTGACCCGTTACCACGCCGTCGCCTGGATAGATCTGGTTCTGCATCCCGAAATCCTGCGAACGGTGCTCGACTAACTTATCGAACTCCTGAAAAGTGTCATCGTCGAGAAGGAACTCAACGCGCTCGCGCGCAGTCATCTTGCCGGCGGCATGCTGTTTCTCGACGCGGGCTTCGCCGCCGCCGGCCGCGGCGCGCTGCTCACGCTCGCGGAGTCGATCGAGTTTGGATAGTTTGGCAGGTTTTTCTTGTGACATCAGTTGATTCTCAGGGAAGATCATTAACCGCAAAGGACGCAGAGGTTTTCGCAGAGGAACGCAAAGGATTTGCTTTGGATGGTTTCTCTGACTTCTGACCTCTGATCTCCGACCTCTACCTCCTAAGCTACCAGTCGCTTCCGCAAACTCTTCATCGCCCATTCGCAGGCCACAATCGCAAATACTACCAGATAAACGGCCTCGTAGACGTGTCGCCAAAGAAAGCGCCCGGTCAAAAACGCCCGCGTCAAATCAACTGATTCGGTCAGCGGAATGGCCCAAGCAACGATGCGCAACCAGGCTGGCAATACTTCAACGGGGAACCAGCAGCCGCAGATCAGCATCACGGTGAAGAACGCGGCCATGTAGATATTGAAAGCATCTATATCGTGAACGTGCGCCGTTACGCCGAGCGAAAACCCGGCGATGAAGATGCTGCCGACCAGCAGAGGCACCGGCGCGAGCGCAGCCCACGGCGAGGTCGCGGCGCCGAACACGACCAGCACGATGATGATAATCAGTGTGTCGAACGCCGCGTGCGTAACCGCCCAAAGAATTTCGGCAAACGCCAGCGATTCAGCGTCTACTGGGGTCGCCAAAATCGCGTCGTAGGTTGATTGATAGACCATGCGAAAGTAAGCGGCATAGGTCGTTTCAAACATGGCGCGCATCAGGACGGTGAGACCCAGGATACCCGCGCCAACGAATGAGAGATAGGAAATACCCGAAACCTTGCCGGCCACCAGCGCGCCCAGACCCCATCCGAAGGCGAGCACGGAAAAGATCGGCTCGATTGCAGGCGCGATGAGATTCATCTTCCAGAGACGCAGATGAACTTCAACGTCACGCCGCCAGACGGCATACGCATCGCGCAGATTGATTTGAGTTGTGGCGAGCGTCATGGGCTGAGGGTGTGAGGCTAACCCGTCGACGGTCTTCCGGTCAAAACAACGCACCCATTGCTAAGAGTTTGGTCCGAACAAGGTTAGTTCCTGGAGCGGTTACAACTGCCGCCGTCATTGTTCTTGAGAAATGCACTTCGAACTTGACCCGCTATGGTGAAAAAGCGCAGTTGCGGCTTTTAGGCAAAAGGGAATTGGCGCGCTTCGATCAGGGAAATTAGCTCGTCGACTGCCTGATGCGCCCGGTCTGTGATTTGGTTTGGATAGTCATAACGAGCGGCATTGGCTGCGAACTCATCTAAATCGAGCACTTCATAGGAAAGGTCCGGCTGCACTAAAATATCCAGGTCCAGATCAATGTAACTAAGCACGCCGTCGTTGATAGTAGGAGGCGTGTTTATGTTGCAGTAGTAAAGGGTCGTGTCGCCGTCGCTCGCGAGGAACTGAAAGATGTTGTACCAGCGATCGAGCCAGTAGTATTCAATCGTTCGCGTCCCACGGCTGATGTCCCCGAGCAGATCGTGCTGCACGTCGGCTTCGAACTCCGCATCCAGAACGATTAGCGAGTCCTGGCGACGCGCGATCGTCGCGTTCCAGTGACGGTATTCTCCGCCGTCGTACTTAGACACACGAACTGTGATGGCTTCGGGCTTCATTCTGTATTCGTTGGTACGTGCCTTGGCGAGAGATGTTTATGGTGGATTATTCAAGCGACGTATGAAGTCATCAGTGTCACTCACGTGAGCGGGTCGGTCACGGACTCAATGGACGAGAGACTTAGCGATCGTCCACGCTGTCCAGACTCAACTCAGCCCTCATTGCGGCGACGAAACTTCATTGTCGCTGACTAGCTGAAGAAACACATCTTCGAGGTTCGACAAACGAATCATCCGGCGCCGGCCCTCGTACTCTTTCATCAGAGGTGTCAGCGTCTCGGCGTCAGCAGCAAAATAGAAGTGTGCGTTGTTCCGCATCACGGCGCTGACGCCAGTTCGCGTCGGCCAGAGCGACATGTCGCCGACGTCGCGTATCTCCAACGCATAGCGCGACACTCTGGAAAGCACTAATTCTTTCGGCGTCCCCGTCGCCAGGATCTTTCCGTGATCTATTACGACGAGGCGCTCACAAAGCTTCTCAGCTTCTTCCATGTAGTGAGTTGAGAGCAGAATGGTAACCCCGCTGACGCGCCGCAGCTCTTCCAGCTTCTGCCAAATTTCCTGACGCACCTGTGGATCGAGACCGGTTGTGGGCTCGTCGAGCACCAGCAGACGTGGTTCGTGCAAAAGCGATCGGGCTATCATCAGGCGCCGTTTCATGCCGCCTGATAGATGATCTATCTTGGCGTTCGCTCGCTCGCTTAAACCTATGAAGTCGAGCAATTCTGCCGCGCGCTGGGCCGCCCGGATTTTTGGAATACCGTAATAGCTGGCGTAGACAACCAGGTTTCGCAGGACGTTTAGATCGGGATCGAGGTTGTTTTCCTGAGGCACGACTCCAATAAGTGAGCGAATCTCGCGAGCGTGCGTTCGAACTTCGCATCCCTCGACAGAGAGTTGTCCGGCGGTAGGTGGCGTGCGACAAGCGATCATTCGCATCGTCGTGGACTTGCCTGCGCCGTTTGGTCCGAGGAGGCCAAAGGTCTCTCCACGATTGACAGCGAAGTCGATACCGTCGACTGCCCGTTGTTGGCCATAGATTTTCGTGAGGGAAGTCGCCTGGACCACAACTGAAGAGGGGGTCGGGTTTTGGGGGTTGGGGGTTGGGGGTATGGACCCGGAACGATTGTCTTCTGACATCTAGCCCCCTCCCCCTAAAGCCCAAAACCCTAAGCGTTGGCAGACCGCTTCTTCCAATCTGCCAGGAACTGATCCTGTCCCTTGTCGGTAAGCGGATGCTTCAGCAGTTGCTCGAGTACTTTGTAAGGCATGGTACCTATGTCCGCGCCCAAGCGTGCTGCTTCGATCACATGGATCGGATGGCGCAAGCTCGCCGCCAGCACCTCTGTCTTCCATCCATAGTTATCGTAGATTTCAATTATCTCTTCGAGCAGACGTAGACCGTTGTCACCGATGTCGTCCAGCCGACCGAGAAAGGGACTGATGAAAGACGCGCCGGCCTTGGCCGCGCAGATCGCCTGGGCTGCCGAGAAGCAAAGCGTCACATTAACCTTGATTCCTTCGTCGTTTAGAATTTGGGTCGCCTCCAAACCGTCGACGGTGAGCGGGCATTTGATGACAACGTTGGGGGCGATCTTCACGTACTCACGGCCCTCGCGGAGCATATCGTCCTTGTTGGGGCTAGTGACTTCAGCCGACACCGGGCCCGAGACGATTTTGCATATCTCGGCAATGTGCTCCTTGAAATCAACGTTGCCTTCCTTTGCGATAAGCGAAGGATTTGTGGTCACGCCGTCGGCCAATCCCAGGGCTGCGGCTTTGCGAATCTCATCAAGATTCGCTGTATCGAGAAAGAATTTCATAAAGGCCTCCTGATTTTCTGCTGGCGCTAAATATAAGCGAAACCTCGCGCGATTGACAGCAGAGCGAGAGGTCGTCTGTCACATCACTAATGATGATCGGCGACTCCTCCGTGCATTCATCTGCCTTATACGGTTCACTCGATGACGATATAGGGTTGTCCCCTCAATCCGAATCAGCGAGGCGCTAACCTCGAACATTTGGAATAGCGATTGCCATGAGAACAGCGAAAATACTTTCCCCTCAGCCTTTTTCCTTTAGGAGGTAGTCATGAAGAGTAATGGTTTCAGCCGGCTTGCCCTGGCTCTAGCGGTGGGAGCGGTGTCTCTGATCGGTACGGGCAGTATCGCAAGCGCACAAAATCAAAATCGTGAAGATCGACGCGCCCAGCGCGAAGACAAGAAACAGCAAAATAACCAGTCGCAGCAGGCACCGGCTCAGCAGCCTCAAAGTGGTCGTCGCGGCGGCGGTGGCCAGGACAATCAGCAGCAGCGCAATCGGGCTCAAGATCAAGAGCGTCAGGCCCAACAACAGCAGCAGCAACAGCAGCAACAGCAGCGTGCTGGGCAACAACGCCAGCAGCAGGATCAGCAACGCCAGGCTGAAATGCAGCGCCGGAATAACGAGCGGCAGGCGCAGGACCAGCAGCAGCGTCAGCAACAACGTTCGCAGCAACAACAGCAGTTGGAGCAGCAGCGTGCCGGGCAGCAACGCCAGCAGCAGGATCAGCAACGGCAGGCTGAAATGCAGCGCCGGAACAATGAGCGGCAGGCCCAGGACCAGCAGCAGCGTCAGCAGCAGGGGCGCCAAATCGATCGGCAGCGCCAGAGTCAGGATCTACAACGACGCCAGGCGGAAGAACAGCTACGTGCGCAACAACAGAATAATCAGATCCGCCAACAAAACAATCAGGGGCGCCAGTGGGATCGACAAGGCAACACCCAGCGCAGTAACGGACAACAGATTCGCCAGGCTCAGGATAACCGCAATCGGCAATTCGGTAATCAGAGCCAAGCCCGTCTGTCTGATCAGCAACGCAATGAGTGGCGCCAGCGTGAAGGACAATCATGGCAGCAACGTCAGAATCAATTTCGCTCGCGGGCATCCGACCAGCAGCGTTGGTGGCAACAGCGGGACCTGCAGTTACAGCAACAAAGACGCCTTAACCAATACCGTTTTCAACAGAGCTACTGGCAACGTCTGCGCCAGGACCAGTTTAGACTGCAGAGCTTTAGCTATAACGATTACGGATATCCTGACTATAGTTATTCTCGGAATGGTCAGTACTACAACGTCAATCAGTACGGGGCGGATCTCTTAAGAAGGGCAGTCCAGTCGGGGTACGAAGAAGGCTTCCGCGCAGGTCAGGCAGACCAGCAGGACGGTTGGAATTTTGATCCGAACAATTCCGATGCGTTCCAGGATGCGAGCTATGGTTACGACGGATATTATGTCGACGTCTCTGAGTATCAGAACTACTTCCGCGAAGGTTTTCAACGCGGTTACGAGGACGGTTACTATGGCCGCAGCCAGTACGGAAGTTACTCGGGTGGCAGATATAGCATTCTCGGCGACATCCTGAACTTGATTCTGGATATCAGACGGTACTAACTAAGAGAAAGTGCGGGGCAGTAGCCCGACCGTAAGGGAGGGCCGCCACTCAACCAAGAGCCCGGTTCCGTTAATAGCGGAGCCGGGCTCTCTTATATCGACTTTGAATACGCAGAGAGTGTTCGCGCGTGCTACGGCACGGCTTCAGAAACGACTTCAGATGACGCGCTTGTGTTGCCGGCTTTGTCCAAAGCTACGACATAATAGTAATAGGTCTTGCCCGATTCGACGTTTTCATCGGTGAAGGTAGTCTTTGTGTACAAGGCGGGCGTCAGTTTGGTCCACTTGTCTCGAGGCAGATTCGGATCAGTTGAACGATAGAGGTAATAGCCCGCCAGGTCGGGTTCCGCATTCGCCACCCAGAAAATCGAAAGCTTGCCTGCCGCGGCGCCAATGGAAGGCTTCTCGGGCGCGGCCGGTGGGTAGGTATCCACCGGCGCCAACTGAATACTGTTTGAGTTGAGACTCTCAACTGGCTTGCCTTCAGTGCCCAGCGATACCGACCGTACAACGTAGACATATTTCTCGCCGAACGTGAAGTTCCGATCCTGATATTGCGTAGCGGTGATCGGTTGCGAATTTAGCGGACTCTGGCCGGCCTGCGGCCGAGAAGCTTCCGTTCGATACACGTTATAGCCAAGCAGGTTAACCGGCGTCGAACCGTCAGTGTTTGCCTTCGGCGCCTCCCAGGTAATGGTATTCGCTGTCTCTGAATATTCCTTGCCGGTCTTGATAATGATGGGCGGTTCTGCAACCTTGGCTGCGGGCTCCATCAAATAGAAGTTCGAGAAAGCCGCGCTCTGACCAGCGGCATTCACATAACGAACCGCATAGCGCAGCCGCGCGGGCACTCCCGCCAACTCGAGCGTATCGATATAGGTGAGAGTGTTGCCGGCCTTCTTTATCTCGTCATAGGTGAGGGAGCCAATGAGGGTGGCGCGCGCCGCGAATTCTTCCTCAGTCAAAGGCAGAGGGGAATTGGGCCGCTCCGCCACGCGATAGACATCAACGCGGCGAATGCTCTGGACGCTGCCCTCGCTCGCATTCCGAAGGGGCGCCGGCCAACTAAGAATCACCTGATTGCCGCGCTGGGCCCCGGATAACAATTCAGTGCGCTGTGGAATTCGCTCGATGGGCGACAGTGGCGGCCTGCGCTTTCCGCAAGTCGGCGCCAATGAGAGCGCACAGACGGCCAGAACCAGCAGGAGATGACGGGCGACCGGCCTCCGTCTTGTCATTGAAATTGGTTGCGGTGCAGGCACTGGAGTCTGGAAATTAGTTAGAGAGAGAGGACTAAAGGATATAACGACTTAGATCCTGATCTTTCACTGTATCGGCGAGCATCAGCTCGACATAGGCGGCATCGATGGTTTTGTTTTTTGGCTCAAGGTCGGGTCCCTCGAAACTGATTTCATCCAGCAGCCGTTCCATGATCGTGTGCAAACGCCGGGCGCCGATGTCTTCCGTGTTCTGGTTCACTCGCGCGGCAAAGTTAGCGACCGCGTCGATGGCATCTTTCGTGAAATCAAGGATCACGCCTTCGGTTTCCATCAAGGCCAGGTATTGCTTCACCAATGAATTCTTGGGCTCAACCAGAATGCGTTTGAAGTCCTCGATAGTCAGCGATTCGAGTTCGACTCGAATCGGGAAACGTCCCTGCAGTTCCGGGATTAGATCGGACGGCTTCGAAACGTGGAAGGCTCCCGCGGCCACGAACAGTATGTGATCGGTGCGCACCATTCCGTAGCGCGTGTTTACGGTCGTGCCTTCCACTATAGGAAGAATGTCCCTTTGCACGCCTTCGCGCGAAACATCGGGGCCGTGCCCCGACTCGCGCCCAGCGATCTTGTCGATCTCATCCAGGAAGATAATGCCCGATGATTCAACGCGTTCCAGCGCGGCGCGCGCGACGGTGTCCATGTCGATCAGCCGCTCTTCCTCTTCCTGCATGAGGTACTCCATCGCCTCATCGACACGCATCTTGCGGCGCTTGCTGCGGCCCTGGAACATGTTGCCCAGCATGTCCTTCATGTTAATGCCCATTTCTTCGACGCCCATGGGCCCGGCAAATTCAATCGTGGGAAAGCTCTTCTCGCGCACTTCCATCTCGACCAGGCGATTGTCGAGCTTCCCGGATCGCAGTTGAGTACGCAGCTTCTCGCGCGTGCGCGCAAAGTTTTCGTCTTTCGGCTCTGACTCGGTTACCAGGACCGGAGCCGTCGTTTCACCAGAATCGAAATCGAAAAGGGGACTGGCCGAAGACGACTTCGGCGGCGGCAGCAGGATATCCAGAATTCGCTCTTCAACATTCAGCTCGGCCTTGTCAGCGATCTCTTCTATCTTTTCCTGGCGCGTCATCTCGACAGCGATTTCAGTGAGATCACGAATCATGCTTTCGACGTCGCGGCCCACATAACCAACTTCGGTGAACTTCGACGCCTCAACTTTCAGAAAAGGCGAGTTCGACATGCGCGCCAGCCGCCGGGCGATCTCGGTTTTACCGACGCCGGTCGAACCAATCATAATGATGTTCTTGGGAATCACATCAGCCGCGAGATCGGCGGGAAGCTTCTTGCGACGGACGCGGTTGCGCAGAGCGATGGCCACGGCGCGCTTCGCCGCGTTCTGTCCCACGACGTGCTTGTCGAGTTCAGCCACGATCTGCCGCGGCGTCATCTCATCAAGACGCGCCTCTTGTTCTTCCGTGTCGCCCGCCAGATAGATAACCATTTCTAAGTCAATGCCAATAACAGATAAGGCGCTCTAGAAGTGTCGACGGCCAACTCCTCAGAACAACCTTGAATCAAGTTCCGATCATAACTCTTCGACGATGATGTTCGAATTACTGTAGATGCAGATCTCGCCGGCGATTCGCATCGCCTCAAGCGCTACCTCACGTGCTGAAAGTTGGGTGTTCGCTACCAGTGCCCGCGCCGCCGCCAAGGCATAAGAACCACCAGATCCGATGGCGAGCACGCCGTCGTCCGGCGAGATCACATCACCATTGCCTGATAGTAGGAAAGAACTTTTCTCATCGGCCACGACCAGCAAGGCTTCGAGGTGACGAAGCACTTTGTCGGTTCGCCATTCCTTGCTGAGTTCAATCGCCCCGCGTTCCAGGTTGCCGTGGTATTGTTCCAGCTTCCCCTCGAAGCGAGTCAGAAGTGAAAACGCATCGCCAGTAGCACCGGCGAATCCCGCCAAAATTTTGTCGTTATAAAGCCGCCGCACCTTTTTGGCGTTGGCCTTCATTACGGTTTCGCCGACGGTGACCTGGCCGTCGCCGGCCATGGCGACCTTCCCGTCACGCCGCACCAGCAACACGGTTGTGCTGCGCACTTGTAAGGAATTTTTTCTGCTCATCGGTGAAACAGCACTATAGGAACTCGCGCGAAGATTAGTCAAGCGATGCGCCTGAGAGTGTGCGATACTCTGTTTTCTTTTTGCACATCTGGCCACGTTGGGAAACGGCAACGCGTTTGGGTTATCATGTGCGCTATCATGAAGAGAGTTTGAAGTCGGATTCTGAAAGATAAAGCGAGCGAATGGAACCACAGATACGACCACGCATCGGGATCACGATGCGTTTGGAACTCGAAACAAATCGATTTTATCTGGCGCGAGATTACAGCCAGGCCGTCGAGGCCGCGGGTGGATTGCCGGTTCACATTCCTTTGATTCCGCGCCGGGATTTCATCAAACAGGTTCTGGCCGATATGGACGGCCTGCTATTGCCCGGGAGCAATTCGGACGTTGATCCGCAGCGCTATGGGCGAAACCCGCATCCGCAACTTGGCGTCGTGCATCCGGAGAAAGACGAAACGGACCTGCTGGCGCTGATCGAGGCCGAAGAGCGCGCGATGCCTCTGTTCGCGATCTGCTTTGGCGCGCAAGTGTTGAATGTCTCGCGCGGCGGGACGCTAATCCAGGATATTGTCAGCCAACACCCGGGCGCTATTAAGCACGAGCAAGGAGCGCCCCGTGATCGGCACTCGCACGAACTGCGACTCGTGGCAGATAGCATCGCCGGTCAAGCGGCCAATGCCGAAACCGCTCCGGTAAACAGCCATCACCATCAGGCGATTGAAACAGTGGGCAGGGAACTGGTGGCCACCGCCTGGGCGCCGGATGGTCTGGTGGAGGCGGTCGAAGATCCGCGCGGCGATCGGTTCGTGATGGGAGTTCAATGGCATCCCGAAATTGGTTGGGAACGAGACCGTTTCTCACAGGCTCTCTTTAATCGATTCATTGCGGAGGCGCGCTCGTATGCAGCAAAGAGAATTCACGAGAGCGAAGCCCGCACGTCTGTAGCTTTGTAAGCGCTCTAATAGAAACCGAATCCAATCAAAGGCAACCAAACTGCTTGAAGGAAACTACACTGGAATTTTCGCCGGCCCTGATCGGCTCACTAAACTTGAAAGGCAGAGTCGCGTTAGTTACCGGCGGCTCACGTGGTATTGGCCGCGCCGCGGTGAATTGCTTCGCCAGGCTGGGCGCGAATGTGGTCATCAATTATGTTAGGGACGAGCGGGCCGCGGCAGAGACAGTTAAGTCCGCGGAAGATTCCGGTGTCAGAGCGCTGGCTGTTAAAGCCGACGTTTCGCGGCTGGATGAAGCCGCGCGCTTGATTCAAGACGCTGTCGCCGGCCTGGGTCGGGTCGATTTTCTCGTCTGTAATGCGGGTATCTGGGAAGGTGGAGCGGTTGATGCCTTGAGCGAGGCCGCCTGGGACCGTACGATGAATTTGAATCTTAAGGGTACCTGGGCTGCTTGTCGCGCGGCCGTTCCGGGAATGAAAGACCGAGGCTTTGGTCGGATCGTGATTGTTAGCTCGACCGCGGGACAGAGAGGGGAAGCGAACGTTTCAAACTACGCGGCTTCCAAAGGCGGCCAGATAGCTTTTACTAAGTCACTGGCAGCGGAACTCGGTCCCTTGGGCATCAATGTCAACGCAGTGGCCCCGGGCTGGGTAGACACGGACATGTGTACGGACGTTTTTGAGGACGCGGACTTTCGCAAGTCGATCGAGAACTCGATCCCAGTTGGCCGCGTTGCCACGCCGGAAGACATTGCGTGGCCAATAGTCTTTCTCTGTAGCGAGTGGGCGCGTCATATCAATGGCGAAATCCTTAACGTGAATGGCGGTTCGGTGTTGTGTGGCTGAATCTCAGTCTGGCGGCCTTTCGATTTCAGGTAAGCAAGAGAGAAATGTTTGAACGGTACACAGAGATGGCACGTCGCGTGATTTTCTTCGCGCGATACGAAGCCAGCCAGTTTGGCGCCTCGATGATCGAACCTGAGCATCTCCTGCTCGGCCTGTCGCGAGAGGACAAGCCTCTTTTCGCCCACGTATTCACCGACAGCAAGCAATCCCTGGACTCAATCCGCGCGCAGATTGAACAGCGCTGCGCATCAACAGCCAGAGACATTCTCCTGGCCGTCGAATTGCCGCTGGCTCCGGAAACAAAGCAGGCACTCTTCTACGCGCGCGAAGAAAGCGAAGTGCTGGGGGACCGCCACATCGGAACCGAGCACCTTCTCCTTGGACTGCTGAGGCTGGAGGGTTCGATAGCAACTCAGATCCTATTCGAACTCGGTTTACGAATTGATGCTGTGAGAGAGGTGCTCGCCGAGAAGGCTGAAACGCCTCGACATTCTGTTCGCTCAAATGATCGCCCGGAAACAGGAAAGCGCATTATGCTCGGAGTCGAGAAACTTCTGGGCGAGCAAATCTACCTCCTGCGCGGTGCCCGGGTTGGCTTGGTGTGCAACCAGGCTTCGGTCGATCACGGCTTCCGCCACGTTGCCGATCTCTTCCACGAACACCCGGACATCAATCTCACAACGCTCTTCGGTCCTCAGCACGGGATTCGCGGCGACGTCCAGGACAATATGATTGAGACGGGGCACGCCACTGATCGAAAGACCGGCCTGCCGATCTATTCACTTTATAGCGAGACCCGCGAGCCGACGGAAGAAATGCTGCGCGACGTCGACATCATCGTTTTTGATTTGCAGGACGTGGGCACGCGCATCTACACGTTTATTTACACGCTGGCCAATTGCATGCGGGCGGCTAAGAAGCTGGGCAAGAAGGTGATTGCCTGCGATCGCCCGAACCCCATTGGCGGGACTAAGGTCGACGGCGTTGTGCTCGATCCAGCCTTCTCCTCTTTCGTAGGCCAGTTCCCGATCGCTACGCGTCACGGAATGACAGTGTGCGAGCTGGGCCGAATGTTCAACGAGCAATTCGGGATTGGTTGCGATCTGGAATGCGTAACCATGTCGGGCTGGTCGCGTGAACTTTGGTATGACGACACGGACGGGCCCTGGATCCTGCCTTCGCCAAATATGCCGACGCCTCAGACGACTGTGGTGTTCCCCGCGACTGTACATTTGGAGGGCACGCAAATATCCGAGGGGAGGGGAACCACAAAGCCGTTCGAGTTCGCGGGAGCGCCGTACATTGATGCCGACGATTTCGCCGCCGCTATGGCTTCGTTCGATTTTCCCGGCGTATATTTCCGGTCCTGCGGATTCATGCCCACGTTTCAGAAACATGCCCAACAAGCCTGCGGCGGCGTTCAGATTCACGTAACGGACCGCGAAGCTTTCGAGCCCGTGATCGCCGGGATAGCAATCGTGAAGACCGCGTTCGATATGTACGGCAGTCAGTTTCGTTGGAAGGATCCGCCGTACGAATATGAATACGATCGCAACCCTTTCGATCTGATTGCGGGAACCTCGAAAGTTCGTGAGGCAATCGAGCGCGGAGACCAGTTGACGAAAATCAGAGACTCATGGACAGCTCCGCTGGAAGAGTTCAACCTCCAACGAGAGCGCTTCCTCCTTTATTAATAGGTAAACGGTGGTTGAGCCGACAGCTAAAGGATCTATTCATAATAAAGGCCGAATCCCGGCAGGCAAGAAAGCGTCGTAAGAGACGCGCGATCGCCGGAGATATCTTAAGGCGATTGATGAAGGGAGATTATTCTTGGTCGCAAAGCAGATGCAGCAGACGTCCCGCGTGGATACTCCGCCCCGCGCGTGGTTGATTGGATTGGCGGCGTGGGCGGTGCCCGGGCTGGGACATCTGATCCAGCGGAAGTGGACGCGCGCACTCCTTTTAGGAGGCGCCGTGTGGGGCATGTTCTTCGCCGGCCTATGGATGGGCGGCCATCTCTTCACACTCACCGCCAACGATCAGGGCATCGGCATCGTGCTGCAACTCTTGCCGATGATCGCGAACGTCGGCGCGGGATCGCTCTACGTCTTCTGCTGGCTGACGAACACCGGCTTTGCGGATCACGCTCAGATGGTCACGTATGAATATGGCAACACGTTCCTCCTCGTAGCCGGCCTGCTTAACTACCTGGCAATGCTCGATGCTTTCGATATCGCCGCGGGGAGGAAGCAATGAGGCACCTTTTCTGGATGGCGGTTTTCGCGGGTTTGACGGCGATCGTTTTTGGAGTCGTGGCGAAAGGCTCTGACCGGCAGCGTCTGGTTTATGGGCTGAAGGTTTTTGGTGAGTTTCTTTTCATCGCTTTTATCCTTGGCTGGATCCTCTACTTCCTACCCTTGCGTTAAAGGGATACCTTAATGAACGGGGCGTGCGCATGGCGCTGGTTAATACAGACGCGATCGTTCTGCGAACCTACAATCTGGCCGAAGCAGATCGCATAGTCGTCTGCCTTACACGCAGCGCCGGCCTGGTGAGAGCAGTCGCGAAGGGCGCCCGGCGGATGAAGAGTCGTTTCGGCGCTGCCCTCGAACCATTCACGCTCATCCGGCTGGCCTTCTACGAAAGGGAGAATCGCGAGCTCGTCTCGATTTCCAATGCTGAGATAATTAAGTCGCATTTCGATCTTGCCGCTCAACTTGAAGCGTCAGAGGTGCTGGCTTATATGGGCGAGTTGGTAAGCGAGTTCGCCCCACCCCACGAAGCCAACGAAAAGTTATTTCGGATGGTGACTGCTTGCGTGGAAGCGCTGGAGGGCCCGCCGCAATCAGCGCGTCTCGTGCTCAGGTACTTCGAGGTGTGGCTGCTCCGTCTGGCGGGGCTTTTTCCGGATGTACGTTCTTGTGCAGAGTGTGGCGCGCGCCTGAGTGAAAGCGACCCGGCTTGCCTGGACGTTGAAGTGAATCCTCACTGTCAGAGGTGTAGCCGCGGGCCGGCGACCCGGTTGCTGCCTGAGACCCAGCAGATCGTGATGGCTAGTCAGCAGCTTCCACCTACGGATTTTGCATCTACGTTTAGAGGGCTTTCGGAACAGTCGGACGCGCAACTGTCCGAGTTAACACATCGCTTGATAGTGCGCGCGCTGGATCGACGGCCGCGAACTTTGGTGGCGGCGCGGCGATAACTTTATTCTGGTCGAAAAGTAAAAGCAGCCAGGACGCTTTTCGGGAGTTTAGTTGCATTGAGCCCAAAAGCGTGGCTGTCGGAAAAGGGTATTTTCTCTGTGTAACCTCTGTGATGCTCTGTGTCTCTGTGGTGGAATCTACTGCGAAAACATTCACCACAGAGGCACAGAGGTTACACAGAGAACCACAGAGTCGGCTTTTGCCGACACCCTCCGAAGCGGGGCTCGAGCATTTCAATAAGTCGGCATCATGGCGAACAAGAGATTAATAGAGCGGTACATCCTTCGCACGATATTCCCTTACATCGTCGCCTCGCTCATCCTCCTTACCGCAATTCTGTTCGCACAGCAGACTGGCCGCTACTTTGAGACGATCTTCCACGGCGTGATGCCTTCCAGTTTTGTCTACGGCCTGGCGCTGGCGCTTTTGCCCACAGTCCTTGTCTTCACGATTCCGATGGCGGTCTTATCCGGCACGATTATTGGATTAGGCCGGATGAGCAGCGACAGTGAACTGGTGGCCATGCGCGCCGCGGGAGTCAGCACGTGGCGGATGCTCTGGCCCGCGCTGGCGCTCGGGTTGATCGCCACGGCGGCTACCGCGGAGCTTAACCTCAAGGAAGCCCCTCGGTCCCAACAGCAGCTAAAATCGGTGGCCATCCGCAGCGCCCTCTACAAGCTGGATTCACCGGTCGAGCCGCGCACCTTTGCCACCGACATTCCGAACTATGTCATCTACGTTCGAGATGGTGACAAGGAGCACGGCCAATGGGGCCGCGTTTTCATTCGATCGCAGGAAGCTGATCGCTCCACTCTGCTGGTAACCGCGCGCGCCGGCCGGATCGATTCCTCTTCCGAAAAGTCCGAGCTGGTGTTACAGGACGCGATGCAGACCAGGCTGCCGTCGCCAGAGTCCCGCGATCAATCTTTTAGCGTCGACCGTCTGGACCTGCTGCGCATTGTCTTTCCCACCGGACGCAGTAGCTTGCTGGAACGGATGCAGAAGGAAGAGTCGGGACCCGACTCCTTGGGATTTACAGAGCTGCGCGCATTTATCGCCCAGAGCGACGGCGTGCAAAAGCGCGAAGCCAGCATCATCTTTCATAAGCGCCTGGCGTTCTCGCTTACGCCGTTTGTGTTTTCACTGTTTGGAGCAGCCCTGGCTCTGCGCATGCGACGCGGCAGCCGCGGCTTTGGCGTTCTCTTGTCTCTTCTGGTCTTGCTGATCTATTACCTGGTAACGCTGGGCGGAGATCAGATGGCCCGGGGAGGGTCTCTGCCACCGATCGTGGGCGCGTGGCTGGCGACGGTTCTGACTTTGATCATGGGAATTGGATTACTGACCTTCACCCGGCGGCAGTTTGGGTTTCATTTTCGCCGCGCCCGAAGAGAACACACACCGATTGACGCGACTGAACACGTTGCGCGCGGATTCGTTTCTCAAAATGCGCGGCGCTGGCTGATCACTTTTCCAACTTTGTTGGATGTCAGCATCGTTCGCACCATGACCTTCAGCTTCTTCTTTGGCTTCGTGTCCCTGGTATTAATTTTCAATGTCTTCACTACCTTTGAGTTGTATCGCTTTATCGCGGCCAATAAAGCAAGCGTGATGCTGGTCGCACAGTACCTCTTCTATTTGCTGCCTCTCGTCAGCATCGAGTTGTTTCCCGGGAGCGTCCTGGTCGCTGCGTTGATGACCTATGCCTTGATCGCCAGGAGAAGGGAAGCGGTGGCCTGGTGGGCCAGCGGCCAGAGCGTGTATCGGTTGATGTTGCCCGGACTTGGCTTTGCGATCTTGATTGCGGCCGGTTCGTGGTTCATTCAGGAGCGGGTGATGCCGCAGGCGAACGTGCGGCAGGACAGCCTGCGCGCCAGAATCCGTGGGAACATTACGCAAATGGCAACTGGATCCGAAAGACGTTGGCTGGTGAGCACGGACGGCGCGCGCATTTATTCATACGAGTTTGACGAAGGCCGGCAGGTGCTGCTGAAGCCCTGGATATATGAATTCGACGATCACCAGATCGAATTGAAGCGCGTGACCTTCGGCGAGGAAGGGAAATGGCTCTCACCGAATGAGTTTGAGATTAGCAAAGCGCAATGGATCGACGTTGGAGACGCGCGGGTCACTCGCCAGTCAGCGGCGCAACTGAAAATAAGCGGAGTCGATCCGCCTTCCGTATTCAGGCCCACAGTCGATCGGCCATCGCAATTGAGCGCCGATCGGCTTAGCGTCTACATCAAGACTTTGAAAGATCGGGGCGCCGACACGGCCGCCCTCGCCGTAGCCCTGCAACGAAAATATGCCGCACCCTTTGGCGTGATTGTGATGGCCCTGATCGGAATGCCTTTGGCAATATCCTTTGGCAGAAAGAGCACGGTGGTGGCGCTCTGTTCCGCGGTGGCAGTGAGCCTGGCGTTCTGGTTGGTCTCGGGCGGCTTTCAGCAACTCGGCGAACATTCTTTGCTACCCGCGGCTCCGGCAGTGTGGACTCCCATCGTGCTCTTTGCGTGCGGTGGGCTTTACTTCATCTCGCGCGTGAGAACGTGACTCCTCTCATCGATTCACCGGAACGATTCCAGTGAGGCGCTAGCTCGACCGTAAGGGCTCGTGGGTTAGCGAAGAGTCTCGGTTGAACGAACGCGCCGATGATTAGACTGTTTCTGAACAGACCACTCCCAACACACTTCATAACTAAGCTCATCTTGCCCTGATTTTTGCTTGACAGCGGATTCGGTCAGGAATAGAGTCTTGCCGCTTTCCTTCTAGGCCATTTTAATCCGTATCGCCGGGATCTCTCCTGGGAACTTCGCTTTGGACTGCTTAACCTGGGCGTTGAGTCACGGCGTCACTGAGCCGCTTGAATTCGTAATGATTCGGAAGACCATCTGGGACGACGCGCTCATGAAGGACTGTTTCATGAACCGGGTCGACGAGGTCGATGCCCCGTGGTGTTTGTGCTCTGGACGCTCCAGCGACGTCTGCCGAACGCGGAGTTGGGCGTGGAAAGTTCATCGGTCAACTAAGCTGACAATCGTCTTATCCTCGGTGTCTCGTCTAATAGTAGTTCGGTCGTACCCTGTCTCGTTGTTGAGCGCTGCCATATGTTCGATGGAAAGGAGAAGACATGGCGCCTAAACAAGTCCTCGAAGTAATAGTGTTGGTTGTTCAAATTATCAGCTTTCCAGTTGCCGCCGTTTCTCTTTATTTGACTCGCAAGGAAGCTAAAGCAGGTCGTGATTTACAAATCGCGCTGAACTTATCGGAATCCTTTCGCTCTCGTTGGGAAGGAGGTTGGAGCGACGCTTTGTATAAGGTCAAAGAAGCCCAAAAGGCGTCACGCCCCAATGAAGTGCCGCTGGAGCACCGAGACCATCTTTTTCAAATGTTGAATTGGATTGATTGGTTGGGCGTTCTCATCAAAACAAAGAGCCTTTCAAAAAAGGAAATCATTTTCGACTCTATTGGTCCGCAGTTCGTCGAAATCATCGATATCGGCCGACCGCTTATTGAATCTGATATTCGAAAGCACGGCTCGAAATATTGGGCGGGTCTCCTAACCGTCGCTCAGGCGCAGGATGTTGAATGGACGAGAGGCTACTAAACGATGAATCAAAGGTCATGAGACTCAGAACCGCACTGTGCGAGTTGCGTTAACGTCGTGAAGGCCGGCATCGGCGTCTTTGCTGGCTCGCACCAGCAGTGACTGCTTCCTTCTACCTGTGGGCCGGCACCTCGAGGTGGACGCGAAGCTCTGATATGTTCCGGATCAACAGATCGGGTTCGGCGCCGCGGAGTTCATCTTCCGATCCATAACCCCACAACGCGCCGGCGGTGCGAAGGCCGTTGGCGCGACCTCCGCGAATGTCTTGGGCCCGGTCACCGATCATCCAGGCTTCGCTCGCTTTGATTTGATCGTGATCGAGCACGGTGCGAATCAGCTCCGCTTTGTCCGCGTTGCGCCCATCCAATTCCGCACCGCGCACGCCGCTGAAGAATGAACCGAGGCCAAAGTGTTCGATAATTTTTCGCGCATACACATGTGGCTTCGACGTCACGACCCAGAGCCGATGGCCATCGGCGGAAAGTTTAGCCAGCCCATCCCTCACAAATGGATAGACAACGTTTTCGAACATACCCTCCGTTACGTAACGCTCGCGGTAGAAAGCGATGGCGCCCGAAATAACCTGCGGGTCGTCTGTCGAGAGCAGTTCAGCGAAAGCATCGCGTAAGGGCGGGCCGACGAAGCGCGCCAGATCAGGGCCCGAACCGGGCTCGCGACCGAGCCGCGACATCGCGTGTTGGATACATCGCGTGATCCCAGTTCCCGAATCGGTCAGCGTGCCGTCTAAATCAAAAAGAAGATCCATTTCGCGATCTATGGAGCGAATCAGGGATTGTTGTCGCACTCGGGTGCAGTCAATGTTAGCTGACAGTTGTCTTCTTCTTTTGATCCAGGCCGCTCAAGACATGAAGTATTACTCCAGTGGCAATACAGTACGTGCCCAGTGACTTAATGGCGTGCGCAGATTTCTCAATCGGGGCTCATAAAAGAAAGCCACTGTGAACAGAAAGCAGCTAAGGAACGTAAGACCAGAACCAATCATCTGGAAGGTCCTGGGCCAAAACCGATCCCGATAGGTGAAATACGCCGCGATCCCAAGATTTGTCAGACCAGACAGCAGAATAAAGATGTGCCTGGTACGATACAACAATCGTATCCCGTCCGGGACCCCGACCATGTGATTGTAATGCTTGTCCATATACTGGCCTGTCGGCAGGAAAATAATCAGGACAAGAACCCCCAGAGATAGATGGACTTTTCTCAACTTAGTTTTTGATACTCAATGTCCTTTCGTACTCTGCGATTGGTCAGCCCCGAATCCATTTCAGCATATGCGGAAAAGGCTTTACACCGCGTAAGCGTGCATTCCGTTCGTCAAACGCCATCTCCCATGCCTGCAATAACGGGAAACCAATGTAAATCCCGCGCCGCGCGTGCTCGATGATCATTGCTGAGTCGCCGCGCTTGTAGGCGGTGTCGTGGAAGACATCCTCCGGCTCTATACCGAGCTTCAGCAGCGCGGCCCAGCACCAGGAGATTGCTGTTATTTCCTCGCCACCCATATCGCCTTCGATGAACGCAAAGTCGTCCGACCGGCGCTCCGGCGGCGAGAGCGCGATGTGTGCGGCCTCGTGCAGCGCGTCGCCCGGCGCGATTAGCACAGACTCGTCAATTACGAGCGACCCGTGGGAGATGAGACTGCCCGGGAAGAGGGTTTCCACGTCAATGGTCCCCGGTCGCATTTCGATGCCGATTGATCCGAGGAACGTAGCCATCCGGGTTAGCCGCGGATCGCGAAACATTTGTTTGGTGAGCATGACGTCTGAGTGGCCTGTCGCGCCGATTACATTCAACCTTCGCCGCGTCAAACAAGTCAAGAAAGTGACCTCCCGCGCTCCAGTCCAACGATTTGTTTGTTATGTCGCGCCAAGACTAGCAGTGCGCGCGGCAGACGACTGTCTTGATGTGCCAAGGAGGTTGGTTGACGAAGGCGAGGATGTTCACCACGAAAAAAGAACGCAGACAGTGCTAGCGTCTCGAGGGGGAGACTAGTCCAACTCGGCTAGTCAGCCCGGACCAGATCCTTCACTAATTCTCTATCGACTTCCGAATCGACAGCGATCTGAAAGCAGTTCTTCATGACGACAAACTCGCCAACCTCACCTTACAGTCTTCAATTACACAAGGACTCCAGGCTGAAACATTCAAAGTCCACATTTAGACCCTTAGCGAGCCACGGAACGCCCTGGCAGCGTAGTAAGATTCTGCACCGTTGTGATATACGAAGACACGACCGAAGCGGTAATCAGCAAAGATGGCGCCGCCGAGTTTTCTGATCTCAGAAGGTGTTGTAATCCAGCTCGACGTTTTCGTGTCGAAATTTCCAAGTTTCTGCAGCTCCCGATATTCCTCTTCCGTTAAAAGCTCAATGCCCATTGCAGATGCCATATCAATAGCGTTATTTGCCGGTTTATGTTCCTTCCTCGACTCCAGCGCTTGACGGTCGTAACAAAGACTTCTGCGGCCTTTGGGACTTTCCGCTGAACAATCAAAAAAGATGTATTCGCCCGTCTTTTTATCGTGACCCACCACATCCGGTTCGCCGCCAGTGCTTTCCATTTCACTGAGCGACCACAGTTTTTCCGTATTAGCTTCCAGCTTTGCTCGTACTTTAGCCCATTCGAGACCTTTATGGCGTTTCATGTTTTTCTCAA